>JAFSEN010000050.1 GCA_017435745.1 Oscillospiraceae bacterium
AGGAGGTGATTCTATGGCAGCAAAAAGGGATCCCACCACCGGAAAATGGTATATTCAGTACCGTTATACCGACTGGCAGGGAAACAGAAAGAAATCCACAAAACGCGGATTCAACACAAAGCACGAAGCGGAAGAATGGCTGCGGCGGTTCCTTTTAACCCAACAGGCAGATTTGACAATGCCTTTCGAGGAATTCCTGAACCTATACCGTGACGATGCTAAAAACCGCATCAGGGAAAGTACTATGGAAAACAAAGGTCATATCATAGAAACAAAAATCCTTCCCTATTTCGGCAAAAAGAAAATGAACGAAATAACCCCAGCAGATGTGCGAAAATGGCAGAACGAGTTGATTTCTCAGGGTTACAAACCCACCTATCTGCGGTCAATTCACAACCAGCTTTCCACAATTTTCAACTTTGCCGTAAACTTCTACGACCTTAAAAGCAACCCGGTAAGAAAAGCCGGAATCATCGGCAAAAACTATGCCGAAGAAATGAACTTCTGGACTAAAGACGAGTTTGAAAAATTCTCCGATGCCCTTATGGATAACCAACGTGCACACACCGCATTCATGGTCCTGTTCTGGACAGGCATGAGAATCGGCGAACTTCTTGCCCTTACTCCCGGGGATATTGATTTTGATAACCAGACAATCAGTATCACAAAATCCTTTCATATAATCAAAGGAAAAGAGGTTATAACCCCACCGAAAACTCCAAAAAGCAACCGGGTGATTTCCGCTCCGGATTTTCTGCTTGCGGATATAAAGGATTATATAAACGGATTTTTGGGAATGGAAAAGGACTACAGACTCTTCTTTATGTCAAAGAACCATCTTGAAAGAGAAATGGCAAAAGGCGCCAAGAAAGCCGGAATCAAAAAAATCAGAATCCATGATTTACGGCATTCACACTGCGCCTTGCTTATGGAAATGGGCGTAACGCCTCTTGAAGCGGCTGAAAGACTTGGACACGAAAAAGTCGAAACTACCCTCAACATATACGCTCACCTTTATCCTAACAAGCAGAAAGCTATTTCCGATAAGCTGGAAAAAGTTTATAAGGAGGATTTTGAATGGCAGAGAAAAACAGAAGCAGAACCCGAAGCCGATGTATAAATTTCCACGTTACTCCGGACGAATACGACAGAATCCAGGCAAGGATAACCGTTTGCGGAATGCCAAAAGGCGAATACTTCATAAAATCGCTTCTGCACCAAAAAGTTTTGATTTCCGCCGGAAAGTTCCAAAGCGACCGGCTGAGCGTTGAAATCAAAAAACTTCGGCTACAGCTTGATGAAACAGACCGGACGGAAACTGTAAACAAATGTATAAATCTGCTTGAACAGCTTTTGGAAATAACCGAAAGCAACCGAAATTTATCAGAACCCGGCTTCGAAGGAAAATGCATCTGTAATGATGAATTTCCAAAAGAAGGTGAGGTAAATTGGACAAAAAAATAATGACTGTTCCAAATGTATCTGTTGGCGCAGATACGGAACAGCCATCGCAAGATTGCAATTACAGTATAAACGATTTTAATGATTTTGGCAAGACCGTGGAACTTTTGGA
>JAFSEN010000051.1 GCA_017435745.1 Oscillospiraceae bacterium
CACAGTTCAGCCCCGAAGAAAAACAGGCATTCATGGACGGCATGAAAGGTCTTATGCTCGGCGATAAACCCGGCGACCTCATCGAAGATTACCTTCCCGTTATTGCTTTCGCAGCAAGCGACAGCTCCAAATTCATCACCGGTCAGACCATCTGCGTAGATGGCGGTACCATGATGGTTCGTTAATCAAAAAAATAAATACCCCCTTTTCTATTAAAAAAGCACCCGTTTCGGATTTCCAAAACGGGTGCTTTTCGTTTGGTGGAGACACACGGGCTCGAACCGTGGACCTCTCGCGTGTGAGGCGAACGCTCTGACCAGCTGAGCTATGCCTCCGGGCATATTTTTTGCGAAAAATATTATATCACTTTTAAAAGCCGCTGTCCATAATAAGGATTTAAAAAGTTTATAATTCGTTAACCATTGTAAAAAATAACCATGTTACAATAATTGTATTAAACAAAAAAGGAAGATATTCGTTATGATAATGCAGAAACTCAGAGAATTTATGTACGGAAGATACGGAACGGACCGGCTTTCGCTTGCGCTTGTTGCGGGGGGATTTGCTTTTTACGTTCTCTATGTTTTCACCCGTTCAAGACTTCTCTATCTTGTTTCTCTCGTGCTTTACGGAATTGCAATTTACAGAACCCTTTCGAAAAACCACGAAAAGCGCCGCGCAGAAAACCAAAAGTTTATGGCCGTCTGGTATAAAGCTAAAAATTGGTGGGTAGGGTTCCGGGCGGATTTTGAAGAACGCAAAACCTATAAACATTTCAAATGCCCCAAATGCGGACAGAAAATAAGAATTCCCCGCGGCCGCGGAAAAGTTGAAATCTGCTGCCCGAAATGTTCGGAAAAATTTGTAAAGAAGGTATAATATGCAAAAAAAGCTGCTCCTAATTCTTAATCCCGTTTCGGGAATGCGTTTCGGAGTGCTTTATACTCCGAAAATAATTTCCGTTCTTTCGGAAGGCGGATATGACATATTCCTTATGATGACCTCAAAGCGCGGCGACGCAAAAAATTGGGCGGAAAAATACGGAAAAGATTTTGATCTTATCGTTGCCTGCGGCGGCGACGGAACTTTCAACGAAGTTGTTTCGGGAAATCTTTTCGGTTCAAAAAAACCTCTCGGTTATATTCCCTGCGGAAGCACAAACGATTTTGCCGCAAGCATAGGACTTTCCGGTGATATCCCGACAGCCGCCCAGAACATTGCGGAAGGAAGCGAACATGTTTTTGATGCCGGTTCTTTCGGCGAAAGGCCTTTTACCTACGTTGCTTCCTTCGGCGCGTTTACAAGAACAAGCTATGCAACTTCCCAAAATTTTAAAAACATCGTGGGTCATCTTGCCTATATTGTCGAGGGAGGACTTGACCTTCGGAACCTTAAAGGGGAATTTGTATCTCTTGAAGCGGAAGGCAGAAAATATGAAGGAAACTATATTTTCGGCGCTGTCAGCAATTCAACTTCGCTTGGTGGAATTTTAAGTCTTTCGCCGGATGCGGTCGATATGAACGACGGAAAATTTGAAATAATGCTGATAAAACAGCCGGAAAACGCCGGCCAGCTCAATAAAATAATAAAAGCGATAACTTCAAGGCAATATCTCGGTTGCGATATGATAGAATTTTTTTCCTGCAGCGAGCTTACCGTTCTTAAAAATCCTTCCGGAGGCTGGAGCCTTGACGGAGAATTTGAAGAGGGCGCCGATAATATTACTATCAAAAACCTTAATTCTTCGATAAAACTGATTTATTGAAACGAATAATCATAAAAAAACCGCAAAAGATATTTACGAAAGGCAAAACCTTTCGCAAATATCTTTTGAACGGAGATTGAAAATATGCCTGAAAATTATGCAAGAGAAAATACAAATTGCAAAAATTGCAAAAACGCAAAGAATAAAAACCAGAACGCAGGCGAAAACGTAAAAATGCCCATGAGCAAACAGAGCGCGGCAGAAAGAAAAATCAGCGACTGCAGCAAATAAAAAAACAAAAAATTCCGGAAGATTTTCTTCCGGAATTTTTTTGTCTTTTTATACATATTTTACTATCAGGAAAGGGGAGGATAGGCTTGCAGAAAACTGAACAGCAGAAAAAAACACATGAACTGGTTCTTGAAAACAGAAGGATTCTTAAGGCAACCGGTGTTGCGGATGTTGAAGGCTTTGACGAAACGAAAATATATGCAATGCTCGGCGATACGGCGTTTATAATTGGCGGAAAAGATCTTAAAGTAATTTCTTTTTCTGCGGAAAGTGGAGATCTTTCGGTGGAAGGAGAAATCGATTCCGTCGAATATAAAAATTCGCTTTCAAGAAAAGCGGGATTGTTTGACAGGATATTCCGATGATTTATACGGAAGATATAATCGGTTACCAGTGGGAAATTTTTCTGAAAGCAGCGGTACTGGGAATACTTCTCGGTTTATGTTTTGTTGTAATGCGTATGTCGGCAACGATTTTGCGTTTCGGAAGAAAATTTTCGTCTCTTTGCGATTTTCTTTTCTGGATTTGGGGAGGATTTATAATCTTTTCGTTTTTGCTGGAAGAAAATTTCGGAATTCCGCGGCTTTATATTTATTTCGGTATCGGAACGGGTTTTTGTCCGGTTTATTGTTCCTTGCGCGGTTTTGCGGAAAAGACAGCAAAATTAATAAGAAAAATAATCGGGATTTTTTTAAAACCTTTTCAAAAGCTGTTTTGCAAATTATCGGCCGAAATAAAAATAAATATTGTAAAAGTTGTGGATACCATAAAATTCCTATTGAAAAAGAAGGCAGGATTGGTATATAATGTATTGTGTCTAAATATATCAAAGGTTTTTTCGTTTTGCGGAGAAAAAGCCGGAAAGGAGCCCGAAAAAGTTGAAAGCAACGGAACAGAAAAAAACGAAAAAGGGCGTTTTTCTGAAAATTGCAGCTATTGTATTCGCGGTATATCTTCTTTATACCCTGATATCAATGCAGGCGAACATAAGCGGAAAACAAAACGAACTTGATGAACTTCGCCAGCAATATACAGAGTCGCTTATCAGGAACGAAGAGCTCCAAAAGACGCTTGACAGTTACGGAACAGATGAATTCATCGAGGAGCAGGCAAGAGAAAAACTCGGATATGCATATCCCGAAGAACATTTCTATATTGATGTTTCCGGTACGGACTGAGTTTACAACTTTTGAGGGGGACAAAATCTAAAAAATGGATGTTGAAGTAGGATCTATCGTCGAGGGTAAAGTATCCGGAATTACAAATTTCGGGGTTTTTGTTGAAATTGGAAAAAACACCGGAATGGTCCATATTTCCGAAGTTACAAGAAACTATGTAAAAGATATAAAAGAATTTGTCCAGATGGGACAGACGGTTAAGGTAAAGGTGCTTTCGATCAGCCCTGAAGGAAAAATTGCTCTTTCGATGAAACAGGCTGAAGCCCCGGAACGCAGAGAAGACCGCCGCTCCCAAAGAAGAGAAAGGGAACCCGCAAGCGTTTCCCGCGGGGCAGATTCTTTTGAATTCCGCCCAAGACAGCAGGAAGGTCTTTCTTTCGAAGATATGCTTAGCAAATTCAAACAGACCAGCGACGAAAAGCTCAGCGGAATGAAAAAAAGCGACGGAAACAGAAGAACCGCTCAAAGCCGCCGCAAACCACAGTAAAAATAAAAAATTCGGCGGGAGATTTCTCCCGCCATATATTTATTCAGGAAATAAAAAAGGGGAGGTAAAATCAATGCTTTTCTATAATGCGGGAATTTTTACCGCCTGTTCCGGTTTTATTAAAAACGGATATGTTCTTGTCAGAAACGGAACGATAATCGATGTTGGCCCTATGGAATTCTGCCCCAAAGACGCTGAAAGCTACGATTTTTCGAGGCTTACGATATATCCCGGCTTTATCGATGCCCATTGCCATCTTGGAATGTGGGAAGACGGGCTCAGCTTTGAAGGTGACGACGGAAACGAAGATACCGACCCGGCAACGCCGCATCTAAGCGCTATCGATGCGGTAAACCCCGGCGATTACAGCTTTAAGGAAGCGCTTGATGCGGGGGTTACTGCGGTTGTTACCGGCCCGGGAAGCGCAAATCCGGTTGCGGGACAGATGGTTGCAATAAAAACTTACGGCAGCTGCATTGACGATATGGTAATAAAGGCTCCGCTGGCGATGAAATTTGCCCTTGGAGAAAACCCAAAAAACACCTATCACGGAAAAGACGAAACGCCTTCGACAAGAATGGCGACTGCCGCGATAATTCGCGAGCAGCTTAAAAAAGCCCAAAGATATCAGCGCGATATCCTCGCCGCGGAAGAGGATGAGGATACGGACGAACCGGAAATCGACGTCAAAAGCGAAGCGCTTGCCGCAGTTGTTGACGGAAGCATTCAATCCCATTTCCATGCTCACCGTTCCGACGATATTTTTACCGCTATAAGGATTGCAAAGGAATATGAGCTTGACCTTGTTCTCATCCACTGCACAGAAGGATATCTCAACGCGGAAAAACTTGCTTCGGAAAAAGCAAAAGCTGTTGTTGGTCCGATGATCTGCACAAGAACAAAGCCGGAACTTTCCAACGAGCGGGATGAAAACGCCGCGATTCTTAAAAAAGCCGGTGTGGAAGTTGCAATCTGTACCGACCATCCGGAAGTTCCGATACAGTATCTTCCCCTTTCCGCCGGAATTGCGGTAAGGGCAGGAATGGATCACGACGACGCGATAAGAGCTATCACAAGCGTTCCGGCAAAAATTATGGGACTTTCCGGAAAAATCGGTTCCGTTGCGCCCGGAAAAGACGCGGATCTTGTGGCTTTTAAAGGCGACCCGCTTTCTGTTTACGAAACTCCCGTCTGGGTAATTGCCGGAGGAAAAATTGTTAAAAAACCGAAATAAAATAAAAAAACGGCGGAGAACCCGCCGTTTTTTTATTTTATCTTGTCGCGATATATTTTTTCGATAATATCAACAACTCCGTCGATCCCGAGCATTCCGGAATCTAACATAATATGATAACTTTCTTTCATGCCCCATTTTTTGTTGCTGTTCATGTTGTAATAGCTTGCCCGGTGCTTATCCGTTTGCTGGATGGATTTAAGCGCTTCTTTTTCGGAAAGACCATATCTTTCAATTGCACGTTTAAGCCTTGTTTCCGGGTCTGCATAAATAAATACGTTAAGAACGTCTTTACGTTCGCTTAAAATGCTGTCCGCGCAGCGGCCGACAAAAATGCAGGGGCCTTCTTTAGCTTTTTCAAGGATATAATTTGTTTGGTCCGCGGCAACGGCTATTCCGGAAGGAATCAGGTTATCAGCGCCGAAATCAACATAGGGGAACATTGCAAGGGAATAGAGAAAACTGCCGGTGGGTGTTTCTTCAATTTCCTTGACATATTTTGTGCTGAAACCACGGTTTTTTGCCGCATATTCATAGAGATTTTTGTCGTAATAAGGAATTCCAAGGCGTTCAGAAAGTTTTCTTCCAACCTCGCTTCCTCCACTGCAGAACTGTCTTCCGATGGTAATGATCATTTTTGCATCCCCTTTCGTTGTGAATAGTTGTTATTATTTTCAACATTATTATATCAAAAACTGGTAAAAATGTAAAGAAATTTTGTTCAGCCAAGTTTTTTGAAACTGTATCCCATTTTTCTGAATTCAGAAATAAGGATTTTTAAGGCTTCCGGAGTGGTTGTTCTTCCGGCGCTGTCGTGCAGAAGAACAATTATTTTTTCGCTGCCGATAAATTCGGAAGAAAGCACGTTTTCGGCAATTTCTTCAGGGGAAAGAAGCTTTCCAAGGCTGTCTTTTCCGTCGGCGTTCCAATCAAACCAAAAAAATCCTTTTTCCTTTGCATTTTCTTTTACTTCTTCAATAAGCCATTCCGGAGCGGCGTAGTTTTTGCTTCCGCCGGGAAAACGGAAAATTTTGCATTCTTCTCCGGTTACGGAATATACCCATTCTCTTTCGGCTTCGATATCTTCAATAAAACTTTCGGCAGAAAGATATATTTTGTCATAACTGTGGCTCATGGTATGAAGCCCGATGGAATGACCTTCGCTGTGTATCCGAAAAAGCCTTTCGTCGGATCTTTCGTCCGAAGGGCCGATTACGAAGAAAGTTGCTTTTATTTTTTCTTTTGAAAGAATATCGAGAATCTCGTCCGTAACGGCGGAGGGACCGTCGTCAAAAGTAAAGAAAACGGTTTTTGAAATTCGAGCATCGGCACTTTCAGCTTTGAGCACGGGGATAACAGCGGCCGTGCTCAAAAGAAAAAACAGGACGGGTAAAGCAAAAAAGCGTATTCTTACAACCGAATATTTTATATTCAAAAAAACACCTTCCAAAAAAGTTTTTGTTGACTTGGCCGGAATATAAGGTTAATATAAAATGTATGCAATTTTAAAAGGAGATATTTCATCTTGAAAAATATTAATGAAATTACAAAAGCGGAAGCTTTGGATATAAAATATATCCTTACGGATATAGACGGAACCCTTACCGGGCCGGACGGAAGAATTCACCCCGAAACTTATGAGATGCTCTGGAAACTCAGAGAAGCGGGATATATCGTTATTCCGGTAACCGGAAGAACAGCCGGCTGGGCGGCGGTTGCAATAACCGATTGGCCGGTGGACGCAATTATTGTTGAAAGCGGAAGCGTCGTTTATTATCTTGAAAACGGTTCAAGAAAAGAATTTGTCCATCCTTCCGTTCCGAAGGACAGATATTCCGTGCATGAAAAAATAAGAGAAGCGGCCCTTGCCAAAAATCCAAAAATCAAAGTCAGCATAGACCAATACAGCCGTTTTAATGATTTTGCTTTCAACTATGCGGAAGATGAGGACGATAAGCTTACTTTTGAGGAAGCAAAAGAGGTTCTCGAAGCGGTAAAAGCCATCGGTGCAACGGGAAATATCAGCTCCATTCATGTTAACACATGGTTCGGAGATTACGACAAACTCCCCATGAGCCTTCTTTACCTTAAAGAACACTACGGCGTTGAAAACCCGAAGGAATCCGTAATCTATTTCGGAGATGCGGCGAATGACGAGGAAATGTTCGGTTTTTTTCCAAAAGCCTGCGCGGTTGCAAACTTTATGAAATATGCTGAGCACGCAAAATATCTTCCGGAATATATCACCACTTATGAAGGCGGCGAAGGTTTTATTGAAGCTGCGAATATTCTTCTTACCGCAAAAGAAAACCACATTGCAGAAAAATATAATCTTGAAAAATAACCATGGAAAATAAAATTGTTGTCAAAGATGATCTGAAAAACGCTTTTGATTCCCTTGGAATAAAAAGCGGAATGAACATAATCGTCCACACTTCGCTTAAAAGCCTTGGATATGTCTGCGGCGGCGCACAAACCGTTATCGAATCGCTTCTGGAAGCGGTCGGTTCCGAAGGAACGATTATGATGCCTTCTCAAAGCTGGAAAAATCTTGATCCGGAAACCGGGGTGCATTGGGAAGTTCCGGAAAGCCAGTGGAATGTTATAAGGGAAAACTGGCCGGCATACGACAAAAACATAACTCCGACCAACACAATGGGTGCGGCTGCCGAAATGTTTCGCAGCTGGCCGGGAACTTTAAGAAGCGGCCACCCGGCACGTTCTTTTGCCGCAAACGGAAAAAATGCGGAATATCTTACCGAAAACCACGATATTTCGAATATTTTCGGCGAAGGTTCGCCCCTTTCGAAACTTTATGAACTGGACGGCTGCGTTCTTCTGATCGGTGTTGGGTACGACAAAAACACCTCGCTCCATCTTGCGGATGCCTTGGCGGAATATCCTTCAAAACATTTTGTCACAGAACACAGCGCGGTTTTGGAAAACGGAAAACGCATCTGGAAAGCTTATGAAACGCTTTTTGTTGACGGAGAGGATTTTTCCAAAATCGGCGAAGCTTTTGAAAAAAAACATGCCGTTAAGAAGGCAAAAATCGGAAATGCGGTCCTTCGTTTTATGAAGCAGAGAGAACTTGTTGATTTTGCTGTAAGCTGGATCGAAAAAAACAGAAAATAAAAAAATCCCGTGCTCAACTGAGCACGGGATTTTTTGTTCTGCTGTGGTTTGTTCTGCGCTTACATTTATTCAAAAAAAGGCTTGCGGGCGCCTTTTTAACGCTTAATCGATGGGTTCGAGAACACCGTATTTTCCGTCGTTGCGTTTATAGACAACGTTGATTTCCCCGGTATCGGTGTTGCGGAACATAAAGAAATTGTGTCCCAAAAGATTCATCTGAAGAATCGCTTCCTGAACATCCATGGGGTTTACGCGGAACTGTTTTGTTCTTACAACGCCGAAATCTTCTGCGGGTTCTTCATAAAAATCCACAGCAAGTTCGGAAAATTTTTCTCCGCGGAATTTGTGTTCAAGTTTCTTTTTGTTGCGGGTGATCTGTTTTGTAAGAACATCCACAACGGCTTCGAGGGAATCAAGTCTGTCGGAGGTGGTTTTTTCCGCTCTGAAGAACATTCCGCCTGCGGTAATGGTTGCTTCAACGGTTTCACGGCCGTTCTGGTTGGTTACAGTAACGGTGGCTTTTGCATCTTCGCCGAAAAAGCGGTCAAGCTTTGCAAACTTTTTCTCGCAGCGTTCACGGAAAGAATCGCGGATTGAAGTGTTTTTCGAAATGATGCTGATGTTCATATTTTTACCCCCTTTTTGGTTACACTTCGGGAAGTTTAAGCTTCCTTCTGTAATTTAATTATACCATTTGGAACAGGCCGTTTCTACTGTTTATTTTTACGGAAATATGAATATATTATTATGCTTTTCGGAGAAAATGTTTTTGAATCATTGACCTTTTTGCCTTTTAATGGTAAAATATAAATGTTGTGTGACACAGAGAAGAAAAAACCGTTTCCATTTTCATGGAAACGGTTTTTTTATATGTTCTTTTTATAGCCGAGGGAAAAATCTATGACGTTTTCCGGTTCTTCACCGCCAAGCCAGAGAAGGGTGTTTTTAAGGATAAAATTTCTTATTTTTCTTTCAAGCGGACTTTCGAGAGAACAGGAATTTCCCGCCGCATGGGGAGTTATGAGAAGTCTTTCCTGGTTCCAAAGGGGGCTTTCCTCCGGAAGAGGTTCCGGAACGGTTACGTCAAGGCCGACTCCGTAAAATTTTCCTTCGGACATTACCTTAAGAAGTGCTTCCTGGTCAACAAGGCTTCCGCGGCCGCCGTTTACAAAAACGGCGTCATCTTTCATAAGGCGAAGTCTTCGTTCGTCGAAAAGTCCGGCGGTTTCCGGAGTGTGGGGAAGTATGGATATTACAAAATCTGCTTCGGGAAGTTTTTCGTCAAGCTTTTCAAGGGTTTCCATTTCATCGAAGCAATCCGGAAAATCCCTTACGGTGCGGCGGATTCCGATTATTTTTCCGACCATAGGGCGCATCCATTTTGCAAGGGTGGTGCCGATATCTCCGGCCCCGAGAATAAGAACAGTGCTTTCATCAAGGGGTTTATCAAAGCGCAGGATTTTCCATTTGTGTTCGTTCTGCTGGTTGCGATATTCGGGGATCCTTCTGCAAAGGGAAAGGATCGTTCCGAGAAGATGTTCGGCGATCACGTTTCCGTAAACACCGGTCATGCAGCAAAGCTTTGCGTTTTCGGGGAACTTTCCGCCTTCGATGTAATAATTGATTCCGGAAGAGGAACTTTGGAGCATTTCAAGATTTTCGCAATACTGAAAATCTGCGTTGGGAACTTCGCCGATTATAAGATTTGCGGTTTTTAATGCGGCTTTATATTCATCGGGGTTTTCTTTTCTGTTTATAAAAGAAATGCTGCTTTTTCCCTCAACCGCGGAAACAAGCTTTTCTTTTGAAATTTCATCATAGGGGAGAAGAACAAGGATGTTTTTCATAAAAAATCTCCTTTCGGGGGAAAACTCTTTTTGAAATATAACATATTCACAGAAAATTGTAAATAATAAGCCGCAATATGTTTTCCGGATAAAAAAACTCCCCGCCGGTTCGGCAGGGAGTAATTTTTTTTCGATTATCGGCTTCCCGGTTTCAATATCAGTCAGAAACGTAGGGAAGGAATGCAAGATGACGAGCGCGTTTGATAGCGGTAGTCAGCTGGCGCTGATGGCGTGCGCAAGTTCCGGTAACTCTTCTGGGAATGATTTTGCCTCTTTCGGAGAGGAATCTTCTCAGACGGGGAACATCTTTGTAATCGATTTCAGCGATTTTATCAACACAGAAAGCGCAAACTCTTTTGCGGCTTCTTCTGTTGCGGTTCATGGGTCTTTCGGGTCTTTCGGATCTTTCCATGATTCATTTCCTCCTTTATAGATTTTCAGTTAAACAAGAATTGAGCTCTTTGCTCAGAAAGGGAGATCCTCGTCATCGATGACGGTGAAGTCATCGGCGGAACCTGCAGCATAAACTACAGGTGCGGGTTCGGCAATGGGCGGAGCAAATTCGTTTCTTTCGGTATGGAAAGAAGGAGCGCCTGCGTCTTTGCTTCTGGGAACAAATTCGACGTTTTCGGCAACAATCTCTACGGATTTGCGTTTCTGGCCGGCTTTGTCTTCCCACATTCTGGTCTGAATGGAACCTTCGATAACGATGGGGGAACCTTTCTGGAAGTATTTGCAGACGAACTCGGCGGTGTTTCTCCATGCGACGATGTCAATCCAGTCGGTCTGACGGTCGGTGCCCTTGGAATAGGGGCGGTCAACGGCGATGGTGAAGCTTGTTACGGCGATTCCGCTGCCGGTCTGACGAAGTTCAGGGTCGGCGGCAAGTCTGCCAATAAGGGTCGCTTTGTTCATAGGATTTCCTCCTTATTCTGCTTTTGCAACGATCAGGGAACGGATTACGCCGTCAGTGATGTTGTAGTGACGATCGAGCTCTGCCGGGAAGGAAGGAGCGCTGGTGAAGTTTACAAGCACATAATAACCTTCGGTCTCGTAGTTGATGGGATAAGCAAGTCTCTTTTTGCCCCATTCTTCAACACCGTCAACAGTAGCGTTTTCGGAGATAAGAGTGGTGAATTTTTCAACGAGAGCAGGGATTGCTTCCTCATTCTTGCAGCTGAGAACCATAATGGTTTCGTAGCTCTGGGAAAGTTTTGCCATCTTTGATACACCTCCTTTTGGACTTTGGCCCCGCTTTGCGGAGCAAGGATGTTCGCTTTAAGTCATAAAGCAACATTATTTATTATAACAGCCGCAAACCGGCTTGTCAACAGAAAAAACGGGTTTTTTTAAAGAAATTTTGAAACATCCGGCATTATGAAAAATTCGGAACTTACGATAAAACCGGCAAGGACAAAACTTGCAGCAAAAGAAAGAACGAGAATGATTATCGGAACAACAAAGCTTGTTCCGCCTTTCTTTTTGAAGAAAGCGGAAATTTCGTTTTCGCTTTTATTGGCAAGGCGCGGACGGTTTTGCTTTATATTTTGAATCATTTTGGAATAATAAAGCTTGTTGAAAAACATCATCAGCGCAATGCGGATTACCCAGATCAAAAGGTTTGCGATAATGGAATAGATTGCAAGGGTTTCCTGGTGGGGAACGTTCCATATAACCTGGGAAAGAAGGCCCATTTCAACATATTGTTCCTGCAAAAGCTGAAAATCAAGAAGAGATGTGGGAATGCTGAGGATCAGGGTTGCAAGAAAAACTCCGATTCCAAGGCCGTACATTTTACGATAAAAAAGATAAAAATAGGAAAAAATAAATGCGGAAAAGTTTGTGTCAAATTTTGCGCCTTTTGAAAAAGCCGCAAAACGGGGAAGAAAATAACCGATGTTGCTGCGGACGTAAATTGCGGCTTCTTTTGCAGAAACTCCTTCAAAATCGGAACCGAAGCTTTCGGTGAAAATGCGTTCGCGTTCGCGCTGAAATTCTTCGTAAGAAACTTCGTATTTGTCGCGGACGGGTTTGCTAATAAGGGGAGCACCGCAGCCAAGACAGTAATGTGCGCTTCCGGGGTTTTCTTTTCCGCAATGGGCACAAAGAACGGTTTCGGGTTTTTCTTCCGGAATGGGTTCCGGTTTAAGGCTGTGGGTGAAAACGGAACTTTTCCATTCAAATTTTTCGCTGTGTTTTTCTTCGTTTGCACAGGCGGAATGTTCTTTATAACAATCACGATGGTGGGGTGTTCCGCATTCGGGACAAACCACTATATCGTCGTTTTCGTTAAAAATTTTTCCGCAATAGGGACAGGGATTTCCGAGAAAGTTTTGCATACAGGGGGTTCCTTTCGTCAAAAAAGCATAAATTTCTTTATTATATTATAAGTTCTTCGGAAAAGAAAATCAAACTTTTTTAAAAAAGTTAATAAATGTTTTACATAAAGCAATAAAAAGATAAAACTACCAAAAAAATCTTTGACTATTGCCACAGAATAATATATAATATACTGTTGTATTATGTAAAACTGCGCCCGAAAGGGCTTTGACCGATTCGGAGGAATAAATAATGCTTGAATTTGAAGAACTTAAACTCAGACTGGTTGCTCTTGAACCGCAGATCGAGGATCTTAAAGACGCTCTTGGTCTTGAACAGTGCAAAGCCGAGGTAAGAAGACTTGAGGCACAGCAGGAAGACCCGAATTTTTGGAACGATGTTGAAACTTCCACAAAAGTTCAGCGCAAACTCAGCCAGCTCAACGGAAAAATCAATTCCCACAAGAATCTTGAAACCCGTTATGAGGATACCATGACCCTTATCGAAATCGCTCTTGAGGAAAACGATCCTTCCCTTTATGACGAAGCTTTTCCGGAAGTTGAAAAACTTGAAAAAGATATTGACGAACTTAAACTCACAACTCTTCTTACCGGCGAATATGATGAAGGCAACGCTATCATCACTTTCCATGCAGGCGCAGGCGGCACCGAAGCACAGGATTGGTGCCAGATGCTTTACAGAATGTACACCTGCTGGTGCAACAAACACCCGGACCTTAAATATACCCTTGTTGACTGGCTCGACGGTGATGAAGCCGGCGTAAAATCCGCAACTATCATTGTTGAAGGCCCCAACGCATACGGTTTTCTTAAATCCGAAAACGGCGTTCACCGCCTTGTAAGGGTTTCTCCTTTTGATGCTTCCGGCCGCCGCCAGACTTCCTTTGCTTCTCTTGAAGTAATGCCTGAAATTGAAGACGACAAATCTATCGAAATTAAAGAAGACGACATCAAAATGGAAGTTTACCGCGCATCCGGTGCGGGCGGCCAGAAAGTTAACAAAACTTCTTCCGCAGTTCGCCTTATCCATATCCCCACCGGTATCACCGTTTGCTCCCAGGTAGAACGTTCCCAGTATCAGAACCGCGAAGTTTGTATGAACATGCTCCGTTCAAAACTTGTTGAAATTAAAGAACGCGAACATCTTGAAAAAATCGAGGATATCAAAGGCGTTCAGAAAGAAATCACCTGGGGAAGCCAGATCCGTTCCTACGTATTCATGCCTTACACCATGGTAAAAGACCACAGAACCGGTTTTGAAACCGGTAACGTCCAGGCCGTTATGGACGGCGAAATCGACGGTTTCATCAACGCATATCTCAAACAGATGAACAAAGGCCAGTTCGAAGGCGGAAACGACGATTTAGTTTAATTAATTGCGCCCATTGTTAAAGGGGAGAGGGCCACATCGCGTAAGCGGTGGCGAGGGGATTCTTTAAAACGAATCAAAACAAATTAAAACCAAGCGGGAGATTCTCCCGCTGTTTTTATAGGTGATTATTATGATTAAAGCAGTTTTTATCGATATTGACGGAACTTTACTTGATTTTGAAGCCTGCGTTGAGGAATCAATGCGCTGCGGACTTGTTGAAAACGGAGTTGAATATAAGCCGGAAATGCTCGAAACTTTCCACAAAATAAACGACGGTTTCTGGCGGGACCTTGAGCAGGGAAAAATTACTTTTGAGGAACTTCTTGAAAGAAGGTGGGCAACGGTTTTCAAGGCTCTGGGAATCGATCTCAACGGCCCGGAATTTGAAACCTATTTCAGAAAACGCCTTCACGAAAGCGCAATTCCCATGGAAGGTTCTTACGAAACTCTGGAATATCTTTCCGGAAAATACCGCCTTTTTGCCGCAAGCAACGGACCGCATGAACAGCAGATCGAAAGACTTCGCAAAGCGGATATGCTCAAATATTTTGATGAAGTTTTTACTTCCGGAAAAATCGGGGCTGAAAAACCTTCCGCCGATTTCTTTACATATTGCTTTGAAAAAGCCGCGGACATAAAACCGGAAGAGAGTTTTATGCTCGGCGATTCCATTACTTCCGATATGAAAGGCGGAAACGCCTTTGGAATGAAAACCGTTTGGCTCAACCTTAACGGAAAAGAAAAGCCGGAATGGGTGGATTTTGAGATAAAATCCCTTGATGAAGTTAAAAATATAATTTAAAACAGTAGGGCGGGAGCTTGCTCCCGCCGCTTTTATAACAAAGCCAAAAACCTCTGCGGAATTTTCGCAGAGGTTTTTGGCTTTTTTGTGGATTATAGAAAAGAGTTGGGGGGTAATTATTTTGTGGTATAACCGCCGTCAACGATAATTGCTTGACCGGTAAGGTAGGTGTTTTCAATCATAAACATTACCGCATGACCCATTTCTTCTGCATTTGCAATTCTGTCAAGTCCGGCAGCAAGAGGATGCATG
The DNA here is from genome assembly GCA_017435745.1 of Oscillospiraceae bacterium. Taxonomy (GTDB): domain Bacteria; phylum Bacillota; class Clostridia; order Oscillospirales; family Ruminococcaceae; genus UMGS1668. Next base: position 14,643 of record JAFSEN010000051.1, read on the forward strand.
GATTTTGCATAATCATAAAATGCGCCGAGAGTGTTGGTGTTGCACATACCGGAATCGGTATAACCGGGGCAGAGAACGTTTACGCGGATATTCTTGGGAGCAAGGTCAAGAGCCCATGCTTTGGTCATACCGACAACAGCGTGTTTGCTTCCGTTGTATGCGGAACCGTTTGCGGTACCAACAATACCCATGATTGAAGCAACATTTACGATTGCGCCGCCTTCGCCGTGTTTTACCATTTCGGCAACCGCATATTTTGCACAATAAAGGCCGCCGTTTACGTTTACGTCCATAGCTCTTTTTACATCGGCGACTACATCTTCATCTTCAATGGTGCAGCGGCCGGCAACGCCTGCGCTGTTTACAAGAGCATCAACTCTGCCGAATGCTTTAACGGTTTCGTCAACCATGTTTTTTACACATTCCTCGTTGGAAACGTCAACTTTTACACCGAGAACATAATTGCCATAAGTTTCTTTAAGTCTTGCAACCTGAGCATCAACTGCATCGCCGTTATAGTCTGCGATAACAACTTTTGCACCTTTTTTAAGAAGTGCTTCAACTGCGCCAAGACCGATTCCGGAAGCACCGCCGGTTACGATTGCAACTTTTTCTTTAACATCAAACATTTTTATAATCCCCCTAATTTTTAGTCAGTATTTGATTTGCATTTGTTGCCATTCCATGATATAATATTCTTGGTTGTTAGAAAAGTAACAATGCTTTTCATGTGTAACAAAATGAAACAAAATTTGAGTTTTGTATCAGGTGGTATCAAAAAATTATGAATACAAAAAAATACATTGCGGAATCATTTGAACGACTTCTTGAAAAGAAAAAATTTGAAGATATAACAATACAGGATATCTCAGATGAAAGCGAAATTTCGAGAGCAACATTTTATCGTAATTTTAAAGATAAATATGACCTTATGAACTGGGTTTATCAGCACGAACTGGACAAATTTAAAGATTCGCTTATAGATGAGAGAAAAAGTTTAACAACCACAAAAATTCTTGCGGAATTTATATATTTAAAAAGAAAATATTTTGTGGAACTTTTTAAAATTGAAGGACAAAATTCATTCACCAATTTTTTAGCGGAATACAGTATAGAATTTACCGAAAAGCAGCTTGAATTTGTTTTTGATAAAGAGGTTCCGGAAAATATGATGGATTCAATCGTGATTTATTGTTACGGTTGCGCAAATTATTTAAAGCATTGGGCGCTTGGCGGATATAAAAAAACTCCGGAAGAAATAACAAAGGTTTTAACCGAAAACATACCGGAAAAATTAGCGAAATATTTATATATTTAAATCAAAATGCCCCTGCTCATCCGAGCAGGGGCGTTTTATAATATCAAAGCACTTTTTCGTAAGCAACTCTCGGGTCGCCGTTTTCAAGATGGATTATTCCGCATTTTTTGAAACCGCATTTTTCAAGAAGTTTCTGCATTCCGATGTTGTCTTCGTGAGTATCGACGCGAATCGAAGGGATTTTTTTGACTTCGCAGATTTTATCAGCAAGGCCCATAAGCGCGGTGCCCATTCCCATTCCGTGCCAGTCCGGGTTAATTCCAAGGCGGTGGACAACAAGATAATTTTCGCCGTCGGAGAGCCATTCGCCTTCGATTTCGTTATAGGTGGGTTCGTTTCCGGCGATGAAAGCGCCGAAACCGATGAGAACTTCGCCCATATACATTACGTAAAGAGCTTTTTTGTCAACATCACCTGCAAAAATTTCCCGGGAGGGATAACCTTCGCCCCATTGGTTTATATTGTTTGCTTCAAAATATTCATTTTTAATGCGGCGGACACAGCCGAGGATTGCGGGGATGTCGGGTCTTGATGCGGGACGTACTTTCATGGCATATAACTTCCTTTCAATTAACGGTTTTTGAGGAAACGGATATCTTCGCCGACAAAGAGAAGCCTTTTGTATTCGCCCAGAATACGGCTTGCGGTTCGTTCGGAATATCTTTCGGTAAGTTCTTTTACGGAAAGGTTTGTGCTGATAATGGTCGGGCGTTTTTCATAAAGACGCTCGTTTATAAGGTTTCCAATGGCGGCCGTGGTGAACTGGGAAGGAAATTCCGCACCGAGATCATCGATTATAAGAAGGTCGCAATCGGTATATTTTCTCATCTGAGCATCGCTTCCGGAGAAGGAGAAATGTTCACGCTCAAGATCGGAAACAAGTTTCTGTGCCGGGGCATAAACGACCCCGAAAGCGGCATTTTCGTTTGAAATTACGGTTTTTGCAATGGAAAGAGAAAGGTGGGTTTTTCCAAGTCCGGTTTTTCCCATCATGATTATGCTCGGAGAAGCAAGGGAAAAGCTGTTTGCGTAATTTATGCAAAAATTATAATAATTTTGCATTTTTCTGCAAGGATTTGTCCCGTCGGAAGCACCGTTGTCAGCATAGAACGAAAGGTCAAAATTATCGAATGAGCATGCTGCGGAACCGGAACTTGCGTCAAGTTCTTTTAAAGCTTCGCTGCGGCATACTTTTTTGTAGCAGCCGCAGAGAATTCCGTTTTTGCGGCCGGTGTCGCTGCAGTTTTTGCAGGTATATTGGGGTTCAAGGCAATCCGGAGAAAGGCCTTTTTTCGAAAGAAGTTCGGCTTTGCGGCGCTTTGCCGATTCATTCTGAGCATTCATTTCGCCGAGTATGCTGTCAATATCCCGGTTTTCCCGAAGAACGAGCACGGAAAGATTTGCCATGCTTTTAGAAAGTTCGGAATCAATGGCTTTGATTTCCGGAAATTCGGCATAAATATCAGCTTTTTTAAGTTCCGCAAGGCGCTGGGCGCTTCTTCTGCGTTCTTCAAGAATGCGTTTTGCGGCAGCATAAACTTCGGAAGAATAGGCCATCTTCTGCAAACTTCCTTTCATAAAAATTCTATAATAAAAAAACTACCTTTTAAAAATATCGGCTTTCCGGTGCTCAGACAACGGAATCGTCGAGCATCATTCTGCGTTCAAGCTCATCAAGATCGAAGGAAGGCTTTTTATCTTCAGTTTTGGGCTTGCTTTCGGCGGCGGCTTCGGCAACGGTTTTAAAGCCTTTCTGGTGCCAGCTTATCAAAAGTTTGTTTATGTAAGGGAAGGAAAGCTTTGCGGTTTTTTCTATACATTTTTCGTATGCAAAATGTATAAGTTCCGGAGAAATATTATAAAGTCTCCAGCTTTCCGCAAACTCTTTTTCCTTAGTAACAAGGCTTCTGCCGTATATTCCGAGCATGCGTTTCACTTCGCCTTCCCAGCTTCTTGCCTCGTTGAGAGCGTGGATTCGTTCTTCGGCTGCTTCGATGGTTTCAATTCCAGAATCAAGCCATTCGAGGGCGGTTTTCTGGATATAGCGAAGGTTGTTCTTTCCAATGCCTGCGCAATATGCAATAACAGTGATGAGAACTTCCGGGGCAATTCCTGCGTAGGAAATAAGCCAGACAATAGTTTCTGTATCGGAAGTGGTGAAGGTTTTTCCAAGTATGCGCTCCGCTTCGGAAAGAACATGGGCAATCCCTTCGTCTTCTTCTTTAAGGCGCATAACTTCCTTCATGGTAAGCTTTGTTTCCGGAGGTTTAGGAAGTTCCGCTTTCCGGGAAGAAACTTCCGGAGAGGGGGGAACGGTCTTCGGAACAGAAACCGGAGCTGAAACTCCGTCGCATTCAAGGATACCTCTTCCGACCCAGTAATCAAGAAGATCCTTTGCGTCTTCAGGAATGATTCCAAGTTCGGAAGAAACGGTTTCGACGGTGGTTTCCGAAAAACCGCGGCTGAGTGCAAAAAGAAGGACCCGAAGCTGGCCCGCTGTGCAAAGTTTTAAATTTTCAGCAGCTTCGTTCGGAACAAAAAAAGCTCCGCCGCCGCATTTTACAACAACACGGTATGCCATGCTTCGAAAAATCTCCTTCCTTTTTTAAGTTTCGTAAAATTTATTATACCACAGCAAAAATGCTTTTGCACTACAAAAAGCAAATTTTTTAAAGAAAAAAGCGGAAGAAAAAACTTCCGCCTTTTATATGTTTGGATAAACAAAAAAGCTCATTCCGAAGAATGAGCTTTTTTCTGGAGCGGGTTACGAGGCTCGAACTCGCTACCTCGACCTTGGCAAGGTCGCGCTCTACCAGATGAGCTAAACCCGCAAGTCATTTTTGACTGCTCGACTA
>JAFSEN010000052.1 GCA_017435745.1 Oscillospiraceae bacterium
AGTTAAAGTTCTCGTTTTCGCAAAAGGCGACAAAGTTCAGGCTGCTCTTGATGCAGGCGCTGAATACGCTGGTGCAGAAGAATACATGCAGAAAATCATGTCCGAAGGTTGGATGGATTTTGACGTAGTTATCGCTTCCCCTGATATGATGGGCGTTGTTGGTAGACTTGGTAAAATCCTTGGCCCGAGAGGCCTTATGCCTAACCCCAAAGCAGGTACCGTAACCCCCGATGTTGCTAAAGCTGTTAAAGAAGCTAAAGCAGGTAAAATCGAGTATCGTCTCGACAAAACCAACATCATCCACTGCCCGATCGGCAAAGCTTCCTTCGGTGCTGAAAAGCTCCAGGAAAACTTTGACACTCTTATGGGTGCAATCGTTAAAGCAAAACCGGCAGCAGCAAAAGGTCAGTACGTTAAATCCTGCGTTGTTTCCGCAACCATGGGTCCCGGCGTAAAGATCAACCCTGCAAGATTTGTGTAATTCATAACACATATTTAATAAAAAATCCCGCTGAGAAATCAGCGGGATTTTTTTATGTTCAAATTCGGAAAAATCGCATGAGCATCAGGGTTTGCTTGGTTTTGAGCACGCGTGCTCAAAGTATGAAATCACTTTCTTGCAAGACCGTAAAAAAGCAGAACCGCCCCGAAAATATGAAGAATTGTGTGCTTGCAAAGGAAAACGTAATAGTTTATAAAGAACCGGTGAGTCACCGAAAGAACCTGGAAAACCTGAATTCCGAAGAACTGAAGAATCATAAAACCGGTGGTGCAAAGGCAGATCAAAATTCCGAGAACAAGAAAAGCGGTTCGCAGATATTTGTTTTCCACATAAAGTTTTCCGATATACGAAATAAAAGCGGAGATTCCGATTCCCGCGGAAACAACCGTAATCGGTTTCCAGACAAGAACGGCAAAAGCGCTGTAAAAAACGTCATAAGAAGAACTCATGTAATCGTGAAGCGGCTTTTCAAAAATAATCATCAGCAGGGAAGAGATGACATAGAAAAGGGTGAACCCTATTCCGAGATAAAGGTGCGTTTTCTTACCCCGGAGTTCCTTGATTCCGGTCGGAATTCCGTCAACCAGTTCGTCGATGCTGATATCAAAAATCTGCGCGATTTTCGTGAGAGTTTCAATGTCCGGCTCCGTTTTTCCGTTTTCCCAGTTGGAAACCGCCTGCCTTGTTACGTTTATTTTTTCGGCGAGCTGCTCCTGGGTGATGTTGTTTTGTGTACGGTAACGTTTTATATTTTCGGATAACGAACTCATAATTTTTCACCTTCTTTTTCAAAATTAATTCCGTAGAAAATCAGAATCGGTGCCAAAGTATGAACCATGGGATTACCAATAACAATTTTTTGTTGATAAAAAAGAAAATTTGCTGAAAAACTCAAACGAAAAGGAAGATTAAGGGTTACAACAGAAATGAAATAAAATGCAAACAGGGTGGTCAGAATGGCGGAAACTATTCCGAGAATGAGGACACAAATTCGCAGAATTTTATTTTTAACAGAAAAATTTGTTACAATTTTGCTGAAAAAAGCAATGGATATTCCGAAGAAAAGACCTATGAGAGGTTCAATAATATAAGCCAGAACCATATAAAGTTCAGCTTTGTAATACTCTTTGCGTAATCGTATGGAGGGTTCTTCCAGAATAATTGTGATTATCAACCCCATTATGGCAAGAATACCAAAAATTACAGCAGTTTTGAAAAATCTGTTCTTCTTAAAGTTATAAATGGTTTTTGCTGTTTTATTGTTTATAAGCTCATAAGAATCAATTCCGAAAACCTCCGCAATGGCAGAAATCGTTTCAAGATCCGGTTCCGTTTTACCGTTTCCCCAGTTGGAAACCGCCTGCCTTGTTACGTTTATTTTTTCGGCGAGCTGTTCCTGGGTGATGCCAAGCTTCTGTCGGTTTGATTTGATGTTATTTCCGATGGCTGTCATGTTTTTCGCCTCCTTTTGCTGATTTGATTATACTATGGGAGGCACTGATTGTCACGCAATGATTTGTTGCTTATGAAAAAACGGCATAAAAAAGCCCTTCGCAGCTGCGAAGGGCTTTTTTGTTTTTATTGATGCAAGGATTATTTGCCTGCAAGTTTTTCGAGATGTTCGTATTTTTCAGCGGCGTTTTTCTCTGCTTTGTCGAAGAGAACTTCGGCTCTGTCGGGGAATGCACGCATAAGGCTGGAATAACGGACTTCGCTCTTGATGAATTCTTTATAATCTGCGGAAGGTGCAGCGGAATCGAGCTGGAAGGGATTTTCGCCTTTTTCAGCAAGTCTGGGGTCAAAGCGGAAGAGATGCCAGTAACCTGCTTCAACAGCGCGTTTTTCTTCTGCCATTGCGTTGCCCATGCCGCCTTTGATACCGTGGTTGATGCAGGGTGCATAAGCAATGATAAGG
>JAFSEN010000053.1 GCA_017435745.1 Oscillospiraceae bacterium
ACTTCGGATAAAAGAAAAAGCGATAAATGGCTTAACAAAGCCATTTATCGCTTGGTGCCGGTGATGGGGGTCGAACCCACACGATATCGCTATCAACGGATTTTGAGTCCGTCACGTCTGCCAATTCCATCACACCGGCGTATTACCTTTCTATTATACACTAATTTATACCAAATGCAAGAATTTTATTCTGAAAAGCAAACCGGAACAGGTTTATCTGCAAAAATTCCGTCCGCAGAAACCTTGCAGTCAACCGCAAAAATCTCAACGCCGTTTTCCTTTGCCTCGAAAAGCGCTTTGGCGAATTTCGGGTCGGTGGAAAAATTCGGCGCAAAGGAAGAACAGCCTTTCATGGCAATTACAAAAAGAACGCAGGCGCGGAAACCTTTTTGCTTTGCTTCAATAAGTTCGTAAAGATGCTTTGTTCCTCTTTCGGTGGGAGCATCCGGAAAACGCGCCCGGCCATCAACGTTAAGGGTAACGCCTTTTACTTCAAGGAATATTTTATCTGAATTATCCTCTATGTAAAAATCGAAACGGCTTTTTTCAAAAAAAGTTTCCGGTTTAACAAGTTTTGCCGAAGGGAAAAGCGTTTTTATATATTCCCCCGCAACCTTGTTCGGCACTATGGAATCGATGTTTATAATTTCGCCGTCGGTCCTGCGGACGCCGATAAGGTCAAATTTTGTCTTTCGCTCCGGATTTTTTGCTCTGCAAAGAAAAACTTCCGCACCCGGGAGGAGAAGTTCCTTCATTCTTCCGGTGTTCATAACGTGGCAGATTTCCTCTTTTCCGTCAATTTCGATATGGGCGATAAAGCGGTTCGGGCGGCTTATAAATTTTCCGGAAACAACGTTTTCATATTTCATAAATGTTCTCCCTGAATAACTTTGTCTTTTTCAAAGGCGGAATTTATCGCATTGAGAACCCGCTTTTTATCTCCGGACCAAAGGGGCGCAACAAGAAATTTTTTGTTTCCGTCGCCGGTAAGGCGGTGAATCGTCATTGTTTTCGGAATTTTGCGGACACATTCTTCAAGAATTTTTATATATTCATCAAGTTCAAGGGTGCTGAATTTTCCGGCAAGATAATCTTTTTCAAGGTCGGTTCCGGAAAGAACATGGAGAAGCTGGAGCTTAATTCCGTCTGCGCCGCTTTTTCCGATATATTCCGCCGTTTCAAAAATCATTTCGTGGGTTTCCCCCGGAAGCCCGATTATCATATGAACGATAACGTAGATCCCGGCTTTTTTAAGGCGCTCCACCGCTGAATCGAAAACTTCCAGCGGGTAACCTCTTCGGATATATTCCGCGGTTTTCGGGTGGATAGTCTGAAGGCCCAGTTCCACCCAGACCGGCTTTATTTTATTAAGCCTTGAAAGAAGCCCGACTACTTCTTCCGGAAGGCAATCCGGCCTTGTTCCGATGGAAAGCGCAACAATATCCGGGTGGCTTATGGCTTCGGAAAAAAGTTTTTCAAGTTTTTCAATGGGTCCGTAGGTGTTGGTGTAACTCTGAAAATAGGCGATATATTTTCCGGAAGGGTTCTTTTTGCTGACCCTTGCCTTTGCTTTTTCAATCTGTTCAAAAACGCTTCCGGAAGGTTTTTCGGCAAAATCTCCGGAACCGCCAAGGCAGAAAATACAGCCCTTTGTTCCAAGCTTTCCGTCCCGGTTCGGGCAGGAAAAACCGCCTTCCAGCGCAAGTTTATAAACCTTTTCGCCGAATTTTTCGCGCATTTCGTCGCTTAGCGAACGGTACATTCCGAAAAACCTCCTTCCTTAAAAATCTTAATGAAATCTTAAGATTATCTTACCACAAAACCCGTTTACTTTGCCATAGAAAAAGGATATAATTTTTTTAATGAAAGCATTATTTGAGGCAAAACCGGAAAGGAGAAGGATATGAAAAAGATTATTTATCTCCCCGCAATTCTTGCGGGAATTGCCTTTTGCTGGCTTTGGTTCAGCGGTATTTTCGGTTTTGAATGGTTCATTCTTATTCTTCTGCTCTTCCTCAGCGGGTGGCTTCTTAACAAAAGAAAAATCTGGGGCGGAATTCCGGGAATCTTAGTCGGAATCCGCGTTATGCTTTGGGGAATCGAAGAACTCCCTCACAGACTGAATATGGGAAACGCCGGACCGAGAATTGAACCTACCTGGGAAAATTCCCAATGGTACATCTGGAATACTGAAATCGCCTGGGGAATTTATATTGTTCTTTTCTTTGTTATTTGCGGCGTTTATGTTCTGATTAAAAGAATAAAATCAAAAAAAGCTTCTGATTAATCTGCAGAAAGCGGTCTTGACCGTTCCGAAACAGCCTCCCCCGGGGGAAGGTTGGCTTTTTTGCAACATTTTCAAAAATTTTGCGTCTATATATATGAAGGGAGGTTTTTTCGATGAAAATTTTTCCTCTTGCCGCATACACTTTTTCACATTTTGCGGTGGATTACGTCTGCCTTTTAACTGTCCTCGATCCTTTCGGCATAAGAACGGAAATCCTTGGCGGAACGCAGAACTATGCGCTTTTTGTGATTCTCTATAATTTCCTCGCTTTCGGACTGCAGATGGTTATCGGCGCTTTTTGCGACGGACACAGAAAATTTCCCGCAAGCGCCCTCGGCTGTGTGTTTGTTCTTATAGGTGCTCTTTGCTGCGCGTTTGTCCCGGGACCTTATCCGGAATATGCCTTTAATCTTTGGGCTTCGGTGATTCTCGTCGGAATCGGAAACGCGTTTTTCCATGTTGGCGGCGGAATCGAAAGCCTTGTTCATTCCGGCGGAAAGCTTCGCCGGAGCGGAATTTTTGTTTCTTCCGGAGCGCTGGGTGTCGCTTTTGGCATTTACAGCTGCGATAAAACCACCGGCGGAATCGGTTTTATTGCCGCTTTAATGCTTTTCTGTGCGGTAATCTGCTATATCGCCAATAAAAAATATCCTTCGGAGGAAGACTGCAAAATTTCCGGCGCTGCCAACGAAAAATCCGGAATCTGGATTGTCCTCGGTCTTGCTCTCATTTCGGTAATAATCCGTTCCTTCGGCGGAACGGCAATTCCGATGGAATGGAAAACAACGGCGGAACTTGGTCTTGTTTCCGGCTTTGGTGCGTTCTTCGGAAAATTCATCGGCGGCTTTGCCGCAGACCTTTTCGGAGCAAAGCGCACCGGAATAATTACTCTGCTGGTTTCCCTTCCGCTTCTTGTTTTCGGAAGCGGAAATATGATAATTTCCGTGATCGGAATCATCCTTTTCAATATGACAATGCCCATAACTCTCGGAATCGCCGCCCAAAGGCTTCCGAAAAATCCGGGCCTTGCCTTTGGTTTAACAACTGCGGCGCTTCTTCTCGGCGCAGTTCCAAGCTTTTTTGCCGTTGTAAGCGGAAAAATCTTCTTGCTTGTTCCGGCGGTTCTTGTTTCCGCGGTCTGCATTTATTTTTCCGCTGAAAATAAAAAATCAATTGCGGAGGTGTAATTTATGTATCTTCTTGACGTTGCCGTTGGTCCGATGTATGCTGTAATCGGCGGAACTTTTCTTCTTATAGCGCTGGTCGTTGCCGGAATTATTTTCGGCGCGGTAAAACTTATCCAGCTTGCAGTCCGCAAAAACAACAGCAAGGACGAATGAAATGGAACTTCTTACAATTTTAATGGATCTTGCGCCAATGCCGCCGGAACCGGGCCTTTTGGGAAAAATTGCTGCGGCAATTTCCGCTTTTGTGGGCGGAATAGCCTGGAGCTCATACCAGCTGATTAAAAAAACGATTAAAAAGAAAGGTGATAAAAAATGAAAATTCTTCTCGATCTCGTTGCCCCAAGCCCTTTGGAAATTGCCTGGGGAATGTTTTCGATGGTCGTTCCGTTCCTTCTGGTTGCCGCGGTTGCAATCGTCGCGGTCATTCTTATAATAAAGGCGGTCAAAAAGAAAAAATGAAGGAAATTTATCTTCCAAAAGCGGAAAACAGCAGGGATTTTTTTATAATCGGTTCCGAAAGCGGCTTTTGGGCAATGGTTTTTGCCGCCGCGGCTCTTGCAATTATCGCCGTTTGCGCTATAATATTTATTATAAAAAAATCCCGCAAATAAGGAGAAAAAATTATGGGAATAGAAACCATCGGAGTTTTTATACTTACATCTCTTATTTCCGTTTCTCTGATAACCTTTGTTTTCTTCGGACTCAGAGCATGGAACAGAAAAAAACACCCCACAAAAGAGGACGTTAAGGAAACAAACCGCCAGAGAAGAGAACGCGAAAAACTCAAACGCGAAACAAAACAAAAAGTAAATTCCTATATGAAAGGCGAAAAACCGAAGGAAACCGAAGATGTTCCCAACG
>JAFSEN010000054.1 GCA_017435745.1 Oscillospiraceae bacterium
CCCGAAAAAGAGCCCTCCGAAGAACCCATTGCAGAAGAAAAAACTTCCGAAAGCATTCTTGATACCCTTACAAAACGCGAACTTGAGGTTGTTGACCTTATCGGTTACGGTTACAGCAATGGCGATATTGCAAAAATCCTTTTCATTTCCGAACACACAGTTAAAGATCACACCAAAAATATTTACAGAAAGCTTGGGGTTCACAGCAGATTTGAACTTGCGGCATTGGTGAACAGAATACACAAAGATAAATGATAAAAAGCATCGGCAAAAAATTTGCCGATGCTTTTTTGCTTCTACACTATTTCATTCCATATAATTTCTTTTACCTTGTTTCTGATGCTGTTCATCCTTTTCACCCATTCTATCTGATCCTCCTCTTTTAGGGTTTCGTTTATTCCTTCTTGTTCCGCCATTTATTTTATCAGCAACGCTTTCAAATTTTGAGCACGTTTATCAATTTCAGCAACATGCTCGTTGAGTTTTCCGGTGGTAAGGAGATTTATAAAAAGGATTTTATTTTGTTCTTTTATGTATCTGAAATATCTTTGGCCGTATATGCCGATATCATATTCTTCCTCCTGAACCGGTAAAAGATTTGGCAAATAATAATCTCCGCAAAGTGTATAATCCATATCTTCACCTCCAAAAGAATAGATTTCTTTCAGGTTTAGTGTTTATGACTTTTATCATTATGTCATCAACCGCATCGGCGTATCTTCCTTGCCGAATAAGAGAGTTTCTTAAATCATTAAGTGCATTGATTACTATTTTCCATTCAGAATCATCAAGAGCAATATATCTTTTCTTTTCCAAAATTTAACCCTCCTTCAACAAATCTTCTCCTTCATATACGAAGGTATCATAAACAAATCTGGCACCAAGCCTAAATCCGGTAATAAAGCTATCAGCAACAGATTCTCCGTCAACAATACCCCAAGCATCTACATATTCAAGAAACAACTTTCTATATTCTTCAGAAAGATTTTCTAAGAGTATATCTTCATTTTTGGATAGAACTCTCATTTCTCTGCTATATGCTTTACTTTCTTTTGACCTTACATTCTGCGGTTCAATATTTCCGTAAAACAGTTCTTCTATAAAATTTGCCATTGCAGCAACCTCCATATTAGATTTTTCACTGCAATTCACATTTTCACATCCGTATAAACAAAACGAAGGGGCCCCTGCGTTATCGCAGGTGCCCCGTGCGGGTGTTTTTTTCTAAAATTATTCTTCGTCTATAAGGCGTTTGTAAACATCGCCTTTGGTCTGGCCGGTAAGCTTTGCCGCTTCCTTTGCGGCCATAGATGCGGGTTTTCCCTTTTCCATAAGCTCTTTTGCAATTGAAACAGCTTCTTCCATCGGGTCGCGCATCTGTTCTTTTTCAATCTGCTCGCCGTCAAGGACAAGAACATATTCCCCTTTCGGCGGGTTTTCGGTGTGGTATGCAACCGCTTCGGAAAGAGTTCCTCTCCAGGAAGATTCATGTATCTTCGTAAGTTCCTTTACAACAACAATGTTTCTGTCGCCGAAAACCGAATTCATATCTTTAAGCGTATTGAGAAGTTTATGGGGTGCTTCATAAAAAACCATCGTCCGGCGTTCGTGCCGAAGTTCCATAAGGTGTTCCATTCTCGAAGTGCGCTTTACGCTTAAAAAACCTTCAAAAGTAAAGCGTGAAACAGAAAGCCCCGAAACCGCAAGTGCGGAAATTACCGCGGAAGGACCCGGAACAACTTCCACTTTCACGTCCGCTTTGATGCAAAGCTTTACAAGGGTTTCGCCTGGGTCGCTTATGCAGGGCATTCCCGCATCGGTTACAATAGCGCAGCTTTCGCCGTTTTGAAGGCGCGAAACGATTATATCCCCCTGCTCATATTCATTAAATTTCTGATAAACCACCATCGGCTTTTTGATTCCGAAATGATTAAGAAGTTTTACCGTAACGCGGGTGTCCTCCGCCGCAATAAAATCAACTTTTTCAAGGGTTTCAACCGCTCTCGGCGAAAAATCCCCAAGGTTTCCGATCGGTGTACCCACAACATAAAGAATTCCCATAATATCAATTATCTTCCGTTCTGAATATAGTTTATTTTAAGCCCCGCGTGGCCGCCTTTTTTACCTTCAATAAGAATAAGCCATGGTTCTGCGGAATCCGTTGCGTTGTTGACAAAGGTAAGGCGCTTGGGTTCGATTTTGTTCTTTCTCATCTCGAAAATAACGTCCGCAAGCCTTTCCGGCCTGTGGCACATACAGAACCTTCCGCCGTATTTAAGAAGCCTTCCGGCAGCTTTTGTAACCTGCGCAAGGGTACAGCCGCTTTCGCGCCTTGCAAGATCGCGGGAAGTTGTTCCGTTTTCTTTTCCGGAACCAGCAACAAAATACGGCGGATTCACCGTTATAAGGCTGAAACTTTCCGCTTCCCAATCAAGTTCATTAAGATCCGCAAGAACCGGAAAAAATCTGTCCTCAATTCCGTTTTTCTCTGCGGTCCATCTGCAAAGTTCAATGGCTCCCGGCTGTATATCAACGGCCGTAACTCTTCCTTTAAATCCGTTTGCCATCATCATCACCGGAACAACTCCGCAGCCTGTGCAAAGGTCAAGAACCGTATCCTTAAATTTCGGCTTTGCAAATTCCGCAAGCAAAAGAGCATCTCCGCCGAAGCCGTATTCTTTTGTTGTGGCCATATCAAGGCCGTAAAAATCGTTTACGATTATATCCATTTTATTCTCCGTTATTTGGGAAGATTAAGAAGGAAGGAACCGCCTTCGCCAAGAATTGTGGTGGGCATCTGTCCGTTCCATCTCTGTACATAATAATACTGAACAAGTTCCGGCGTAAGGCTTTCGGCAATTTTTTTGTTAACTTCCGCTTCCTTTTCGCCTGCGTAATAAGCGGATTCCGCCTGGATCTTTGTAACTTCAAGTTCAGCCTGGGCAGCTATAACGTCGCGCTCTGCCTGGGCCTGCTGTTCCATGGTAAGCTGTTCCTGTTTGGTCTGTGCGGTAAGTTTTTCCTGGGCGGCAACCTGCTTTGCTTCAACAGCATCGGTAAACGCTTCGGTAAAATCTATATCCTCGATTGAAATTCCGTTCACGGTGATTCCGTAAGGTTCCATATCCGTTTTCATTGCGGATACGATTTCGCTTGAAAGAATTTCGCGGTTGGAAATAAGATTTTCCGCAGTATAGTTGGAGAAAACGGCTTTTACGTTTTCAAGCGCTCTCGGAAGAATAATGTTTTCATAATAATTCTTGCCGACCGTTTTATAAAGGGTAAAAGCAGTTTTGGAGTTTATGCTGTAGTTGATGGTTGTGGAAACCTGAACCTGCTGAATATCGCTTGAAAAAGCTTCCGTCTGGATATTGACTTTCTGCACGCGGTTATCAAGGTTTACAACATTCTGCCAGGGGAGAACAAAGTTCGGGCCAGCTTCAAGAGAAGCTTCTTCAACTTTTCCGAAAGTTGTAACGATTCCGGTGTGTCCTGTGGGAACAATTCTTATGCAGGAAAGAAAAGCCACAACAATAAATACGGGAATCAAAATCGCAAGAAATCTTCCGGTACGAAATTTGCTTTCTTTTCTCGTTCTGATAATTCCGTTTTCGTCGGTATAGTTCACATCTTCAATTTTTGTAAAAAAACCTTCTTTTTTCATTTCTGCACACTCCTTATAGCAATTTTAAAAAAACGGGAAGGAAAATCCCTTCCCGAAAAATTTATCTTTTTTCTTTTTTCTTCGGTGCGCCAACCGGACAAACCTTTGCGCAGCGTCCGCATTCGATACATCTTCTCGGAACTATTGCATATTGTCCGCAGCTGGGATAGATAGCTTCCTTCGGACATTCTTTTTCACATTTTCCGCATTCTATGCAGGCGCTTGTAATAATATATGCCACAATCCCGCCGCCTTTCATTTTTTATAAATTAATTCTATCACATATTTTATAAAAATCAATATTTACATAAAAAAAGAAGGAAGGCTTCTTGCCTTCCTTCTTCAATAAGTACTTAAATTATGCTTCTTCGGGAGCACCAACAGGGCATTCGCCTGCGCAGGAACCGCAATCGATGCATTTATCGGGATCGATAACGTATTTGCCGTCGCCTTCGGAAATTGCTTCAACAGGGCAAGCATCTGCGCATGCGCCGCACATGATGCAAGCATCGGAAATTTTGTATGCCATAATAAAAGAACCTCCTTTTAAAAGATACTTTAATTCTACCACATATTTTTTAAAAATCAATAGCGCCGTTATTAATATATTGTAAAATAATAAACAGAGCGACGCTGTTTTTCCGTATATTAAAAAAAGAACGCCGTCAAGGCGTTCTTTCACCGATCAAACATCGTCGCCCGGCTGTGCTGCGCCAACGGGGCAGGAATAGGAACAGGTTCCGCAATCGATACATTTTGCCGGGTTGATAACATATTTTCCGTCGCCGGGTTCAATTGCATTAACGGGACAGTTTTCTGCGCAGGTTCCGCATTCGATGCACATATCGGAAATTTTGTAAGCCATTATAATGTCCTCCCAAAATAAAAATTATTCATCTTCTTCGGTTCTGGGTTCTTCCCTTTCGCCGCGAATACGTTTTACAAAAGATTTGTGGAAAGATTTCGGTGCGCCGTCCGGTGCGTCGTCCATCTTTACAGAAAGCATTCCGGTCATAAGGTTAAGATCGACAACAACGCCGTTTCCGTCCGGGGTTTTAACCGCGGCGCCGATTCTCGGCATTGTGCGGATAAGTTCCTCATAACCTTCCTGTTCATATTTAAGACAGCACATAAGTCTTCCGCAGGTTCCGGAAATTTTGGTGGGGTTAAGGGAAAGCCCCTGTTCCTTTGCCATTTTTACCGAAACCGGAGCAAATTCGCCAAGGAACTGGGAACAGCAGAAAGGTCTTCCGCAAATTCCAAGTCCGCCCATCATCTTTGCCTCGTCGCGAACTCCTATCTGGCGAAGTTCGATCCTTGTGCGGAAAATCGCCGCAAGGTCTTTTACAAGTTCGCGGAAGTCAACTCTTCCGTCGGCGGTAAAATAAAAGATTATCTTGCTGTTGTCAAAAGTATATTCAACGTCAACAAGCTTCATATCAAGATTGTGTTCGGCAATTTTAACAAGACATTTTTCAAACGCCTGTTTTTCAAGCCTGTCGTTTTCCGCAACATGCTCAAGGTCTTCCGCAGTTGCAAAGCGCAGAACTTTTTTAAGAGGCATAACAACTTTTTCTTCGGAAACAAAGCGGTTGTCCGCCGCAACTTCGCCGCATTCGGTTCCGCGGCTTGTTTCAACAATAACTTTGTCGCCGATGGAAAAATGTTCGCCTTCCGGGTCAAAATAATAGACTTTTCCAACTTCTTTAAAACGGACGCCTATAACTTCGATCTTTTCGCTCATAAATTTCCTCCAAAAACGCGGGAAAGTTCCATGCAGAGCCAGCTTTCGATAAGATCGACAGAACAGTTCTGCAAAACGGCAAGCTTGCCGCGTTCAATGATTTCTGATGTTTTAACTGCTTCCATTGGGGTAACTTTAACGGGTGTTTTTTTGCCGGCCGCCCGGTCTATTCCGCATCTTCCGGTTATATTGAGAAGTTTTTCAAGATATTCCGAAAAATCCGCTCTTGCCGCACATTTCCGGTTAAGTTCCGCCGCAAGGGAATAATAATTTCCGCCCCGCAAAAGTTCCGGGGTTTTTGCCGCAAGAAAAACAATGTCCCCCCGCTCTTCCTGAATAAGGGCTTTTGCCGCCCCAAAGTTTCCTCCGCAGGCTATTGAAAAAAGCTCCGCATCCTTTTCGGAAAGATCCGGAAAATTTTCCAAAAGCGCCGAGGCACATTCTTCCCTCGGGGAAGGTTCAAGGTTATAAACCGTCGAACGGCTTACGATTGTATCAAGAAGGTTTCTCCGGTTGTCACAGGTAAGAATGAATCTTGCGTGGGAAGGCGGTTCCTCAAGGGATTTAAGAAGGGCATTCTGCGCCTCCTGTGTCATATTCTCTATGTTCAGAAGAATATAGACCTTCTGTTCGGATTCATTTGGCGCAAGCCAAAGGGAATTTTTAATTTCCCTTATGCTCTCGATATGAAAACTTCTTGCTCCGCCGTTTCCGCCGTAAATTTCAACATCCGGGTGGTTCCCGCTTTCAATTTTTCTGCATACCGAACATCTTTCGCAAGGACGTTCTTCGCTTTTGCAAAGAATCGCCTTCGCAAGCCAAAGGGCAAGTTCTTTCCTTCCGGTGCCCTTTTCTCCTTCGATAAGAACGGCATGAGAAAGAAGACCTTCGCGCAGAGAAGCGGAAAGCGTTCCTTTAAGTTCCTTAATTCCGGGCATCTTAAACTTTCTCGAAATGTTCGACGTTCATTACAAAAACGGTTGCGCCGCCAACGGTAACTTCAACCGGGAATGCGGAATACATTCCGACATCGAAGCTGTTGTTGGGAACCATCTGTTTGCGTTTTTTGCTGTGTTTTGCAATGATGGAAATAACGTCCTCGACCTGATCGTCGTTTACGCCGATGAGGAAAGTGGTGTTTCCGCTCATAAGAAAGCCGCCGGTTGTTGCAAGCTTTGTTACGGAATATCTGGATTTGGTAAGTGCTGCGGAAACAGCGCTGCTGTCATCGCCGGAGACGATTGCCATGATCATTTTCATATTATTGTTCCTCCTTGGGAAGATTATGTATTATCTTGCCGCAAAAGCGGGATTAAACTTTATTTCACAACGTTTATTTTCTCAATGCCGTATTTTATAAGAAGCGCGGCGATTTTTTCGTCGATTATTTCACCCGGAACCGAAAGCGCAATGCAGGGCGGACACGGAAGGTTCAGCCTTGCGGAAATTCTTCCGATTGCCTTTTCGGTTTCGATTTCCTCGGTTTCGGAAAAAACCGCTTTTCTTACGGACATCGCTTTTTCCGGCATTTGTGAAAGGCGTTCTTCAAAAGCTGCAAAACCGTTTCCGAAAGTGTTTTCGATAAATGTAGCGACCCTTTCAAAATCCCTTTCGCTGTTGAAAGGCGAAGCCATGAGCACCGCCCATTCATCGTTCACATATTCCGGTTCAATTCCGTGCTCGCGGAGTTTTATGCCAAATTCCTCACCGGTCATTTCGGTGGATTTTACCGAAAGAGTAAGTCTTGCGGGTTCAACGTTCCGCACTTTCGGCGCAAGTCCGTGCTCAAAAGCCTTATAGCGAAGGTTTGCAACTTTTCCGTTGAGCATCGCGAAATCGTACTTTGCATTTGTTTCAAGATATTCCGCACAGCGGTCTATGGACTGCATTATAAGATAGCTTGGGCTTGTTGAACCGAAAAGACGCATTTTCTGCTTTGCAATTCCACGCAAAGCGCCGTCTTTAAGATGCAAAAGCGCCCCGCCGGTAAGCACCGGAAGGCTTTTGTGGAGCGAATCCGCGCACATATCCGCGCCAAGCGCGATTGGGTGCATCTCTATCGGAGTAAAATGAAGATGCGCGCCGTGGGCATTATCCACCAAAAGTTTTGCCCCGTTTTCATGGGCAAGCTTTGCAAAAGCTTCGATATCGCTCATAACTCCGAAATAATCCGGAGAAGTGAGATAAACCGCCTTCGCGTCCGGGTTTTCGGAAAAAGCCTTTTCCGCCCCCCTTAAATCTCTTGGGTTTATCCAGATTGGTTCAAGGTCCAAAAGAGCCATCGTGTTCACCGCGGAAGCATGGCAGTTTCTTGCGATTATAATTTTATCTCCGGGATTAAGCGCTGTTGCGATCATTCCCTGTATGCAAAGGGTAGAACCTCCGGCGGAAATAAGGCTTGCGCCGCTTCCGTAAATTTTTGCAAAACGCTTTTCCGTTTCAAAAATCGCTTCCGAAGCTTCAAAAAGGCTGTCCGCACCTTCCACCTCGGTTATATCATATTTATAATATTCCGGAAAATTTTCCGCCCCTTTATGCCCGGGCATATGAAAGCGCGAAAGGTCTTTTCCGATATATTCATTCAAAGCATTTTCAAGAGGGTTCATTTTCCGAACCTCTTTTTAAGTTTATGGAGTTTTCCGTTGAGTTTAATGGCGTGTTTAACCATTTTTGCCGCAATGGGTTTATAGGTTATATCAAATTCTCCCGGAAGTTCATCCACCTGGCCGTTGAAGCCGCGTTTAAAACGATAAAGTCCATAAAGGTGGTCGTTTTCGTCCTCAAGATTTCCGGAAATTCCCTGGAAGTCATAAACTTCACAACCGGTTTCGATTGCCCATTTTATCATTTCCCATTGGATGAGATAGTTGGGCATAACGTTGCGGAAAGCGTTGTCGGAAGCGCCATATACATAGCAGCATTTTCCCGCATAGTTGGTTGTAATGGTTCCGCAAACCGCCTGGCCGTTATAAAAACCCATATAAAGGCGCACATGTTCGCCAAGAGAATCGAGCATTCTCTCGAAATATTCTTTCGGGCGGATGTTGAAACCGTCCCTTTCGCCTGTGGTTTTCATAATGCGCATAAATTCATCGAGATATTCTTTCCCGACAACCTTTATTTCAACGCCGTGTTTTATCGCAACGCGGACGTTATAGCGGCATTTCTGGGTAAGGTTCATAAAAACCTCGTCCTCGGTGCGGTCTTTTATATAAAGGCGGTAGTTGAAACGGCATTGGATTGTTTCAAAACCGGTGGGTCCGAATTTTCTTTTAAAACCGAGTTCATCGGCAATTTTAAGGAATTCCTCATCGGAAACAGAAATATCCGGATCCATTTTGAAATTATGGGCATTGTGTTTCTTCGCAAGAACTTTTGCGCCTTTCATAAGGTCCTCAAGAACGGATTTATCGTGAAGATTGCAGACAGGACCTCTCGGCGCATAGAGAAAACTTGTTCCGATAAGGGGAATTTTTTGTATAAGAACGGACATTCCGCCGACGATTTCGCCGGTTTCGTTCCGGGAAACAACAACCTCGTGGCCCCAGTTGTTTTTTACTCCGTACCAAAGAGTGGATTGGGTGAATCCGCCCTGGGGGTGGCTTTTACAAAAAGCCTCGTATTCGGGGTACTGTTCCTTTTTAAGGATCTCCATTTTAATCCTCCGTGATTATTTTATAGTTGCGCTCAACATTTGCCGGTTTCCAGCCGTATGAACGGTCGGACATATCCATTCCGGGGGTATATACCGGTTTTGCGCTCTCCTTGAATTCTTTAAGTCCCGTTCCGTCCGCATGACGGTTCATGGGGCAGCAATCGGTGCAGCAGTCGCATCCGCAGATAAAGCCGACTTTTTTGATAAGAGCTTCGTCTTCGGAAGTAAGTTCCTTTTTCATCTGGTTTATATATGCGACGCATTTTTCTCTGTCGTAACCTTTTTCGGAAAGTGCGCCGTTTGGGCATTCCCGGATACATTTTCCGCAATCAAAGCAGGTTCCGACGGATTTTTTGGATTTTGCGAATTTTCTGGTGGTAACAATTTCGCCGATGGCGCATCTTGTTCCGTATTCCTTGCTGATAAGAAGATTGTTCTTTCCGCGAACTCCAAGCCCCGCAAGAACGGCGGCTCTTACTTCCGCAATGGGGGAAGAATCCACAAAGAACTTAAAAGTTTCATCGGGAAAAGCTCTGCGAAGAATCTCCGTAGCAACGGAAAGATGTTCCGCCGCAACATCGTGATAGTTTCTGCCCACAGCATATCTTGCCATATTTCTTCCTTCGTTCATTCCGGTATCCCAAGGGATAAGGCATACGATTACGGATTTGATTCCTTCGAACATTTCCCTCTGTTTAAAACCTGTTCCCGGAAGGGTTTCTTCATAATCCGCAACGCCGAAAACTTCGATTCCGGCGGCTTTCATGATTTCTTCAAGCATTTTTTCAGTTCCCCCAATATTTTCTGTCAAGGCTTCTGTATTGCAGAGCTTCTGCAATATGCTGAACGTCTATATTCTCACTGCCGTCAAGGTCGGCAATGGTTCTTGCAACTTTTAAAATCCTGTCGTATGCCCTTGCGGAAAGGCCCATGCGCTCGAAAGCGGTTTTAAGCATGTTCTGCGCGCCTTCCGTAAGAACGCAGAAACGGTGCAGAAAAGCCGGGGTCAGCATCGCGTTGCAGCTTATTCCCGTTCCGGCATATCTTTCGTTCTGGATCTTTCTTGCTGCGTTTACTCTTTCGCGGATAGAAGCGGAAGATTCCGCTTTTGTTTTATTGTTAAGGTCGGAAAATTCAACAGGCATAACTTCAACATGAAGGTCAATTCTGTCAAGAAGAGGACCCGAAACTTTTGAAAGATAGCGGGAAACCGAACCTTCGGAACAGGTGCATTTTCTTGTAGGATGTCCGTAATATCCGCAGGGGCATGGGTTCATCGCAGCAACGAGCATTATTGAACAGGGGTAAGTAAGTCTTCCCGCCGCTCTCGAAATTGTAACGGTTCCGTCCTCAAGAGGCTGGCGCAGAACTTCCATTGCGGTGCGGTTATATTCCGGAAGTTCATCGAGGAAAAGCACCCCGTTGTGCGCAAGGGAAATTTCTCCCGGCCTGGGGATCGTTCCTCCGCCGGTAAGTCCCGCGGGAGAAACTGTATGGTGCGGTGCCCGGAAGGGACGCTTTTTTATAAGCCCCGCTCCTTCCGGCAAGGTTCCGCAAATTGAATGGATCTTTGTTGTTTCAATGGATTCTTCAAAAGTCATTTCCGGAAGAATCGAGGGAAGGCGCTTTGCAAGCATACTTTTTCCCGCTCCGGGAGGACCTATAAGAAGAATGTTATGGAAACCGGCCGCGGCAATTTCAAGTGCGCGTTTTGCCTCATACTGGCCTTTTACGTCCTCAAAATCCGCTTCGTAAAAATCCGGAACATTTCTTCCGAACTTCATCGGTTCAAGCGGCTTTATGAGTTCGTCGCCCCTAAGATGTGCAACAACTTGGTCCACCGAACCGACGGCATATACTTTTATTCCTTCAACAACGCTTCCTTCCAAAGCGTTTCCTTCGGGAATAAAAATCTCTTCAATCCCAAGTCTTTTTGCTTCCAATACCATCGGAAGAATTCCCGTAACGGGTTTTACCGTTCCCTCAAGGGAAAGCTCGCCGATGAACGCGCTTCCCCTGCAGTCGGAATCTATCTGTCCGTCCGCCCGAAGAATGCTGATAAGGATGGGAAGGTCATAGAGCGAACCGGCTTTTTTGATATCGCTTGGCGCAAGGTTCACCACGATTTTTCCGATCGGAAAATCAAAACCGCTGTTTATAATCGCCGTGCGGACTCTGTCGCGGGATTCCTTTACCGCAACGTCCGGAAGACCTACTATATCAAAACCCGGAAAGGATTCGGAAAGATCCACTTCCACCGCAACCTTATATGCGTTTATTCCAAGAAGTCCCATGCTGGTGCAGGTACAAAACATCTTTCAAAATCCCCCTTCCTTAAAAAAGACATATATAATCAATTTATTATATAACATTTAATACCGCAAATACAAGTACAAAATAAAAAACAAAAGCAGTTTTCCCCTTTTTTGCTGTAAATGTGCGATATTTTTAAGTTGCTTTTGCCGGTTTTTGGTATTATAATTAATTTGTATAATTTTGTTCATATAAAGGAGTGCCGATGTATTATGAAAGTACTGCTTGTTAACGGAAGTCCGCATAAAAACGGTTCGACCTATGCAGCTTTGCGCGAAGTTGAAACCGCTCTTAATAACGAAGGGATCGAAACTTCGATAGTCTGGCTCGGAACCGAAGCAATTTCCGGCTGTCTTGCCTGCGGATATTGCAGCCGCAACGGAAAATGTGTAAAAAACGATATTGTAAACGAATTTTCCCAAAGAGCAAAAAATGCCGACGGCTTTGTTTTCGGAACTCCGGTACACTATGCCGGCGCTTCCGGCGCAATAACCTCTTTTCTTGACAGGCTGTTCTATTCCTCTTCCGGCGAAACTTTCCGCCACAAACCCGCAGCCGTAATCACCGTTGCAAGAAGAGGCGGCACCACCGCCGCTTATGACCAGCTTATCAAATACCCAGCCATTGCCGAAATGCCGATAATTTCTTCCCATTACTGGAACATGGTGCACGCCGCCGTTCCTTCCGAAATTCCGGAAGATAAAGAAGGCGTACAGTGCATGAGAATCCTTGGGAAGAACATGGCATATTTCCTCAAATGCATTGAAGCCGGCAAGAAAAACGGAATAAAAGCTCCTGAACACGAAAAACGCGACGTAACCAATTTCATCCGCTGAATATATCTGGAGGGTTTACATAATGACTGAAAACGAAAAATATCTTGAATGGAAAGAATTTGTCCGCGACGAAGAACTTGCTTCCGATCTCTCTGTTGTTGAGGGAAAAGAAGAAGAAATTTTCGACCGCTTTTACCGCAGCCTTGATTTCGGCACAGCCGGTCTTCGCGGCGTTCTCGGTGCAGGCACCAACAGAATGAACATCTACACAGTTCGCCAGGCAACCCAGGGCCTTGCAACTTATCTTAACAACCACAAAGAAAACGCTTCTGTTGCAATCGCTTATGATACCCGCCACAATTCCGAAAAATTTGCAAAAGAAGCCGCCTGTGTTCTCGTTGCAAACGGAATCAAAGTATGGCTCTATGATGCCCCCGCACCCACCCCCATGCTTTCCTATGCTGTACGCGAAAGATTCTGCGACGCAGGTATTGTTATTACCGCAAGCCACAACCCCGCAAAATACAACGGCTATAAAGTTTATGGTTCCGACGGCTGCCAGATCTCTCCCGAAGTTGCAAAAGAGATTCTTGCGGTAATCGACAAAACCGACGTTCTTAAAGGCGCAAAAACCTGCGATTATTCCACCGCTGTTGCCG
This sequence comes from Oscillospiraceae bacterium, assembly GCA_017435745.1. GTDB lineage: Bacteria > Bacillota > Clostridia > Oscillospirales > Ruminococcaceae > UMGS1668. The sequence goes on from JAFSEN010000054.1 coordinate 12,812, forward strand.
AAAAGAATATCGTTCTTATCCCCGAAAGTTTTTGGCGCCGTTTCTATGCAAGAGTTCTTAAAGAAGGCGTTGACCGCGAACATCATTCCCAGAACGATCTTCACGTTGTATATACTCCTCTTAACGGAACCGGCGCAATTCCGGTAGTTACAACTCTTTCCCTCGCCGGTTTCGGAAACATCGAAATGGTACGCGAACAGGAAAAACCCGACGGTGCTTTTCCCACCTGTCCTTTCCCGAACCCGGAACTTCGCGAAGCTCTTGCCCTTGCTCTTAAACAGGCCGAAGCTTCCGGCGCAGATCTTGTTCTTGCAACCGACCCGGACGCAGACCGCGTAGGCATAGCTTCCAGAGAAAAAGACGGTTTCCGCCTTTTCACCGGAAACGAAGTCGGCGCTCTTCTTCTTGATTTCATTGCAACCGCAAGAACCGAAAACGGAACCATGCCCGAAAACCCCGTTGCGGTGCGTTCCCTTGTTTCCACAAAACTTGCCGATGCTGTCGCAGCCGGCCACGGAATTGAAATGAAAAGCGTTTTCACCGGTTTCCGCTTCATCGGAAAAGTTATCGCCGAACTCGAAGCCATTGAACAGCCCGAAAGATTTATTCTCGGTTTTGAAGAAAGCTGCGGCTATCTTTCCGGAACCTATGTCCGCGACAAAGACGCTGTTGATGCTTCCCTTCTCATCTGCGAAGCAGCAAACTTCTGGAAACTCCGCGGAAAAACCCTTGGCGAAGCTCTTGCCGATATCCAGGCAAAATACGGTTATTACCATGACTTCCAGGATAACTTCTATTGCGAAGGCGCAGACGGCGCAAAACGCATTGCAAAGATTATGAGCGATCTTCGTGAAGAAGCTCCGAAAGCAGTTTGCGGAAAAGCCGTTGTTGCCGCAAAAGATTATAAACCGGACGCAAACATGATCGAATATACCCTTGAAGGCGGTTCAAGCTTCATCGTTCGTCCTTCCGGCACCGAACCCAAGCTTAAAATCTATTATTCCGTAAAAGCCGCAGATTTTGAAGCCGCAAAAGCCGAAGGCGAAGCGATCAAAGCCGAAGTTACCGCAATGCTCGGTTTCTGATAAAAAAATTTGCATTTGGAAGAAATTTTCCGAAAAAAATTGTTGCAATCCTTCCCGGATTGTGATATGATATCAATACTGATGTAAAAAAAGGACTTGTAATATAAGCTCTGTAGAGAAAGAGGTGACATAGATGAAAGAAGGTCTTCATCCTAATTACAAACCCACCACCA
>JAFSEN010000055.1 GCA_017435745.1 Oscillospiraceae bacterium
CATCAACAAGAGCTTTTACGCGACGAACGTTAGCTTTCCAGGTTCTGTTGGAACGTCTGTGGGAGTGGGATACTTTGATACCAAAGCTAACACCTTTTCCGCAGAAATCACATTTGGCCATAGTGGCACCTCCTTTGTTCTATCAGAAAGTCAACGTTCGTATTATACCAAACTTCTGTAAAAAAAGCAAGCATTTATAAGCATTTTTTATTATTATTTTAATGTTTTTTTATTTTTCAATAAAACTTTATTCCGGATTAATAAAAAATTTTTCTTCCATTAACAAAAACCCCGTTCTTTCGCCTTGTAATAAACCGGATTTTACTATATAATATATTATAAGTAATTATGTCTAAGGAGAACAAAATGCCTTCTGTTTTTTCTTCGGGTCTTCAATCGGCCCTTTATCTTCTTATAATAAGACTCATTGTCGCGCTCATTGCGCTTCCGATACACGAATGCGCCCACGGATATGCCGCATACCGGATGGGGGATTATACCGCCAAAAGGCAGGGAAGGCTTACGCTTAATCCTCTTGCGCATTTCGACCCCATCGGAACGGTTGCAATTATTCTTTTCGGTTTCGGTTGGGCAAAACCCGTTCCGATAAACCCGCTGAATTTTGATAACCCGAAAAGGGGAATGATGCTTTCCTCTCTTGCCGGTCCGCTTTCGAATATCGGCCTTGCTTTTATTTCAATGGTGCTTTATAAGCTCAGCTATATTCCGTCCGGTATGGGAATTTCCGGGGCTTTTCTTTCAACGGTCCAAACTTTTCTTCTTTATATGATTAGCATCAACATAACTCTTGGCGTTTTCAACCTTATTCCGATTCCGCCCCTTGACGGTTCAAGAATTGCAACCTTTTTTCTCCCGCAGAGAATCTATTTTAAGATTATGCAGTATGAAAACATTATTTTCATCGGACTTATGGTTGCGCTCTGGTTCGGAATTCTTGACGGACCGATAAGTTTTGTAAGCAACACCGTAACCGGAATCCTTGATTTTGCAACAAGACCGATAGATTGGCTTACAGCGCTTTTTATGATCAGATTTTAATTTTTAATATTTGGGGATAGATTTTTGAGCGAAAAACTTAACTATAAACTGGAGGCCTTTGAGGGTCCTCTTGACCTTTTGCTTTTTCTTATTCAAAAGCACAAACTTAATATCTGCGATATCAATATATCTGAACTTCTTGAACAATATACCCAGTCATTGAAAGACATCGAAAATTTCGAGGATATGGAAGATGCCGCGGAATTTCTTGAAATGGCGGCAAGGCTTGTTTATATCAAAACTGCAATGCTTCTTCCTCGCTATGATGACGAAGGCGAAAAGCTCCGTCAGGAACTCCAGGGAGAACTTATCGAATATCAGGCCTGCAAAATGGTTGCTGCGGAGCTTAAAAATAAGTTCTGCGGAAACAGCATTTTTTCAAGAGATCCCATGCCTATCGAAGCGGACAATACATATACAAGAGTTCACCCGCCGGAAGATATTCTTAAAGCATATCTTTCCGCCCTTGGAAGAAAACAGCGCAAGCTTCCGCCGCCGGTAGAGGCCTTCAGCGGCGTTGTTCACAAGAAGCTGATATCCGTTCCGTCAAGGGCGATAATCCTCTTAAAACGCCTTTACAGGCGCACAAAGCTTAAATGGAACGAACTTTTTTCCGGATCCACAAGAAGCGAAAGCGTCGCAATGTTTCTTGCGGTGCTCGAACTTGTCAAAAAAGGAAGAATAAGCGTTGACGATAACAACGTTGTTGAACTCAATAAAAACATTAAATCAAAAAAATTGAAAGAAGGCGACGAAACTGCAGCTGGAACAATATGAAAAAATAGCGGAAGCAATTCTTTTTGCCGGCGGTGAGCCCGTTGATCAGAAAGTTGTTGCCCAGGCAATGGAGCTTGACGAAGATGCCGCGGTTGCGGTTTTGGAAAGTCTTAAAACAAAATATGAAAAATTTGAAGGTTCAATAGAAGTAAGACGCCTTGAAACCCAATGGCAGCTTTGCACCAAAGCGGAATATGAATCATATATCCGCGGCGCTTTTGAAATTAAACGCAACGCGCCCCTTTCCCAGGCCGCTCTCGAGGTTCTTGCGATAATTGCGTATAACCAGCCGGTAACAAGGGCTTTTGCGGAACAGGTTCGCGGGGTGGATTCTTCCGGAGTTATTTCCACTCTTGTGGAAAAAGGACTTATTGAAGAAGCGGGAAGGCTCGATCTTCCCGGAAAGCCCATAGCTTACCGCACAACTTCGCTTTTCCTCCGTTCTTTCGGTCTGGAATCTCTTGAGGATATGCCTCCCATTGCGGACGAAGCGGAAGTTGAAGAAAAAATGCCTTCAACCGAACTTGAAGACCAACAGTCGCTTTTTGACAACGAAGAATGATCCTAAAAAAATCATAAAAAGGAGGTGACGGCATGACGGGCTGGATTATATTTTTCGGAATAGTTTTTCTTTTTTTCGGTATTCTGATGATTCCCGTTCATGCGGTCGCTGATTATAAAGAAGTTTTTTCGCTTAAGATAAAATTTCTTTTTTTCTTCAGTTATACTGTTTTTCCGAGGAAGGAAAAGAAAAAAGCGGAAAAACCGAAGGAAGAAAAACCAAAAACCGAAAAAACGGCTGAAAAACCCAAAAAAGAAAAACGAAAAATGACAGCCGAGGAAATTGTCGATATGATTATCGATATTGTTAAAAAATATGGCCCCGGCGCAAAAATGATTCTTCGGAATATAAGATTCCACAGGCTTGAACTTTATTGGAAAATCGGAGCGGAAGATGCTGCCGCCTGCGGAATTAAATACGGAAGGGTTTGCGCGTGGCTTTCCGGTGCGCTTGGATTTTTCCGCAATTTTATGAAAATCGAAAAAGCAAAATTACGTGTGTTCCCGGATTTTATATCCGAAAAAGACGAAATTTACGGTGGGGCGGATATTGAATTCAATCCTCTTGTAATTTTGATAGGCGCTTTGAGAATGGCTTTTGTTTTCATAAAAGATTTAATAAAAAATGTAAATTCAGATAAAAAACAAAACTCCGCAAAACCGCGGAAAAACATAAATGCAAAGGAGAGTGCTTCTGCATGAGCGAAAAAAATCTTGAAGGTATGATAAATATCTCCCTTGAAAAAGTTAAAGGAATGGTCGATTCCAACTCCATAATAGGCGCACCGATTTATACTGCCGACGGAACCACCATTATTCCGGTTTCCAAAGTAAGCGTTGGTTTTGGCTGCGGCGGTTCGGATTTTCCTTCAGCAAGCCCTAAAGATATGTTCGGCGGCGGCACCGGCGGCGGCGTTACAATCCAGCCTGTTGCTTTCCTTATTCTTAAAGGCGAAAGCGTAAGAATGATTCAGATTGCGGATAAAAACAACGTTGCCGAACGCGTTGCAAATATGGTTCCGGATGCAATCGATACAATTTCCGGACTTATCAGCAGAAAAAAAGCGGATAACGTTACCGTTGAGGAAGCAGAACCCGCAATTATCGAAAAAGTTGCGGAAACTCCCGCAGCGGAATAAAACAAAAACAAACCGCATAAATTTTTGCGGTGATGTTTTTTGTATAAAATAATAAGTATGTTCTTTGCCGTGCTCATGGCTATTGCTTTGAGCACGGAATGTTTTTCACTTCCAAAAGGCGCTGTGCTCATCGACGGTAAAAACGGAAGAGTGTTTTTTGAACTTAACAAAGACGAAAAACTTCCGATGGCAAGCACCACAAAAATAATGACGGCGCTCATAGCGCTTGAGGAAGAAAATATCGACGATTATTTTACCGTAAACAAAACTGCGTTAAAAGTCGAAGGTTCTTCAATGGGACTTCTTGAAGGGGACAAAGCAACTCTTCGGGTCCTTGCGGCGGGGATGCTTCTTGCATCCGGGAATGATGCCGCAAACGCGGCGGCAATAAAGATTTCAGGCTCGGTTGAAAAGTTTGTCCGGCTTATGAACAAGCGCGCGAAAGAGATGGGGCTTGAAAACACATCTTTCGAAACCCCATCCGGCCTTGACGGCGAAAATCATTATTCAACTGCTTATGATATGGCGGTTCTTGCAAAAAACGCTTTGCTAAATCCGGATTTTGCAGCAATCTGCGGAGAAAAAAGCCTGCGGCTCGAATATGGAAATCCGCCCTATCCAAGATGGCTTTCAAACCACAACAAGCTTTTGAAAACGTTTGAAGGCGCAACAGGAATTAAAACCGGTTTTACAAAAAAATCCGGAAGATGCCTTGTTTCTTCCGCCGAAAGGGAAGGGATTTCGCTTATTTGCGTAACTCTCGGCTGTCCTGACGATTGGAACTATCACACAGCGCTTTATAACGAATATTTCGGAAAGCTGGATGAAGTTAAGCTTACAGAAAATTCAGACGTGACCGAAATTGCCGTTTCCGGCGGAACCGAAAAAACAGTAAAAGCTGTTCCGATGGAAGTTTCAGCTTCGCTTTTTAAAGGGGAAGAAGAAAAGATAAAGATTGTTATAAGCAAACCGCCTTTTCTTTTTGCGCCGGTTGAAAAGGGCGAAATCGTCGGAAAAATTATGTTTTATATCGACAATGAACTTATTGCAGAAACCCCGCTTGCTGCGGAAAATAAAATAGAAACCGTTTTCAAAAACAAAAGTTTTTGGAATAACATAAAAGACATTTTTTAGTTTTGAGGAGAATAAAATGAAGGATACAAGAATTCAGAAAGCAATTTCCGATTCCGGATACACTTCCCGAAGAAAAGCGGAAGAACTTATTGCCGTAGGCAAAGTTAAGGTCAACGGCCATTTGGCGGAAATCGGAATGAAAGTTGACGTAAGAAAAGATATAATCACCATTAACGGGGAAGAAATCCGTACCGGAGCCGGAGAAAAACTTTGGTACGTTGCTTTAAACAAACCCCGCGGTTTTGTAACCACAACTTCCGATGAAATGGGAAGAAAAACCGTTATGGATCTTGTTACAGACATCCCCGCAAGGATCTATCCAATCGGACGTCTTGACCGCAACAGCGAAGGCCTTATCCTTCTTACCAACGACGGAGCCTTTGCAAATATGATCATGCACCCCAGCGGCAATATCCAGAAAACATACAGGGTAACTGTTCGCGAAACCGGAATTGAGGAAAAGCTTATAAAACTTTCCGAAGGAGTTAAAATCGATTCCGGATTTGTGCGTCCGGTTTCCGTAACCGTTCTTGAAGAAAACGAAGAACGCACGGTTCTCCAGTTCATCATTTCTGAAGGAAAGAACCGCGAAATCCGTAAAATGTGCGAAGCGGTGGAACTCACCGTAATCCGCCTTAAAAGGACCTCTATCGGCATTGTAAGGCTTGGAATGCTCCAGCAGGGAAAATGGCGCGAACTTACAAAAGAGGAACTTACCGGTCTTCATAACCTTTCAAAGAAAGGTATTCCCGGCGAACAGACCCCGAAAAAGAATGCCGGAAGAAAACCTCTTGAAAAACATTCCGGTGCAAAACCCGCCGCAAACAAACCGGAAAAGCCGAAAATGAAATTTGCAAGAAGACCTTGATATAAAAACAGCCGCCGGAAAAAATTTTTTTCGGCGGCATTTTGTTTAATTAAAGGAGAAAGATATGTCGAGAAGCGAAGAAGTTGAACTTACCAATATGTGCATGATATCCGACGGAAAAGGAAAAGTTCTTGTCCAGAATAAAATCAACAATTCAGATTGGCACGGATGGAATTTTCCCGGCGGTCACGTTGAAAAAGGCGAATACATAACGCCATCGGTTATCCGGGAAATAAAGGAAGAAACCGGGCTTACAATAAAAAATCCTCGCCTTTGCGGAATTAAGGAATTTCATAAATTAAAAGACGGAAAACGCTATATTGTTTTCCTTTATATTGCGGATGAATTTTCCGGTGAACTTAAATCTTCCGAAGAAGGCGAAATATTTTGGTACCCGTTTTCAGAACTTATCGAATCCGACAAACTTATCGATGGTTTTGGTGAAATGCTCTCCGTTTTTATAAACGATAATATAAGCGAAGTTTTTTACGAAAGAACAGCGGGGGATTTTAAAACCGTTTTTATGTAAATAGCAATAAAAAAATCCCGGACAGTTTGTCCGGGATTTTTTCGTGAAATTTTCAGGAAATTAAAGATAAATGGTTACAGCATAAACTGCAAGAGTTACAACAAAGAAAACAACAGCAAGAACTTTGGTGAAACGAACAAGTTTTGCGTTGTTGCTTTTTGCTTCAGCTGCAGAAGCGGCTGCGCTTTTTCCGCCAAGAGCAGAAATGCCGTCCTGTTTGCTGCTGCTCTGGAAAAGAACAGTGATGGTAACAAGTACGCAGGTTATGATAAGAAGAATACTTCCGATAATTTCAATTGTAGTCATGATAAACCTCCAAAAATAACACGATAGCTATAATATAATACCACAGCTATCAAGCTTTTGCAAGGGCTTTTTTGCTATTTTATCAAAAAATTGACCTTTTCATTGGGTATTATAATTGCTTTATGGGTTAAAATATGTATAAGCCCGTTTCGGTTCGCTGAAAAAACAAAAAGCGTTTGCCTTGATGATTAAAAACGGAACGAAACGGCTTTTTTGTTTCCGGGATATCATTAAAGATATCCCGGATGTTTTTTTTAATCAGATGAAATCGGGGATATCTTCGGTTCCCTCAAATTCGACAAATCTGTCTTCATAAGTTCCGTCGAGCATTTTTGCAATTTTTTCACGGCGGGGATACATTACCTCGAAAGCTGCGAATGCTGCAAAAACAGCAATAAAAGGAGCAAGGTATTTAAGAGCCTTGTTTGCGGAAATTCCGAAAAGAATTCCAAGGAGAAGAACGAGAAGATAGCACCAGAAATAATCTTTGTATTCAAAATCCTCGGCAATATCTCTTGCTCTGTCGAACCATTTTCTGCAGAATGCGTACATAATCAAATCTCCTTTCGGTATATAAAAATATTATAAACTGATTTGTTCAAAAAGGTCGCCTTCCTTTGGAATGGCGCCCGCTGCGGGAAGGTTTCTTGTTCTGAAACGATGCGCGTTTTCAAGCATTCCTTCGGCAAAAGGTTTTGCGCCGGAAACGACGGCGTTTTTCTTAAGGGTCATTACAGAAACGCCCTGGGTATCCCTTGCTGCCTTTGAAGGAACAGCGCCGGAATGAACAAGAAGAAGTCTTCCGCCGGAAGAGGAAAGAAGAAATTCTTTGTCTTCTTCAATATTATAACATGCAACAAGGGGCGATTTGTCGGAATATGCTCCGATAAGTTTTTTGCGCCTTGTTTTTGTTTCGTAAGAAGAAAGCGGAACTTTTGCGGCTTTTCCGTTCTCAAAAAAGAATACCATAAAACCGCTGTATTTTTCAACCACCGCCATGAAAATTGCGCTTTCACCTTCGTCAAAACCAAGTTTTGAAGGAATGTAATCGCCCATCACGCTGGTTTTTGTGTCATCAAAATCGCTTGCCCGGGTTTTATAAACTTGGCATTTATTGCTGAAAAACATAAGCTCAACGTTGTTGTGGCTTTCGGTGGAAAAGATAATTTCGTCGCCTTCCTTAAGCTTATGTTCGCCGGACATTCTGAGAGATTGGGGAGTGATTTTTTTGAAATAACCTTCTCTTGTAAAGAAAAGATTTACCGGGTAATCCGGAACTTCTTCCTCAACTTCGACAGAAGCGGTTTCGCTTACGTAAATAATTTCGCTTCTTCTGGGCTGGTCATATTTCTTAATGACTTCTTTAAGGTCGTCAATAATGAGATTATTGATTTTTTTCGGGTCGTTAAGAATAATTTCCATTTCGGCGATCTCTTTTTTAAGATCGCTGATATCCGCGGTGCGTTTAAGAATATATTCACGGTTAAGATGGCGGAGTTTTATTTCCGCAACATATTCTGCCTGGATCTGGTCGATTCCGAAACCAATCATGAGGTTGGGAACAACTTCGCTTTCGCTTTCGGTTTCGCGGATTATTTTGATTGCTTTGTCAATATCGAGAAGAATTTTCTGAAGACCTTTCAGGAGATGAAGTTTGTCCTTCTTTCCTTTAAGGTCAAAATAAATTCTTCTGCGAACACATTCATGGCGGAAAGCGACCCATTCGTTGATTATCTGGCGAACACCGAGAACCATCGGGGAACCGCCTATGAGAACGTTGAAGTTTGCCGAGAAGGAATCTTCAAGCGGAGTGCTTTTATAAAGCTTCTGCATAAGAGCATCCGGATCGATTCCGCGTTTAAGGTCGATGGTGATTTTAAGACCTGAAAGGTCTGTTTCGTCGCGGATGTCTGAAATTTCGGTGATTTTTCTTGCTTTTACAAGTTCAAGAATTTTATCAATAATGGCCTCAACGCAGGTAGTTGCCGGAATTTCGGTTATCTCAATGCATTTGTTTTTCTCGTCAAAGCTATATTTGGAACGGATCTTGATGCTTCCGCGACCGGTTTCATAAATTTTGGTAAGTTCGTCCTTATCGTAAACAATAAGTCCGCCGCCTGCAAAATCCGGCGCAGGAAGAGTTGAAAGGATGTCATGCTCCGGGTCTTTGATAAGTTTTATTGTGGTTTCGCAGATTTCCGAAAGTCTGAAAGGACAGATTTGCGAAGCCATACCAACCGCAATACCAACGTTAAAGTTGACAAGTATCGAAGGGAAGGTAACAGGGAAGAGCGAAGGCTCTTTCATGGTGCTGTCATAGTTATCGACAAAATCAACGGTGTCCTTGTCAATATCGCGGAAAAGTTCCGCAGAAATTTTATCAAGTTTCGCTTCGGTATAACGCGAAGCGGCGCAGACCATGTTTCTTGAATATGCCTTACCGAAGTTACCCTTGCTGTCTATCCAGGGGTGGAGCAAAGCGGCATGACCTCTGGACATACGGACCATTGTGTCATAAATCGCCTGGTCGCCGTGGGGGTTAAGTTTCATCGTCTGACCGACAATGTTTGCAGATTTGGTTTTTCCGCCGGAAAGAAGACCCATTTTATACATGGTATAAAGGAGTTTTCTGTGGCTGGGTTTAAAACCGTCAATTTCCGGAATTGCGCGGCTTACTATAACGCTCATTGCATAGGGCATATAGTTTTTTTCAAGAACGTCAACAATGGGCTGATCAACCACTATTCCGGCGTTTTCAAAATTAGCCTTCTGCTGCGGTTTTGTCTGTTGTTTTTCAATCTTTTTCTTGGCCATTTTTTCCCTTTCCGGTAATCATTTATGATATTTTCCTCCGGTGGAAATCTGGAAAGCACGGTAAATCTGTTCCAGAATAAGCACACGGGAAATCTGGTGTGTAAAAGTCATTCGCGAGAGCGAAAGCTTAAGCTTTGCTCTTTTTTTGATTTCATCCGAAAGTCCGTAGGAACCGCCAATTACAAAGCAAAGTTCGCTTGCGCTTTCGTCTGACATAAGGTTTTCAAGCTTTTGGGAAAAACTTTCGGAAGAAAGCATTTCGCCTTCAATGCACATTGCGGCAACCACAGCGCTCTGCGGAATTTTTGAAGCAATGGCGGCGCCTTCGGATTCAATGCATTTTGCAATTTCGGAAGTGGAAGGTTTGTCCGGAAGTTTATATTCGTTAAGCTCGGTTATTTTTAATTTGCAATAGGCGGAAAGGCGTTTTTCATATTCTGCGGCGGCTTCGCGCAGATATTTTTCTTTTAAGTTTCCGACGCAGATGATATTTATTGTGCGCATTTTTCCTCCTTAAAGCAAAATGTTTTCAGAAAGTTCGCTTCTCGGCGCCGCAAAAATAACGTAATCCCGGTCTTTATGAAATCCTGCAAGAGAAAGTTCTGAAATGCAGGTCTGCAAAGCAACGTCGGGAGTGTTGTTTTCCTTGCTAAGGTGTCCGAGAACAATATGGGTGGTGCCGCTTTTTATAAGTTTTGAAAGAAAAGCGGCGCAGTCGGTGTTGGAAAGATGTCCTTGCGGGCCCTTTATTCTTCGTTTAAGATGGTAGGGATATGGCCCGAAATCGAGCATTCCGCTGTCGTAATTGGCTTCAATAAGAACGATTTCGCTTCCAAGAAGATGCTCATTTGCGGAATCGGTTATGTAACCGGTGTCGGTACAGATGGAAATCCGATGCTCATCGGGAGTAATAATGCTGTAACCAAGGCTTCCAACGCTGTCGTGGGAAGTTTTAAAAGGTTTTACAAACATATTTCCGATAAGCTGCCCGTGCTCGTCAATTTCGTTGAGCACGGCGTTGAAAGGAACAAGTCCGTTCGCCGTAAGATATCTGAGCACCGGAGCTGAAGCAAAAAGAGGAACTTTGTGGTGGCTTAAAAAAACAGAAAGGCCGCGAACATGGTCGATATGTTCATGTGTTACAAGAATTCCCGAAAGGGAATCTGGGTCTATTCCGCGGTTTTTAAGCGCGGTTGTAACTCCGCGGCAGCTTATGCCAAAATCAACAAGAATACCTTCTCCGGAAGCGCCGACGAAGCTCGAGTTGCCGGAACTTCCGCTGGCTATGGTAAAAAATTTTGCCAAAAAAACAAACCTCCGGAAAATATAATAAGCGGAGCGGAAACCGCTCCGCCTTTGAACTTTTTTTAAACTACGGAATAAACGGAAGAACCTTCCGGAACAGAAACTCTGCTGATATCCGCGCCGAGTCCGCGGAGTTTGTCAACAAGGTTGGTGTATCCGCGTTCAATATGGTGGATCTCTTCAATTTCGGTGGTTCCGGTTGCGGCAAGACCCGCAATAACCATTGCGGCGCCGGCGCGAAGGTCTGCCGCGCGAACTGCCGCACCGGTAAGACCTTCAACTCCCTGAACAACGGCAACTTTTCCGTCAACGGAAATGGAAGCGCCCATTCTGCAAAGTTCAGAGATATATTTGAAACGGTTGTCCCAAACACCTTCGGTTACAATGCTGGTGCCTTCGGCAAGGGCAAGAAGGGTGGTCATCTGGGGCTGCATATCGGTGGGGAAGCCGGGATAGGGCATGGTCTTTACGTTAACATGCTCAAAATGATCAACTTCGCCGGAAACGCGGACTGCGTCATCATATTCGATTACGGAAGCGCCGGTTTTGACAAGTTTTTCGGTAATTGCTTCAAGGTGTTTCGGAATAACGTTTCTGATAAGTACATTGCCTTTGGTTGCGGCGGCCGCTACCATATAAGTTCCGGCTTCAATCTGGTCAGGAATAATGGAATAGTTTGCGCCGTGAAGTTTTTCAACGCCGTGGATTTTGATAACGTCGGTACCTGCGCCGCGGATATCTGCTCCAAGGGAGTTGAGGAAGTTTGCAAGGTCAACGATATGGGGTTCTTTTGCAACGTTTTCAAGAACGGTAAGACCTTTTGCTTTAACAGCGGCAAGCATTACGTTGATGGTTGCGCCGACGGAAACAACATCAAAATAGATGTGGCTTCCAAGAAGGCCCTCGGTGCTGATCGAAACGCTTCCGTGGCCGATATTTACGTTTGCTCCAAGAGCTTCGAAACCTTTGATATGCTGGTCAATGGGGCGTACGCCGAAGTCGCATCCGCCGGGAAGCGGAACGTTTGCTTCGCTGCATCTTCCGAGAAGTGCGCCGAGGAAATAATAGGAAGCGCGAAGCTGTCTTGCAAGATCTTCGGGAACTTTGTGGGAAGTAATGTTGCTTGTATCAATAAAAACAGAAGTACGGCTTACAACGCGTACTGTTGCACCCATAAGAGAAAGCATATCATAAAGGGTATAAACATCGCTGATATCAGGGATGTTTTCAAGAAGGCAAGGGCCGCCCGCAAGAATGGTTGCGGGAATAATTGCAACAGCGGCATTTTTAGCGCCGCTGACCTGGACCTCTCCGCGAAGAGGGGTGCCGCCTTTTATTACGAATTTATCCAATGTTCTATCCCCTTAAAAATATATTAATTGCAACTTAAAAATTCAGCTGGTTACAGTTATAAATTATAATACCACAAAACCGAAAAATTTTCAATAGTTGGCAATAATTATATTAATATAACTGTATATAAGATATTTTATTTTTGTAAAAGGAATAATATGATATTTTAAAATTTGAGCAAAAAAGAAAAGACCTCTGTGCTCATTTTGAGCACGGAGGTCTTTTTGCGGTTTTTATTATTTTGAAATGTATTTTGCCGGGTTGACATATTGTCCGTTTATACGAATTTCAAAATGGAGATGTGTACCGGTGGAGTTACCGGTGGAACCCATTGCGGCGATTATGTCGCCCTGGTTGACATATTGTCCCTGTTTTACATAAAGGTTGCTGCAGTGAGCATAAAGGGTCTGGATTCCGTCGCCGTGGTTGATGATTATGTAGTTGCCGTAACCGGTGTTGCCCCATTTGACTTTAACAACGGTGCCGGCAGCGGAAGCATAAATGTTCGAACCATGTCCGGTTCCGGTGATATCCATTCCGGTGTGGCCTTTATATCCCATGAATCCGCAGCTGACGTAAGCGCCGGCCTTGTTTGTGGGCCAAATAAAGCCTTTGCTTGTTCCGGCGGCGTTTCCTACGGAATAAATTACGCTTTTTGTTCCGATAGTCATTTCGCGGGGAATGGGGTTTTTGGTTATTACAGAATCGAGAACCTGTCTTGCAACAGGCATGCCGTCTTCATAAGTTACAAGCGCGGTTACAAGCTGTTCGCCGGGAACGCCCGCTTTTGTAACTTTGGAATAGGTTGTGTAATATTTATCGCTTTTTGTATAGTTGGTGTCGAAAGGAACGTCTTCGGTATAAACCTCTCTTCTGGTGCTTGTAACGTTAAGATAAGATACGGATTTGGAAATAACAAGATCCTGTCCGACTCTTATGGTTGCGTTTTCCGCAAGAGTCGGGTTCATGGCAACAAGCTCAGAATAATAAAGGTCATACATATCGGCGATAAGAGAAGGGGATTCGCCCGCAGAAACTGTGTGGTATTTTTCTCCTTCGATTTCGCTGTTGAGAAGCAATCTGAATTCAGAAGTTGCTTTGATTGAAGAAGTTGGATAAACGCCGTCAACAAGCGCAACGTTTTGTTTGAAACGGAGAATGGATTCAGTGTCGCCTTCTTCGCGGTACTGTTCCCGATATTCTTCAAGAAGAGAAAGAAGGTTGTCGGATTCGTCGGTGGAACCGACAAATTCTCCGTCGATATAAAGGCCGTAGCCTTCATAAACGCTCTGTCCGGAGTTTTTAAGGATTATGTTTGCAAGATCTTCCGCTTCGGTAAGTTCAAGGCTGCTTACGGGAACAATTGCAAATTCGGGAGCAACGTTTCCGACATTGGCGGTTTCAGCTGAAGTTCTGCTTCTGATAATCTGTTCCGCTTCGTTATAAACATCTTCGCCGGTTATATAGGCAAGATTTTTTCCGTTTGAAACAAAAGAAAGACCGTATTCAAGGTTTTTAAAATACTGGAAAGTAACAACAAGAAGAATTGCCGCACAAACCGGCGCAACGTAGTTGAAAATGGTACAGAAAATTTTCCATACAAGAATTCCCCAGCACCAGAGAAGATTTTTAAGGGCGGAATTTTTTTCCGCTTTTGTCTTGTCTTTGCTTGTGCGAAGAACTTCAAATGCGTCTGCGGCTCTGTTGCTATATGACAGAAATGCGTGGTATTTTCCGGTAAGAATATTTCTGAAAGAATTATATATATGGCGTGCAGAACGTTTTGCCCAATCCGTAACGTTTTCTTTGGTATAGATAATCTGGTTGGAAACAAAGTTATATGTTCCGCGAATCTGTCGGATAAAACGTATTCCTGTAATATAGAAAAACTCGTAAATACGGAGATACAGATACTCAAGAGTTGAATCAAAACTTGCCTTTTCCTTATCGGCAGGCTTAACAGACAATAAGTATGCACCTCACTTTTCATAATAATACAGGTTATATTATACAATAAACAGTGAGTAAATTCAAGCAAATTAACAAATTGTTTGCATTTTTGGAAGATTTTGAATAAAAAAAGCGAAAAAAACAGGGACAAAACCTTGCGTTCTGTCCCTGTTTTTTTATGTTTCGTTTATTCTGAAAAATCTTATCTTTCCTCGCGGAAATATGCAAGACCAAGGCTTGCGGGAGGAAGATTGTTCTTCTTTTTGCGGAAAATTATCATAATAAGAACCGCAACCGTTGCAAGATAAGGGAAAATCTCGTAAATTGCAGAGTGGATGAAAGGAATCTGATAGTAATAGGGAAGTACGGAAAGCGCGCCGATTACAAGAGAACAAATAACTGCTTTAAGAGGGCTCCAGGTTGCGAAAATTACAATTGCAACGGCAAGCCAGCCATATCCGCTGATGCTGTTATGTACCCAAACGCCGCCGGTTCCGTTTGCGGTGTTCATAACGATGTAAAGACCGCCAAGACCGCAAATTCCGCCGCCGAGGCAGGTTGCAAGATATTTGTAAAGAGTTACGTTAATTCCTACTGCGTCTGCTGTTGCCGGGTTTTCACCGACAGCGCGAAGGTTAAGTCCGGTTTTGCTCTTGTTGAGGAAATAGGCAAGAAGAATAGCAATTGCAAGAGCAAGATAGACAAAAAAGCTGTATCCGAAAAGGAGCTTTCCGATTACGGGGATGTCTTTAAGAACCGGAATTCCGTCGTTAAAAGCCGCTTTGATGATATTTCCTACGGAAACATAGCCGCCTGCGGCGGTTCCCATAATTTCTCCGAAGAAGTTGCCGAAACCGGTACCAAAGGTAGTAAGCGCAAGACCGGTTACGTTCTGGTTCGCTCTGAGAGTTATGGTGAGGAAGCTGTAAATAAAAGCACCAAACATTGCGCAAAGAAAAGCGCAGGTAATGCCGATCAATACGGAAACAAATGCGTTCGGTTCGCCGTTCATGGCTTTTTCATAATAATAAGTTCCCGCAAGACCTGCAACGCCGCCCATGAACATCATACCTTCAACACCAAGGTTAAGGTGGCCGCTTTTTTCTGTAAGAATCTCACCAAGGGTACCGAAAAGAAGAGGAGTTGCCGCAAGAACGGCGGCGACGATAAAGCTGAAAAAAGTATCCATCAATCGTCACCTCCAACAGTTTTTTTACGGAAGACAAAACGGTAGTTAATAAAGAATTCGCTTCCAAGCATGCAAAGAAGAATAAGTCCGGTAAGAACTTCCGAAGCGGAAGCGGGGATTCCGAAGTTTGTCTGAATGGTATTGGAACCCTTTTGTAAAATTGCGAGGAAAGCAGAAATAAGGACCATTACAAACGGGTTGAGTTTGGAAAGCCATGCAACAACAATTGCGGTAAAACCATAACCGTTTGCGGTGCTGTCGCTGAGGGTATAGTTTGTTCCGCAAACAAGCATCCAGCCGACGACACCGGCAATTGCGCCGGAAAGGAACATGGTGCGCATAATAATTTTCGGAACGTTCATTCCGGAATATCTTGCGGTGGAAATGCTTTCGCCTACTACGGCAATTTCATATCCGTGTTTCGTTCTGGTCATGTAAATGTAGATGAAAATTACAAGAGCAAGAACGATTATCCAACCGATGTGAACTCCGAAAACTTCCGGAAGTCTTGCGGCTTTGTTGAACATCGGAACTTTGGGGAACATCTGTCCTTTGTCCATCCAAGGACCGATTCGAAGATATTTTACAAAGCCTATGGCGATATAGTTGAGCATAAGGGTAAAAAGGGTTTCGTTTGTGCCCCATTTTGCTTTGAAGAAAGCGGGGATAAGTCCCCAAAGTCCGCCGAAAATTGCAGCCGAGGCAAAAGTAACGGCGAAGAAAACCGGGCGGGGAAGATCAAGCGCAAAGTTGAGCGCAAAATAAGTGGAAATAATAGCGCCTACGGTAATCTGACCTTCTGCACCGCAGTTCCAGAATTTCATTTTGAAAGCGGGAGCGATTGCAAGAGCAGCACCGAGAAGGGGAACAGCTATTTTTGCGGTTGCCTTAAGTGCAGTTCCGGAAAGAAGGGAACCCTTAACAATATCGCCGTAAACCGCAATGGGGTTAAAACCGAGAGCAAGAATAATAAATCCTCCGAGAAGAAGCGCGACGATTATCGATGAAAATCTGATAAGCATCGCTTTTTTCGAAGAAACTTCCGGGCGTTTTGCAACGCGGACAAAAGGTTCTTTTTTTACGTTTTCAGTTGCCATCAGGAAACAACCTCCTTTTCTCCGCCAAGACTTGTCATAAGAAGACCGACTTCTTCTTTGGTTGTTTTTCTTCCGTCAACAATTCCGCTTACTTTTCCGTCGCAAAGAACAAGAATTCTGTCGCAAAGTTCAACAAGAACATCAAGGTCTTCGCCGACATAAATAACAGCGGCGCCGCGTTCTTTTTGTTCGTTCATAAGGTTGTAAATTGTATAGGAAGTGTTGATATCAAGTCCGCGCACCGCATACGCGCTCATAAGAACGGAAGGTTCGGAAGCGATTTCGCGTCCGACAAGAATTTTCTGTACGTTGCCGCCGGAAAGATTTCTTACAGGAACATTGATTCCGGGGGTGACAACTTCAAGTTCGTCAACAACTTTTTCGGCAAGTTCCGCGGGAGATTTTCTGTCCGCAAAGGGAGATTTTCCTTTATTATAGCTTCGGAGCATCATGTTGTCGGCAAGGTCCATGTTTCCGATAAGTCCCATGCCAAGGCGGTCTTCCGGAACAAAGGAAAGGGAAATTCCTTTTTTAATAATATCCATAGGAGATTTTCCGTTAAGTTCTTCCGGTTCGGAATTTTCATCGGAATAGAATTTAATATTTCCCGAAACTTTCTGAAGTCCGGCAATTCCTTCAAGAAGTTCCTTTTGGCCGCATCCGGATATTCCGGCGATTCCGAGAACTTCTCCGCCGAAAGCATCGAAAGAAATGTTATCGAGAACTTTAACTCCGTCGTCGTTTACGCAGGAAAGATTTCTGATCTCAAGCTTTTTAACAGGATTTTCGCAAAGGGTCCTGTCAATGTTGAGCGTTACGGAATGTCCGACCATAAGGTTGGTAAGTTCCTGGGGGTTGGTTTCGGAAGTTACAAGGTCGCCTACATGAACGCCTTTTCTGAGGACGGCAACTCTGTCGGAAAGATCCATAACTTCGTTAAGTTTATGAGTAATTATGATAACCGCTTTTCCGTCTTTTTTCATATTGCGAAGAACCGCGAAAAGTTTTTCGGTTTCCTGCGGAGTAAGAACAGCGGTAGGTTCATCAAGAATAAGAATGTCAACACCGCGGTAAAGCATTTTTACGATTTCAACGGTTTGTTTTTCGGAAACTGACATTTCGTAGATTTTCTTGTTAGGTTCCACATGAAAACCATACTGGTCGCAAATGCTGCGGATTTTATCTCCGATTGCTTTGGTATTAAGGCGGCCTTTTTCGTTAAGACCGAGAACCATGTTTTCTGCGGCAGTAAGTACGTCAACAAGCTTGAAATGCTGATGTACCATTCCGATTCCGTATTCAAAAGCAACGCGGGGGTTATCGATTATAACTTCTTTTCCGTCAACAAAAATCTCGCCGCCGTCGGGATAATAGATTCCCGAAAGCATATTCATAAGCGTTGTTTTGCCGCTTCCGTTTTCGCCGAGAAGAGCGAGAATTTCACCATGGTTTATTTCAAGGCTTACCCGGTCGTTAGCAACAACGCTGCCAAAGGTTTTTGTAAGATTTTTAAGCTGAATTGCAGCTGTTTTCAAAAAATCACCCTTCCTCAAAAGTGATAAAATGTTTTAAATAACGTACGGAAAATATAAAATTCCGACAGTCAAAAAACGGTTAAAAATCTTTTATCCGTTTTTTCATTATCGGAAAAACCAAAACGGGGCCGCCAGTAAAACGGCCCCGTTTTTATTGTTATAATTATGCGTCGAGAAGGGTGATGCCTTCGATGATATATCCAAAGTAAGGAGCAGACTGGGTCTGGGATTCTTCAACCCATTCGCCTTCAGCACATTCAAATGCTTCGCCGGTCCAAACATGAACGCCGTTCCAAGGGCCTGCGAAAACGTGAACGGAACCGTCTTTAAGTCCGTTTGCAACTTCTTCAAGTTTTTCTGCGGTGCCGGGAGCAGCAACAGCTTCGTTGAGGGGGCTGGTGAAGTTTGCGCCTTCAGCAAAACCTTTGCACCAGTCGGTTGCAATTTCTTCGCCGTTGAGAACGCATTCTACTGCATAGGTGAGATAAATGGACCAGTCAGCACGAGCGGAAATGATGGAAGCTTTGGGAGCAGCTTCTGCCATGTCGGAGTTATAACCGCAGTGGAAAAGACCTGCTGCTTCTGCAGTGGTTGCAGGAGAGGGGTTGTCGGAATGCTGGCTGATGATTACAGCGCCCTGGTCGATAAGGGACTGTGCAATCTGGCCTTCTTTAACGGGGTCGGACCAGGAGTCTGCTTTAAGGGTAATCATGGTTGCGGAAGGGCAAACAGAACGTGCGCCAAGATAGAAAGCGGAGAAGCCGGAGATAACTTCTTCAAAATAGAATGCTGCAACATAACCGATAACAGCTTCTTCTTCGGTGATGGTTCCGTTTTCGATAAGTTCGTTGAGTTTAAGACCTGCAGCAACGCCTGCGATGTAACGTGCTTCATAAATGGAAGTGAAATAGTTGTGATAGTTGGAAAGGCCGGAATTTGCTGCCTGTGCGCCGGTTGCATGGCAGAACTGGATTTCGGGATATTTTGCTGCTGCTTCAGTCATATAGTCGCCATGACCGAAAGAAGTAGCAAAAATGATGTTGCAGCCTGCTTCAACAAGCTCTTCAATAGCGGTTGCGCAGCCTTCATCTTCGCCGATGTTGTATTTGTTGATGATCTGGTCTTCGGAAATGCCAAGGTTTTCAGCCATTTTCCAGGTGCCGAGGTCATGGTTGTAAGTATATCCCATATCGGAAGGATCGCTTACGTGAACAAAACCGATTTTGATGTTTTCAGCGGTAAGGGCTTCGGTTTCGCCGTTTTCACCGGTGGGTTCTTCGGGAGTTTCGCCGCAAGCTGCGAAAGAAAGAACCATAACAAGAGCAAGGATAAGTGCAAGAAGTTTTTTCATGTTTTTCCTCCTAAGTTTACATATAAACAATTTTTATAAAAAGCATATTTCTATGCGTTTTTATCATTCTTTACGGAATTCGATTGTGTTGTTTTCTGCGTCAAGCTTTTCAACAATTGCAAGAGATTCAAGCTGGAAACCTTTTGCGCGAAGAGAATCTCCGCCGCCCTGGAAACCCTTTTCAATGGCGATTCCAAGACCGGCAACGGTTGCGCCGGACTGTTCAACAATATCAATAAGTCCGTTGAGGGCGCTTCCGACGGCAAGGAAATCATCAACGATTAAAACACGGTCGCCGGGGTTAAGATATTTCCGGCTTACAAAAACGTCGTAAGTGCGTTTTTTTGTAAAGGAAGTTACTTTGGAAGAATATACGGGACCGTCAACGTTAAGGCTTTCGGTCTTTTTTGCAAAAACGACCGGGCAGTTATCAAAAGCGGTTGCCGCAATGCATGCGATAGCAATTCCGGAAGCTTCAATAGTAAGAATTTTATTTATTTTTTTATCGGCGAAGCGTTTTTTCCATTCCGCAGCCATCTCCTGAAAAAGAGAAATGTCCATCTGGTGATTCAAAAAGCAATCTACCTTCAGGACATTACCGGCGCGTACAACTCCATCTTTAATGATACGGTCTTCAAGAAATTTCATAGAAGATTACCCCCATTTCTGTGGAACAGAACGAATATTTAAAATAATTTTTTAACATTATCAATATGTTGGATTTTAACTCGAACTTGTAAAATTTTCAATAGTTTTTAAAAAAATTCTGCAAAAATATAATAAAATCACCAAAAAACAGGCAAATATTTGTATTAAAAACCAAAAACGACTTAAAAAATTATTTTATTGTGCATAATCAATAAATTTACTTATTAAAAATAGGTATATTTAACAAATAAAAGCCTTTATCTTGACTAAATAAGGCAAAAAGAATATCTTAAAGCCATATTAAAGTTAAAGCGGGTGAAAAAATGGAGCACCAGGTCCTTATCGGTACCGTGAAAAGCAGAAAACAATTCGAAGTCAATTACAGCGAAAAGTTTTACCATATTCCCGAAGCGGTTGTTCCAAAAAATATGCTTCCGGTGGAATACATTGCGCTTTATCTTCCTTCCGGAACTTTCGGGGATGAGGATGGATGTATCCGCTATTACGGGAAAATCTCTGAAACAAAAATTGTAAAAAGGGGAGAGATAACTTCTCTTCCTTCAAAAAATCCGGAAATGTCCTATTATAAATTCGAAATTGAAGAATGGAAAAAGCTCGAATTTCCGATAATCCGCGAATGCGGCGGAATTTACGCAAAGGTTTTTACAAGTCTTGAAAAACTTCTTTCCGCAAAGAAACTTTCGGATATCATAAATACCGAATATGCGGTTGCAAAAAAGATAAGAAGCCACGGTTTCAGACCCGAAGAACTTGAAAAAATTGAAATATCAAAAGATCCGATAGGGGTAAAGCTCCTTGCAAAAAGGATAAACGACGGTGCGGGAAAAGAAAAAATTCTTCCGGTACAGATAACAAAATATCTTCTTGAAAACGGATATCTTAAGCTTTCGTTCGATGAAAAGACAAACAGTCTAAACAGAGTTGCTACGGAAAAAGGAATGGAAATCGGAATCGAAAGTTTTTGGGAGATAAATAAATATTTTCGTGAATACAGCAAAAATTATTATAACGAAAATGCGCAGAAATTCATCATTGAACACCTTAACGAAATAGTAATGATTTCCGCCGATGAGGCTTATAAAAATAACTGAAAAAAAGACCCGCCGGAGCGGGTCTTTTTTTATGCAACGGGTTCTTTAATCTCCTGCCAGATCTCACAGGTCTTCGGATATTCTTCTTTTTCCCATTTTACAACGTTTTCAATGATATCCGCCGCCGTTTCACCAAAATCGTCTGCGGCGGAAGCCGGAACGTCTTTTTCATAGAATTTTACGTTTGTAGCGGAATCGTCAGGGTTTTTATCAAAGTTTTCCGCAATCTTTTTTGCCTCAGCAAGATATTTTCTGACGCTTTTTTCGTCATTCATACTCTCACAAATCTGCGCGCAGGCAACAAGAAGAACGATACTGCCTTTGTCAAGATAGGAAACCGTTCCGGGGATTCTGAACATTTCGTTGATTTCAAAACAGGTTTTTACAGCATCAAAAGCCTTTTCAAATTCACCGCGGCTTGAATAAACGTTTGCAAAACCGATTACGCATTTGAATAAATCCGTAAGATTTCTTACAAGAGAATCTGAAAGATAGGGAAGAGCTTCTTTATATCGCTTAAACGAAGAAGCAAGTTCATAACCGATTTCCGCATCAAAAACTCCGCCTTCGTTGTGGTCTTTAAGCATATCAAGACCCTTTTCATCTTCGCCGAGAAGAAAGCAAATTCCGGAAAGATCGTCATAAATATCGCTTTTTCCAACGTTGTGAGCATGGGGCTGGTCAATAAGGGTAAGCGCGTGCTCAAGAAGCTCTTTTGATTTGAGCACGGCTTTTTTGTCGTTTTTTTCAAGACCGAGGAAATAAAGAAGCCC
>JAFSEN010000056.1 GCA_017435745.1 Oscillospiraceae bacterium
AATAGGGGTTGCGGGAGCGATTGCTGCGCAGTGGATAACTACATCAAGTCCGCCGAGCCATTCAACAGCTTCTTTGAAGCCTTTCTGAACTTCTTCTTCGCTGGAAACGTCAACATGGATATATTTTGCGCCGGAGATTTTTGCAACTTCTTCGCCGTCAGCGTCGTTTACGTCAAAAAATGCAACCTTTGCGCCGAGAGAAGGGAAGTTTTCTACAGTGGTTCTGCCCATTCCGTTTGCGCCGCCGGTGATAATGATTCTTTTTCCGTCAAGTCTTTCCATTATAAAATCCTCCTTATGTTTTCGTGTTTTATTTAACACATCATACTTATTATAATGCACCTTACAGCTTAAATAAAGAACAAAAAAGAGCCTATATATGCACCAGAGGTGCATATATAGGCTCTTTTGCTGTTAATCTTTGGGCGCAGATTTCTTTATCTCTTCAATAAAGGAAACTGCTTTTTCGGAAGAATCTTCCGGAATATAAATTCCGAAAGGAATGGTATATATTTTGCTTAAAGGAACCGTTTTACAAAAAGGATATGATTTCCCACCGTGTTCCGTCATAAAAACAATTCTGTTTTCGTTTTCGCAGCGGTTAAAAGTTTTTATGCTGTATTTATCGATTTCAAAAAGTTCGATTCCGAAAAAATCGTTTTTGATATCTCTTATAACATTATCCCAAAGTTCATTTCTCCCGCTTTTAAGAATTGCAACCTTTTCGCCGCAAAGATCCGCCGGCGCTATTTCCTCTTTTCCGGAAAGACGGTGATTAAGCGGAACCGCACAGCAAATTTTTGCTTCGGAAATTTTTATTGATTTCACCCCAAATTTTTTTGCAAGCTTTTCATCGCAGATATCGACCGCAAGATCAATATCGTTTCCCAGACTGCGCAGCATTGTTCCAAGGCTGTCGCGGGAACTTCCGAAAAAGACCATGCTTGTTTTTCTTCGTTTTGTTTTATCCGAAGGCTGGAACCATTTTGCAGTCATAAATTCATCCGCAAAGGTATCCATTATTCCGATTTTAAGAAAAACTCCGTCGCTTTCCTGGATTCTCTTTGCTCTTTCAACTGCGTTGTTGTAAGTTTGAACCATATTTTTTGCGTCGCCGTAAAAGGATTTTCCTGCGGAGGTAAGTTTTTCGCCTTTAAGAGTTCTTTCAAAAAGGCTTATTCCGGTGCTTTCCTCAAGTGACCCTATTCTTTTTTTGACCGCGTTCGGCGAAAGATAAAGAAGTTCCGCCGCTTTTGTGAAACTTCCGCATTCCGCAACACAGATAAAAGTTTTAAGATATTCGTCATACATAAAAAACACACCGCCTTTTGCGGGAATTATAGCACAGTTTTGGGGAAATATAAAGTTTTTTTGCGTTTTTATGTTTAAATATGCAAAAAACGGTGCTATAATTAATTTTATATTTTTTCAAAAAAGGCGGTGAATTATTGAAAAGCGATTTTTTTAAAGGAATCCGTGACGGAATTCCGATTTGTCTTGGATATCTTTCCGTTTCCTTCGGTTTCGGAATCCTTTCCGTAAGCCTTGGGCTTTCAATTCTTGCTGCTGTGGGAATATCTCTTACAAACCTTACCTCCGCAGGACAGGTTGCCGGGGTTCAAATAATCGCCGCCGGCGGAAGTCTTATTGAAATGGTTCTTACCCAGCTTGTAATAAACATCCGTTATTCTCTGATGGGAATTTCCCTTTCCCAAAAGCTTGACGGAAACTTCAGCACAATGCACCGCATGATCGCATCTTTCGGAATAACCGACGAAATTTTTGCGGTTGCGGTTTCGCAAAATTCCGTTTCGCCTTTTTATATGTACGGACTTACCGTAATTTCCGCCCTGGGCTGGGTTTTTGGAACTTTTCTTGGCGCAGCGGCCGGAAATATTCTTCCCGCTTCTCTTTCCGGCGCAATGGGAATCGTTCTTTACGGAATGTTTCTTGCAATTATAATCCCCGCTTCGAAAAAGAAAAAAGGCGTGCTCGCTGCGGTGCTCATTGCCGCAGCTTTGAGCATTGTCTTTAAATATATGCTCAAAACCGTTTCAGGCGGTTTTGCGGTAATAATCTGTTCCGTTGCCGCTGCGGCAATTTGCGCAGTAATTTTTCCCGTTCCGGACGAAGAGGGGGCAAAAGAATGAGCGTTATTATTTATATTGCCGTCATGGCGGTGGCAACTTATCTTATCCGAATGATTCCTTTCACCCTTTTCCGGAAAAAGATAAAATCTCCTTTCTTCCGGAGCTTTCTCTATTACATTCCCTATGCTGTTTTAAGCGCCATGACTATTCCCGCAATTTTTTATTCCACCGGAAACATCGCAACTTCTGTAATCGGAACAATCGTCGCTGTGGTTCTTGCATATTTAAAACTTCCGCTTATCGTCGTTGCCCTTGCGGCTTCCGCAGCGGCTTTTGCTGCCGGATTTTTCATCTGATAAAAAAGCATCTCCCCGGAGATGTTTTTTTCTTTATTATCGCGAATAAATATTCATGTTGATAAAAAGAAATTAAAATGGTAAAATATTTTCATAGATATTGAAAGGCGGCGTTTTGTTTTTGATTGAAATTCCCGAAAAGAAAATCGACGGAAATTCCCTTAACGGGCTTTCCCTTGCGTTCATCGGCGATGCTGTTTATGAAATATTGGTGCGCGAACATCTTCTTGAACATGGTTCGCTCCAGGTTGGAAAACTCCATAAAATGGCTGTTGAAATGGTCCGGGCAAGTTTTCAGGCAAATGTTTTTGATTTTATCGAACCTTTTCTTACCGAAGAGGAAAACGGAATTCTTCACAGAGGAAGAAACGCCAGCGCCACCCATATTCCAAAAGGCGCAAACGCCATTGAATACCGGAAAGCCACCGGTGTAGAAGCGCTTTTCGGCTGGCTTTATTGCGAAAAGCAAAACGACAGAATCCGTGAAATTTTTGAAATAATTCTTGAACATTCCAAAAAGGAGGAAAATATTTGAAAATAAAATCCACCGCAGATTTTATTAAAGATATCTTCGCCGATATAATCGGTTCGGCAATTTTTGCAGTCGGCGTAACTGTCTTTACAACCCCCAACGAAATTGCCCCGGGAGGGGTTACCGGTATTGCAACCGTTCTTCATTCCGTAACCGGGATCCAGATGGGTACCTTAACCTTTCTTCTTAACATTCCTCTTATTCTTCTCGGGCTTTTTGTTATCGGAAAAAGTTTTACAATAAGCACTTTCCGCACCCTTTTTATTCTTTCGGTAATTACCAATATTTCCGAATCTTTTCTTCCGATTTATACTGAAAACACCCTTGTTGCCTCAATTTTCGGCGGAGCGGCTATCGGAATAGGAATGGGAATAATTTTTCTCCGCGGTTCCACAACCGGCGGAACGGATATTCTCGGAAGGGTGCTTCTTCGATATTTCCAGCATATCCCTCTCGGAAAGATCCTTCTTGCAATAGATTTCGTAATCGTTGCTTTTGCCGGATTTTATTACGGAACTCTTGATGCGGCGCTGTATGCCCTTGTTTCCGTATATGTCACCGAAAGAGCAATGGACAGCGTTCTCTATGGTTTCAACGAAACCCGAATTGCATACGTAGTTTCCGACAAAGCCTTGGAAGTTGCGGAAAGAGTAATGGAAGAAACCGACCGCGGAATTACCTATCTTAACGGCGAAGGCGGTTTTCAGCGTGATAAAAAACTTGTAATCATGTGCGCAATGCCGAGCAGACAGTTTGCAAAATTCAAACGCATAGTTCTTGAAGTTGACCACACCGCTTTTATAATGGTTGCGCCCGCAAGCAACGTTATCGGCGAAGGTTTCAAGGAAACTTTTGATGAATAAAATTTTCTTAAAAAACCGCAGAAAATCTGCGGTTTTTTTATTTTTCCATGCAATAAAATCCGCTTTTTCCGGCACTTATATAATGAAGGATATTTTATCAAAGGAGGTTTGCTTTATGAAAAAACTTTTATCCGTAATTATGGTGCTGATTCTTCTTTTTGCCGCGTGCTCAAAACCGGAAGAACCTTTTGCCGAACAGCCGGAAAACGGCAAAAAAGAGAGCAAGCTTCTTCCCGGCGGAATAAATCCTTATGACTATGACAAAGTCGAGGACTATGGATTCATGTACGTTCTTACAAAAACAGAGGGCACCCGCACCGGAATTTGTTTTGATGACCTGATTTCTTCCATAGGCGAAGTTCCGGACGAACAGACATGGCTCCTTCTTAAAAACGGCAAACTTATAAACGAGGAACCTTTTTATGACGTGCGCACCTACGGCGGAAATATAAACGCTCCGGATGAACACTGGGTAACTGTCTGCCGCGACGGCGCAAGATACAGTTTTTATATCAACGAAAAAACTTTTGAAATCTACGGCGAAGAAACAATTTTGCCTTCCACCGAAAAGATTTTTGATTTTAATCTTGAAACATATTACTGGATATCGCGCTATCCTTCCTACGGAGTTAAAGCGGCCGACGGCACCGTTATCTGTGAAACGCATTATTCAAGGCTTTCAATACCTTTTCCCGACCGAATCGTTGCGGCCGCAAAGGCAAGCGACGTTTGGTCGGACAGTCATTGCATAATTTTTGACGAAAATGGCAATACGGTAAATTCTTCCTATAACCATATTGTTTTCTCCGTTTTTGAAGGTGGTTATATAGGCATAGCCTATTGCGCGGACCCGGAAACAACTTTTGAAATCGAATTTTATCAGTGTTATGATAAAAACGGAGAACCTATGCCCGGCGGTTTCTGGCTTATTGATAAGGACGGAAATCCAGTCAGCGAAAGATTTACCGAATTTTATATCGGAGAAGAATGGAACTGGACTGTCGAACGCGCAGAAAAAGATGACGTAATAAACGTCACCACCTCCGACGGAGAAAAACTTTCTTTCACCGTTGAAAGCGTTCTTATAAAAGAATAAATTTTAAGCAAATCCCGGGCTTTTTGCCCGGGATTATTTATTTTTTCCGGCGGGAGCCTGCTTCTGCCCTATCGTTTTGCCAAAAGCTTAAAAAAATCGCATAATTAAGGCAAATTTTACATATTTGGTACTTGACATTCGGTAATTATGCTGATATAATATTTCATGCCGCATGCCAAAGGCTCTAAAAGTGCGTCCTTTTTTAGGGAACGCCGCCTCAAGTCAGCGAGTCTATTGAAAAGAAGGAATATCATGTACGCAGTAATCGAAACCGGCGGTAAACAGTATCGTGTTGAACTTAACGATACTCTCTATGTCGAAAAACTCGAAGCCAACGAAGGCGAAGAAATCACCCTTGATAAGGTTCTTGTTCTCGGCGGCGAATCCCTCAAAGTAGGCGCTCCCTATGTTGAAGGCGCAAAAGTTGTCGCAGAAGTCGTTAAAAACGGCAAAGGCAAGAAAATCAATGTTTTCACCTATCGCACCAAAAAAGGCAGCAAACGCGCTCTCGGTCATCGTCAGCCCTATACCAAGCTTCTTGTTAAAGCAATCGAAGGCTAATTAACGATGATCCGCGCTGAATTCTTTTATAAGAAAGGCGAACCAAAGCGTTTCGCAATAAGCGGACACGCAGGTTTTGCCGAAAGCGGAAAAGACATTGTCTGTGCTTCGGTAAGTTCGGCCGTACAAATGGCCATTAACGGAATTACAGAAGTTGTTAAAGTTAACTGCGAAGTCAACGTTTATGAAGATTGTATCGAATGCATTCTTCCCCCAAACCCGAGACCGGCGGCAACGCATTTTGTTTCGGCATTAAGGCTTCATTTAAAACTTCTTTCCGAGGATTTTCCGAACACAATCAACCTTATAATTACGGAGGTATAATAACATGCTTAGACTCAGTATGCAGTTCTTCGCCCATAAAAAAGGTATGGGCTCCACTAAAAACGGCCGTGATTCCGAATCCAAACGCCTTGGCCCGAAGAGAGCCGACGGTCAGTTTGTTCTTGCAGGCAACATCCTTGTAAGACAGCGCGGAACTCACTTCCATCCCGGTAACAACGTTGGCAAAGGTTCCGACGATACCCTCTTCGCTCTCACTGACGGCGTTGTAAGATTTGAACGCTTCGGTGCAGACCGCAAAAAGGTAAGCGTATATCCTGTCGAGCAGTAATCTGCCCGCGTTGAAAAAAGGGACGGTATTCCGTCCCTTTTTAAATTGCC
>JAFSEN010000057.1 GCA_017435745.1 Oscillospiraceae bacterium
CGGAAATATCCCGGCAAACTGAAGAAAGGTTCTCTCCTTCCGGGTTTCCGGAATATCCGAAAATCCGTTTTGCGGCGGAGTTTATGGAAACGATTCTGCCTTCAAAAGTAAGAAGAATAATTCCCTCGTCCATATTTTCAAGAACGGTTTCCAGCTCGTTTTTCTTTTTGCGGAGCTTTTCCTCCTGCTTTTTAAGCTGGATTTGCTGTGCGGAAATTCTTCGAAGAAGGGGCGCGACTTCGTCGCAGTTTTTGTTTTCAAGTGGGTTATCAAGGTCAATAGCGTTCAGGGGCTCAACGATTTTTTTCGAAAGCCGCTTTGCCGCAAAAACCGAAAGCAAAAACGCAAAAAAGATTATCAGAATTGCGGGTGCGGCAGCTTTTGAAAATACCACAAAAACGGAATCCCTTGCTACCGAAAGGCGGATAAAGCTTCCGTCAGGAAGTTTTTCCGCATAATAGATATAAACTTCGGAAAGTGTTTCGGAAAGTCGCCTGCTTTCGCCTTTTCCGTTTTTTGCAGCTTCTGCAATTTCTTCTCGTTCAAGGTGGTTTTCCATCTCGGAAAAATCTCCCTCGGAATCAAAAAGCACTTCGCCCTTTTCGGAAATATAGGTTACGCGGTAACCGCCTTCGCCGATGTTTTGGAGAAATTCCGTTCCGTAAACGGAAATTCCGGAGGAAACGGATTTTGCGTGGTTTTCAAGCTGGGTCAGCCTGTCTTTTGAAAATTGCGAATAAAAAACACCGAAAATCAATACTACGGAAGTAATAATAACCGCCGCAGAAACGGAAATTATTGAATGGAAAATTCTTTTTGTCAACGGCGTTCCTCCATTCTGTAACCGACTCCGCGAATTGTTTCGATATATTCTCCGCATTCGCCGAGCTTTGTCCGCAAGGTTCCGATATGGACGTCAACGGTTCTTGTTTCGCCGTAAAATTCCGTTCCCCAGATTTTTTCAAGAAGAACGTCCCGGCTGAAAACCCTTCCCGGGTTTTCCATAAAAATCCGCAGAAGTTCAAATTCTTTGAGCGTGAGCATGACCTTTTCGCCGTTTGCAAAAACGCTGTGCTCATCAAGATTTACTGAAAGTTTTCCGGTGCTCAAAACGCTTTTTGCCGTTTTCGGTGCCGTTCTTCTGAGCACGGCTTTTATATGCGAAACCATTTCCATCATTCCGAAGGGTTTTACAAGATAATCGTCCGCGCCGGTATCAAGTCCGATGACTTTATCGTATTCCGTTCCCTTGGCGGTTGCCATTATTACCGGTATATCCTTCGTAGCCGTTTTGGAACGGAGCTTTTTAAGAATTTCGATTCCGTCCTCTCCCGGAAGCATAATATCAAGCATTATAAGTTCCGGAGTTTCAGTTTCGATTGCCTTCCAGAATTCCGTGCTTTCCGGAAAGCCTTTTGCGTCAAAGCCGGCGGAATTAAGGGTATAAATCATAAGTTCTCTTGAACTTGTGTCGTCTTCAACGCAAAAAATCATCTTTTAATCTTCCTCTCTTATGCCTGTTGTGGAATAGACCACCCAGCCCGCAAGTTTTTTTGCGTGGTCGCCTATTCTTTCAAAATATTTCGCGATCATCAGAAGGTCAACGGCACATTCGCTGTCCGTTCCGGGAACGCAGAGTTTTTCGATAATATTGTGTTTTATTTCATCAAAACGGCTGTTGATGTTCGCATCAGCAGCGATTACTTCCTTTGCGGCTTTTACGTTCTTTTTAACAAAGGCGTCAACACTTCCGTTGACCATTTTTATAACGGCGTTTGCCATTTCGTTGATATGGAAGGTATCGTCGCTTGATGAAATATTCGCTTCGGTTATAATATCCGCAATATCGGCGGATTGGTCGCCGATTCGCTTCATATCCGAAATCATTTTAAGGGCGGAGCTTATTGTTCTCAAATCCCTTGCAACGGGTTGCTGCTGAAGAATAAGCTTCATGCAAAGGGCTTCGATTTCTCTTTCCTTGTGATTTATCTGTACGGAAATATCCTGAACTTTTTCCGCAGCGGCAATATCGCCGCTGTCAAGCGCTTTTGCGCAGGTTGCAATGGCGCTTTCGCAAAAAGCGCCCATGTTTATCATTTCTTCATTAAGCAGGTCAAGCTGCTCGTCGAATCTGGAACGCATTAACCGAACCTCCCCGTAATATAATCTTCAGTTCTTTTGTCCTGCGGCTCTGAAAACATTTTTTCCGTTTCGGAAAATTCAACAAGGTCGCCGAGAAGGAAAAACGCGGTGTAATCCGAAATTCGGACAGCCTGCTGCATATTGTGAGTTACTATGACAATGGTATATTTTTCTTTAAGCTGGGTGCAAAGTTCCTCGATTTTCGAAGTGGAAATGGGGTCAAGGGCAGAAGTTGGCTCGTCCATAAGAAGAATATCCGGTTCAACCGCAAGGGCTCTTGCAATACAAAGACGCTGTTGCTGTCCGCCGGAAAGCCCGAGGGCGTTCTTTTTAAGGCGGTCTTTGACTTCGTCCCAGATTGCCGCATCCCGAAGGGAACGCTCAACAATCTCATCAAGTTTTGCTTTGTTTGTGATTCCGTGGGTCCTCGGACCATAGGCAACGTTGTCATAGATGCTCATGGGGAAGGGGTTCGGTTTTTGGAAAACCATTCCGATATTGCGCCGAAGTTCGTTTACGTCAACTTCCGGCGCGTAAATATCGTTTTCATTATAGCACACTTTTCCGGAAATTTTAACACCCGGAATAAGATCGTTCATTCTGTTAAGAGTTTTTAAAAAGGTGGATTTTCCGCAACCGGAAGGTCCGATAAGGGCGGTTATGCTCTTTTCCGGAATATCCATATTTATATTTTTAAGCGCCTTTGTGTTTCCGTACCAGAGGCAAAGGTCGTTTACCGTAATAATATCGCTCATAATGCTCTCCTTTTTTCAAAATATCTGCTTACTGCTTCCGCCGCAAAGTTGATTATAAGGGTAAGAACCATAAGAATTGCCGCGATTGCAAAAGCAACTTCAAATTCTCCCTGTTCCTTCGCGTAAAAATAAAGGGCAACCGTAAGGGTCGAACCGGAACTTCCCAGTCCTTCAAAAAATCCGTTGAGGGAATGGGCAAAACCGGCGGTGAAAAGCAAAGCGGCGGATTCCCCGAGGATTCTGCCGATGGAAAGAATACAGCCGGTGATAACTCCGTCAACACAGCCCGGAAGCACAACGGTGCGGATAACTCTCCATTTTCCCGCTCCAAGACCGAAGGCACCTTCCCGGTAACTTTGGGGAACGGTCTTTAAGCTTTCCTGGGTGGTTCGCATAACTGTCGGAAGATCCATTATAACAAGGGTAAGCGCCCCGGCGATGAGCGATCTTCCGAAGCTCATAAAATTACAGAAAAACAAAAGCCCGACCAGACCGTAGATTATCGAAGGGATTCCTGAAAGGGTTTCCGCGGCATATTCGATTGCGGAAACGATTTTTTTGTTTTTTGCGTATTCGGTAAGATAAATCGCCGCGCCGACCCCCAGCGGAAGAACAATCAGAAGGGTTGCGATGACGATATAAACGGTGTTGAGAATATCCGGCAGGATTCCGATGGTTTCTTTAAGATAACTCGGCTCTGTTGAAATAAGTTCCCAGGTGATGTTCGGGATTCCCTCTATCATAACGTAACCTATCATAAAAAGGACCAATCCTGCGGTAGCAGCGGCGGAAAGATACATAAGGCCGCGCATTATGGTGATATATATTTTTCTTTTTGCGGTCATATTAACCCTCCTTTTCCCGCTTGAGGAAGAAATTGAGCGCCGCGTTTATCAGCATTATGAAAAGGAAAAGCACCAGCGCAACGGAAAAAATTGCCTGCTGATGAAGGCTTCCGTCCGTGGCATAGTTCATTTCGCTTGCAACGGCGGTTGTAAGGAAACGCACGCTTCCGAAAAGTTCCGGCATATTTGGGGCGTTGCCGGAAACCATGATTATCGCCATGGCTTCGCCGATGGCTCTGCCGACTCCGAGAACAACCGCCGCGGCAATTCCGCTTTTTGCCGCAGGAACGGAAACTTTAAAATATGTCTCAATAGGCGTTGCACCAAGAGCAAGGGAAGCATCTTCATATTCTTTCGGAACAGCTTCCAGAGCGGTCATGGAAACTTTTATTATGGAAGGAAGAATCATAACCGCAAGAACGATTATCGCCGCGAAAAGCGAAGAACCGTCCGGCAAATCAAAAACTTCGCGGATCGCCGGAACAAGGACTATCATTCCAACAAGTCCGTAAACAACCGAAGGGATTCCCGCAAGAAGGCTTACGGCGGTTTCCATAAAGAACTTTACCCTTGGCGAAGCGATTTTCGCAAGATAAACTGCGGTTAAAAAGCACACCGGAACGCCGAGAATAATTGCACCGGCGGTGCCGTAAATACTGGTGAGAATAAAGGGGAGAATTCCGTAAAGATTTTTGGAATAATCCCAGGTTTTTCCGAAAAGAAAATCAAAAAGCCCGATTTCCCGGATTGCCGGAATTCCGGAAATTATAAGATAAACCGTGATAAGCAAAACAAAACCGACGGTTATAAGCCCGAGGATGAGGAAGATTCCCTCGATTATTTTTTCTGTTGGATTTTTCAGTTTTTTCATGTTCAAAACCTTTCAGATACGCTTAAAAGGCGGACTTCTTTATCCAAAGCCGCCTTTTTGCGTTTTATTTTTCAGTTTGCGGGAACAACGCCCATTGCGTAGATTATTTCATAGGCATCTTCAGAAAGGGCGTAGTCAAAAAATTTCTGTGCGCTTTCGGAAAGAGGAAAATCGGTTCTTGTAACAAGAACAAAGGGGCGCTGAACGGAATAGGAACCGTCTTTAACGCTTTCCTCGGAAGGAACGATTCCTTCAACGGAAATTGCTTTTACGCTTTCTTTAACGGAAGCGAGAGAGGCATATCCGATTGCATTGGGGTTTCCTGCAACCGTTGTAATAACGTCGCCGGTGGAAGTGAGTTCATTTCTGTATTGGCAAACACCTTCAACCCCGACTATGGATTCAAAACCGTCGCGGGTGCCGCTGGCGGCTTCTCTTCCGATAAGGACAATTTCGCCGTCGTTTCCGCCGATTTCGCTCCAGTTTTTGATTTCACCGGTAAAAATTTTCGCAAGGGTTTCGATTGAAAGATCAGAAACCGTATTTTCCGGATTTACGATGATCGCGATTCCGTCATAGGCAAGAATCGTTTCGGAAAGTCCGTTTGCCTTTTCCTCATCTTTAAGGTAACGGCTGGAAAGTCCGATGTCACAGGTGCCCTCGGTAACTGCCTTTATACCCGCGCCGGAACCGGTGGGATTATATGTAAAGGAAATGTCACTGTTTTCGTTTTTAAAGGATTCGCCGAGGGCGCCGATGACTTTTTCCATGGAGGTGGAACCGTCTGTGACAACGGTGTTTTTGCTTTTGCCGCAGGCAGAAAAAGCAAATATCATAACAAAGGAAAGAAAAAGGGAGAAAATTCTTTTTGCGTTCATAATAAAAAAGCTCCTTTTTAATAGTAGTTTTTCATTGCGGTTACTACTATACAAAAGGAACATCAAAGCTGTTACCGTGGTTTTGTAAAATCTGTGTAAAATAATTATACTCCGTCGCA
Organism: Oscillospiraceae bacterium; assembly: GCA_017435745.1. GTDB lineage: Bacteria > Bacillota > Clostridia > Oscillospirales > Ruminococcaceae > UMGS1668. The sequence continues at coordinate 5,611 of JAFSEN010000057.1, forward strand.
AGCAACGCCTTTGGATAGCCACGGCAGAGCTTAG
>JAFSEN010000005.1 GCA_017435745.1 Oscillospiraceae bacterium
ACTATGTTCTTTCGGAAAAGATGTCGGAATATCTCTGCAATTTTGTAAAAAACGGGAATCCCAACGGTGGAAATCTTCCGGAATGGAAACCCTGTACAAAAGATAATAAAAAGGTGCTTAAATTGGGAAAAGAAAAAACCGAAATGGGAAAAGCAAATATGGCGAAACTTTTTTATACAATGCTCACAACAAAATCAGTCGGAGAATAAACAAAAAACTTTTAATCAAGGTGCCAAGGGGAGAATCCCCGCCGGCTCACCACGAAGAACGCTTCGCAACGAATGTTGCGGAGCGTTTTTTTATATCAGATATTGCGAACAATATAAAAAAGGAACCGGATTTTTGACAGAGCAAAAATAATCACAGCGGCAAATAAAAGAAAGTTTTTTAAAACAAAGTATTTGCTGAATGCGGCAAGAAAAATTTTAAAAAGTACTTGCAATTGGAATGCAAAGGTGATAGAATAGTTAAAATTTATATGTGAACGTAATAACGATTATAAATAAAAGAAGGAGAGCTCAAACATGGTAAACCCGAACACCAATGAAAAATTCCTTTATGAAGGACTTACTTTCGACGACGTACTTCTTATCCCCGCAAAATCCGACGTACTCCCGAAAGACTGCTGCACCAAAACCGTACTTGCAAGAGATATCGTTCTTAATGCACCGATTATGACCGCGGCAATGGATACCGTTACCGAAGCAAAAATGGCGATCGCCATTGCAAGAGAAGGCGGAATCGGCGTTATCCACAAAAACATGCCCATTGAAAAACAGGCGGAAGAAGTTGACAAGGTAAAACGCAGCGAAAACGGCGTTATTGTTAACCCCTTCTATCTTGGAAAAGACAACACTGTTGCAGAAGCAGACGCTCTTATGGCAAAATTCAAAATCAGCGGTGTTCCGATCTGTGATGAAGACAAAAAACTCATTGGCATCATCACCAACCGCGACCTTAAATTCCTTGAAAACTTCAACGTAAAAATTGAAGAGGTCATGACCAAAGAAAACCTTGTAACCGCACCCGTTGGTACCAACCTTGAAGAAGCTCAGAAAATCCTTCGTGCACATAAAATCGAAAAACTTCCCATCGTTGATGAAGAAGGCAGACTTGCAGGTCTCATCACCATCAAGGATATTGAAAAAGCTGTTCAGTACCCCAACGCAGCAAGAGACAAAGGCGGCAGACTTCTTTGCGCAGCAGCTCTCGGCGTAACTTCCGACGTTATGGTTCGCGCAAAAGCTCTTATCGAAGCAGGCGCAGACGTTCTTGTTCTCGACTCTGCACACGGACACAGCGCAGGTATTATGAACTGCGTAAGAATGATCAAAGCTGAATATCCCGAAATCGCACTTGTTGCAGGTAACGTTGCAACCGCAGCAGCAACCGAAGATCTTTTCCTTGCAGGCGCAGACGCTGTAAAAGTCGGTATCGGTCCCGGATCTATCTGCACCACCCGTGTTGTTGCAGGTATCGGTGTTCCCCAGATCACTGCAATTTATGAAGCAGCAAAAGTTGGCGCAAAATGGGGCAGACCTATCATCGCTGACGGCGGTATGCAGTATTCCGGCGATATCGTAAAAGCTCTTGCAGCAGGCGGCAACGTTGTTATGCTCGGTTCCATGCTTGCAGGTTGCGACGAAGCACCCGGCGAAAGCGAAATTTATCAGGGCAGACGTTTTAAAGTTTACCGCGGCATGGGTTCTCTTGCAGCAATGGCAAACGGAAGCAAGGACAGATATTTCCAGGAAGACAACAAAAAACTTGTTCCGGAAGGCGTTGAAGGACGCGTTCCCTGCAAAGGCACCGTAGGCGAAGTTGTTTATCAGATCCTCGGCGGTCTCAGAGCAGGTATGGGTTATTGCGGATGCGGCACCATTGCCGATCTTCAGGAAAAAGCTCAGTTCGTAAGAATTACCGGCGCAGGTCTTAAAGAGAGCCATCCTCACGATATTTATATCACCAAAGAGGCTCCCAACTATTCCACCAACGTATAATTTGTGTTTTGAGCACGGATATAAAAACGAGCACGGAGTTTCCGTGCTCATTTTTTTTGTAAGCAATTTGCCTGTAATGCAAAACAGAATTTTTTTATTTAGCAAAACCGGAATTTCGGCTTGAAACGACAATAAATTTTAAGGAATATTAAAAAACACTTGCATTTTTTACAAATATGCTGTATACTCCGTTTATTCACAAATTAATAGCGTCAGATGAAATCTGCAGGAAAAAGCAAACCATGCTTGCCGAAGGAGCAACACTCTCAGGCGTTCCGTTTTTCGGAATGAGGACTGCAGACGGATGAAAGACTGGAGAAGTTCGCTAAACGCGGATGCCGAAGGTGCAAATTCCTTTTTTTGGGGAATGAATCTCTCAGGCAAAAGGACAGTTTTTTTCGATAGCTTTTGTATTGCCAAGGCTTTTATAGTGTCGGAATGTGTTTGCAGCGAAAAGTCCGTCTTTCGGAGCTTTCGCTGTTTTTTGTTTTTTTGAAAAAGGAGAAAACATTATGAACGACATTCTTACGAAAATTGCCGAAATCAACGGTGTTATTTACAACTTTGTCTGGGTAACGATAGGTATTGTTCTTCTTCTCGGATCCGGATTTCTTTGTACTGTTATTACAAAAGCTTTCCAGTTTACCCATTTCGGGCATTGGGTAAAAGAAACAATCGGTTCAATTTTCACTGATAAAAATGTAACCGATAAATCTGATAAACGTAATATTTCTCAGTTCCAGTCCCTTTGCACAGCCCTTGCCGCAACGGTAGGTACCGGCAACATTTCAGGTACTGCAACGGCAATCGTTTTCGGCGGGCCCGGAGCAATTTTCTGGATGTGGGTCGCGGCGATTCTCGGCATGATGACAAACTTTTCCGAAAACGTGCTTGGTATTTACTACCGCCGCAAAAACGAACGGGGCGAATGGTGCGGCGGCGCAATGTATTACCTTAAAGACGGCCTCGGAGCAAAAAAAGGCTGCAAATGGATCGGCGCGATCCTTGGCGTTTTATTCTGTATTTTCTGTCTTTTTGCTTCTTTCGGTATCGGCAACCTCAGCCAGATGAACTCCATTGCCGTTAACCTTGATTCCGCATTTGGTATTCCCAACTGGGTAACAGGCGCTGCTTTTGTAATTATTGCAGGTCTTGTTATTGTCGGCGGACTTAAACGTATCGCTTCTGTAACCGAAAAAATTGTTCCAACCATGGTTCTTCTTTACCTCATCGGAACCATTGCAATTTTTATTGCGAACATAGATATGGCCGGCGCTGTTTTTGCTTCCATTTTTAAAAATGCGTTTGGTATTGATGCTGTTGCCGGCGGTTTTGCAGGTATTGTGATGAAAGAAGTTGTAACCTGGGGCTGCAAGCGCGGAGTTTTCTCGAACGAAGCAGGTCTTGGTTCTTCTGTTATGGTTCATTCCTGCTCCAACGTAAAAGAACCGGTTAAACAGGGTATGTGGGGCATTTTCGAAGTATTTGTGGATACTATAATCGTTTGCACCCTTTCCGCCTTTGCTGTTCTTTCTTCCGGAGTTGTTGATCTTGCCACCGGCCGGATACTTGTAAGCGGGATGGAAGCTTCCGCACTTGTAGGCGCTTCTTTTGAAACCCTTTTCGGCAGCTTTGGAAAATATTTTATTGCTATTGCAATTTTGCTTTTTGCTTTCTCCACAATTCTTGGCTGGAGCGTTTACGGTACCAAAGCATGGGAATATCTTTTCGGTACAAAATCCACTATTGTTTATAAAGTGATTTTTGTCGGAATGGTTTTTGTGGGCCCTATGCTTCATTCTTCTCTTGCTTGGGATGTTTCCGATACTTTTAACGGACTTATGATGATTCCTAACCTTATAGGTGTTATAACTCTTTCTCCTACTGTTTATAAAATTACGAAAAACTACGTTGATCGAGTAATAAAAGGAAAACACGTTGAACCTGTTCTTTCTGTGTTTAAGGAAATAAACGACGAGCACAGCAAGGAAATTGTAAAATAAAACCCGATTTTTTCGTTGAAAAGAAAGCAGGTGTTAACCATCAAAAAATTTACCGACGAATTTGGAAGCATGGTTTTTAACAGAGAAGTTATGCAGGAGCGTCTTTCCGCCGATATCTTTGAAAGACTTGAGGATATAATAGATAACGGCGGGGAAATGGATACAGAGGTTGCAAATGCCGTAGCCGAAGCGATGATGAACTGGGCTATAGAAAAAGGCGCAACGCACTATACCCACTGGTTCCAGCCTATGACGGGGCTTTCTGCAGAAAAACACGACAGCTTTATCCAGCCGGACGGTGAAGGCGGTGTCGGACTTGATTTCAGGGGAAAACACCTTATAAAAGGCGAACCGGACGCTTCAAGCTTTCCTTCCGGAGGACTTCGCGCTACTTTTGAAGCAAGAGGATATACGGCATGGGACCCTACTTCCTTTGCATTTGTAAAAGACGGTTCACTTTGTATTCCAACGGTTTTTTGTTCCTACAGCGGCGAAGTTCTTGATAAAAAAACTCCGCTTCTCCGTTCAACAGAAGCGGTTTGCAAAGAAGCTTTGCGAATTCTGCGCCTTTTCGGAGATACGGAAACAAAACGTGTTTTTGCAACTGCCGGTGCGGAGCAGGAATATTTCCTTGTTGACAGAAAACAGTATAATAAGCGTAAGGACCTTGTTATAACCGGAAGAACCCTTTTCGGAGCTCCGCCGCCAAAAGGACAGGAGATGGAGGACCATTATTTCGGTGCTTTAAGACCCAGAGTTTCCGAATTTATGAAGGACCTTGACAGCGAACTTTGGAAGTTGGGCGTTTATGCAAAAACCAAGCATAACGAAGCTGCACCAAGCCAGCATGAACTGGCTCCCGGATATTGCAGAGTAAATCTTGCAACCGACCATAACCAGCTGACAATGGAAATTATGAAAAAAGTTGCGGAAAAACATGGACTTGCCTGTCTTCTTCACGAAAAACCTTTTCGCGGAGTTAACGGAAGCGGAAAACATAACAACTGGTCCCTTTCTACTGATACAGGAAAAAACCTTTTCAGTCCCGGAAAAAATCCCGAAACAAATAAGCAGTTCCAGATTTTTATGTGTGCTGTTATCCGCGCGGTTGACGAAAACCAGGATCTTCTTCGGATTTCCGTTGCTTCCGCAAGCAACGACCGCCGTCTTGGCGGTTCTGAAGCGCCGCCTGCGATTATTTCGATGTTCCTTGGGGATTACATAACCAATATTCTCACTTCGGTTGAAGAAGGCCACGGAACAAAGGAATGGAATGCGGAAAAAATGGAAACAGGAATTGCGTCCGTTCCGGAATTTATGAAAGATAAATCTGACCGCAACAGAACTTCGCCTTTTGCGTTTACCGGAAACAAATTTGAATTCAGAATGCCCGGTTCAAGCGTTTCCATTGCCTGCCCTAATGTTATGATAAATACCGGCGTTGCTGACACTCTCAGAAATTTTGCGGATCGCCTTGAAAAAGCCGAAGATTTTGATGCAGAAGTAAATTTGCTTATTGCGGAAACAATGAAGAAGCATAAGCGCATTATTTTCAACGGAAACAATTACAGCGAAGAATGGGTTGAAGAGGCTGAAAAACGCGGACTTTGCTGTTTCAGAACAGCTGTTGATGCGCTTGAACATTATACCGACGAGAAAAATATCCGTCTTTTTGAACGCCACAGAATTTTTACCGAAAGCGAAGTTCGTTCCCGTCAGGAAATTCAGTTTGAAAACTACAGCAAAATTGAAATAATAGAATCTCTTACCATGGTAGATATGGTAAGAAAAGATATAATGCCGGCTTGCATTGAGTTTGAAAAGGTTCTTGCGGAAACCGCAGCTGCAAAAAGAGCAATCGGCCTCGATATTTCCAAAAGTACGGAAGTTGCTTTTGTTAAAAAAATCGATGAACTTATCAACGAACTTGAACGAAGGGTCGAAATTGTTGAAGAGCGCAGCGCAAAGGCAAAAACCATAAAAGAGATCCATTCCCAGGCAAGATATGTTTGCGACGAACTTTATCCGACACTTCATCAGCTCCGCGAAGTTGCTGATGAACTTGAGATTATGGTCGGCGATGAATACTGGCCTTTCCCGGCATATCGCGATCTTCTTTTCAGCGTATAAAAACAAAAAAAGCACCGTAAAAACGGTGCTTTTTTCTTTGTAAATGAAGCATATCCTGCAAGATTTTTTGGCTTTTGCGGAAGGCTTTCAAAATGTAAAAATTAACCAAAATTTAAGTCGATCAAGGCTGTTTTTTGTCCTTGACAATTGTTTCTGTAAATGTTAAATTATATTATATAAGTGAATACACATTCTTTGCAACTGACGGACATAGGTGGAGCACCACGGTGGAGCAAAGAATGAATTTGGGGAAGTTTTCCCCTTTTTTATTTCAGCCGACCGTCTGGGCACATTTACTCCTTTTTAACGCAAGGAGTAAGTGTGTCCATTTTTTATTTTGAAAAGGAGATTGACTATGAAAAAAGTTGGAATCATCATGGGCAGCGACAGCGATCTTCCGATCGTAACAAAAGCTACCGATACCCTTAAAGCGCTTGAGATCCCTTTCGAAGTGCATGTTTATTCTGCGCACAGAACCCCTGTTGAGGCGCGTGATTTTGCGGTCAACGCAAGAGAAAACGGTTTTGGCACAATAATTGCGGCAGCGGGTATGGCAGCACATCTTGCCGGTGCAATTGCAGCAAACACCACCCTTCCGGTAATCGGAATTCCCTGCAAATCTTCAAATCTCGACGGCATTGACGCCCTTCTTTCAACTGTTCAGATGCCAACAGGCATTCCGGTAGCAACTGTTGCAATCAACGGAGGAGCCAATGCCGCTTTGCTTTGTGCGCAGATTCTTGCGGTTGAAGATAAAGAACTTGCAGCAAAGCTTGACGCAAAACGCGCTTCCGACGCGGCAAAAGTTCTTGAAAAAGATGCTGCAATCAGCGCATCTTTTTGAAACTGTTTTTAATTATTTTCAAAATTTATTTTAAGGAGCAATAAAATTATGGAAAACAAACTTGTTTACAGCGGAAAAACCAAAGACGTATTCGAACTTGAAAACGGAAACTATCTTCTTAAATTCAAAGATGACTGCACCGGCAAAGACGGCGTTTTTGATCCGGGCGAAAACTCCGTTGGCCTTACTATTGAAGGCGTAGGCGACGTAAACCTTAGAATGTCCATCTATTTCTTTGAAAAAGTAAACGCAGCCGGCATCAAAACCCACTATGTTTCCGCCGACCTTGAAAACACCACAATGGAAGTTCTTCCCGCAAAAGCTTTCGGTCACGGTCTTGAAGTTATTTGCCGCCACAAAGCAGTAGGTTCCTTTATCCGTCGTTACGGCGATTACATCGAAGACGGTGCAGACCTTCCCGCATATGTTGAAACTACTTTCAAAAACGACGAAAAAGGCGATCCGCTTGTAACCAAAGATGCTCTCGTAGCTCTCGGCGTTATGACTGACGAACAGTATGACGATATCAAAGCAATGACCCAGCAGATCACCCAGATCGTTGCAGATGACCTTAAAGAAAAAGGTCTTGTTCTTTACGATATCAAATTCGAGTTCGGTTATGACAAAGACGGCAAAGTAATGCTCATCGACGAAATTGCTTCCGGCAACATGCGTGTTTACAAAGACGGAAAATATATTGACCCCATGACCCTTTCCGAACTTTTCTTCGCATAATTTATTCTTAAAACGAAGCAAAGCAAAGGAGAAAAAATGGGCGGATTTTTTGGCGTAGCCTCTAAAAACGACTGTATGGTCGATGTCTTCTTCGGAACGGATTATCATTCCCATCTCGGCACCCGCAGGGGAGGAATGGCTTCCTTTAATGAAGAAATCGGCCTTCAAAGACAAATCCATAATATTGAAAACTCGCCGTTCAGAACACGTTTTGAAAACGTTTTTGACGAAATGAAAGGAAATTCCGCAATCGGATGCATCAGTTCGATGGAACCCCAGCCGCTTCTTATCCGCTCCGGATTGGGCGCATTTGCAATTTGTTTTATCGGAATTATCAACAATGCCGATGAACTTATTGAAAAATATCTTTCCAAAAACAGCGGCTTTTTTAACGCAATGACAGGGGGAAAAATCAACTCCGTTGAACTTCTTGCGGCGCTTATCAGCCTTAAAGAAGATTTTGTTTCCGGAATAAAATTTGCCCAGGATGTAATCGACGGAACTGCTTCGATTCTTATCCTTAAAGAAGGCGGAAATATTATTGCCGCAAGGGACAAAATGGGCAGACTTCCTGTTATTGTTGGAAAAGACGAAAGCGGTTACTGCGTAACTTTTGAATCTTTTGCCGCAAAAAAACTCGGCTATGAAATTGTCGAGGAACTGGGTCCCGGCGAAATTGTTGAAATTTCTTCAGACAGAATGTTCCGCCTTGCGGAACCTGGAAAGGAAATGCGAATCTGTGCTTTTCTTTGGTCCTATTACGGATATTCGACCTCCACATATGAAGGAATCAACGTTGAAACAATGCGTTACCGCAACGGAAGCCTTCTTGCGCAGATGGACAAGCTTAACGGATTCTGTGACCATATAGATTATGTCGGCGGAGTTCCGGATTCCGGAACACCCCACGCCATAGGTTATGCAAACGAAAGCAAAATTCCTTTTGCGCGGCCGTTTATAAAATATACACCAACATGGTCAAGAAGCTTTATGTCCCAGAAGCAAACCGAAAGGGCAAAAGTTGCAAAGATGAAACAAATGCCCGTTGATGAGCTTATCAAGGGAAAAGATCTTCTTTTTGTTGATGATTCAATAGTCCGTGGAACCCAGCTTAGAGAAACTGTCGATTTCCTTTACAGCAACGGCGCAAAATCCGTACATATGCGTTCGGCCTGCCCCCCGATTATGTATGGCTGTAAATATCTTAACTTTTCAAGGGCAACAAGCGATATGGAACTTATCGCAAGACGCACCATTATGGAACTTGAGGGAGAAGAAGGTTTTAACTATATTGAAGAATACAGCGACGGCAACACCGAACGCGGAAAAAATCTTCGCAAAGCAATCTGCGAAAAGCTTCATTTTGCTTCTCTTGATTTCCAGAATGTCGATGGAATAGTAAAATCTATCGGACTTCCCGCATGCAAACTTTGTACTTATTGTTGGAACGGAAAGGAATAAATTTTTATGAATACCAATTCCAGATCTGACAGCTATGCAGCAGCAGGTGTTGATATCACCGCGGGCTATAAAGCTGTTGAACTTATGAAACAGCATATCGCAAAAACCATGACTTCCGGTGTATGTTCCGATGTCGGCGGTTTCGGCGGACTTTTTGAGCTTGATATAACCGGAATGGAAAGACCCGTTCTTGTTTCCGGAACCGACGGTGTCGGAACCAAGCTTAAACTTGCATTTCTTCTTAATAAACACGACACCGTCGGTATCGACTGTGTTGCAATGTGTGTAAACGATATTATCTGCGTTGGCGCAAAACCGCTTTTCTTCCTTGATTATATTGCCTGCGGCAAAAACGTTCCGGAAAGAATCGCCGATATCGTAAAAGGTGTTGCAGAAGGCTGTGTACAGTCCGGCTGCGCGCTCATCGGCGGTGAAACCGCCGAAATGCCCGGTTTTTATCCTGCGGATGAATATGACCTTGCGGGTTATTCCACCGGCGTTGTTGACAAGAAAAATATTATCGACAACAAAACCATGAAACCCGGCGACGTTGTAATTGCTCTTCCTTCAAGCGGCGTTCATTCCAACGGTTTTTCCCTTGTAAGAAAAGTTTTCGACGTTGAAAACGCCGATATAACCGTTCCGGAAGAAAAACTCGGCGGAAAATCCATCGGAGAAACTCTTCTTACCCCCACCAGAATTTATGTAAAATCCGTTCTTGCGCTTCTTGAAAAAGTTAAAGTAAAAGGAATTTCCCATATAACCGGCGGCGGTTTTTACGAAAATATTCCGCGCTCTATTCCCGACGGTCTTGGCGCAAGAATCAACCGCAAAGACGTAAGAGTTCTTCCCATCTTCGAACTTCTTATGGAACGCGGCGGAATTTCTGAGCACGATATGTTCAACACCTTCAACATGGGCGTTGGTATGAGCATCGTCGTTTCTGCAGAGGATGCGGAAACTGCTCTTTCCGTGCTCAAAGAAAACGGCGAAGATGCTTATATCATCGGAACCATTGAAGAATCTGAGGAGAAAATCACCATATGCTGAAACTTACCATTGACGGCATCAAAGCCGGAATTATGATTGCAATAGGCGGAAGCGTTTTTCTTGCCTGCGAAAACAGATATATTGGCGCAATTCTTTTTTCTGTTGCGCTTTTGAGCATCTGTCTTAAAGGATATTCGCTTTTCACCGGAAAAGTTGGATATCTTCCGGAAAACCACAGCAGGGAAGCCGTTAAAATCCTTCTTTGCGGGCTTTTGGGCAACATTGTTTCCACCATTCTTCTCGGCTATGCCGTCAGCTTTGCAAATCCTGCCCTTGGTGAAGCGGCAAAAGTTATTTGCGAAGCAAAACTTTCGCAGGAAGCGCTCCAGACTTTTATAAGGGCGTTTTTCTGCGGCGTGCTCATGTATATGGCCGTGAGCACCTATCGCGAAAAAAATACCCTTGCGGGAATTTTCTTTTGCGTACCTGTTTTTATCCTCAGCGGATTTGAACATTCCATTGCAAATATGTTCTATTTCGGAGCTTCCGGAATCATCAATTTTGATTCTGTAATCTATCTTGCAATTGTTGTTGCCGGAAACTCTGTCGGCGGAATGGCAATGCCCATTCTCAATATTCTTGGAAAAGGGGAACCGAAAAATGCGTGAAAACCCGGTAAAAATCGCCGTGCTTGTTTCCGGCGGCGGAACAAATCTCCAGGCTCTGATCGATGCTCAAAACAGCGGCATTATCAAAAGCGGAAAAATTGAACTTGTTATCGCGAACAATGCAAATGCTTTTGCTCTTGAAAGGGCATCAAAAGCCGGAATAAAAACAGCTGTTGTTCTTAAGAAGGAACTTGGTTCCGCAGAGGCTTTTGAACAGAAGATTAAAGACCTTCTTACAGAAAACGGAATTGAAATAATTGTTCTTGCCGGATTTATGGCAATTCTCAGCGAAAACTTTACCAAAGATTATCCAAAGCGCATAATCAACGTACATCCGGCGCTTATTCCGTCATTCTGCGGAAAAGGTTTTTATGGGCTCCATGTTCACGAAGCGGCCCTTGCCTACGGCGTTAAAGTTACCGGAGCAACGGTTCATTTCGTTAATGAAATTCCCGACGGCGGAGAAATCATAATGCAAAAAGCCGTTGCTATCCGCGAAAACGATACCCCCGAAACCCTTCAAAAGCGCGTTATGCGCCTTGCCGAATGGAAGATTCTTCCCCTTTCGGTAGAAAAAGTTTGTGCCAAAATAATTTCGGAATAAACATAAAAAGAGAGGAAAAAAGATTATGGACATTTACAAAATCAACGACATTGCCGAACTTATCAAAGACAACGCCTATGTCGGCCGCGGAATTGTAATCGGCAAAACCGCCGACGCAAAAAAAGCTGCTGTTGCATATTTCATTATGGGCAGAAGCGCAAACAGCCGCAACCGCGTTTTTGTTGAACGCGACGGCGCACTTTTTACCGAACCTTTTGATGCTTCCAAAGTTCAGGACCCGAGCCTTATTATTTATGCTGCTCTTCGCGAACTTGGCAACAAACTTATCGTAACCAACGGCGACCAGACCGACACCATTTATAACGGAATCAAATGCGGCGGAACTTTTTCCGGAAGCCTTGCAACCCGCGAATTTGAACCGGACGCTCCGAACCTTACTCCCAGAATCAGCGGCATGGCAACTTTTGCAAACGGAGATTTTACCTATCAGATGAACATTCTTAAATCCGCCGATGCAGAAGGCACAGCATGCAACAGATACACATTTGATTATCCCGCACTTCCCGGTCTTGGACATTTCATCCACACCTATGTTTGCGACGGAAACCCCATTCCCACCTTCCAGGGTGAACCGGAAAGAGTTGCAATTCCCGATTCCATCGACGAATTTACCGAATCCCTTTGGAACGCGCTTAACGAAGACAACAAAATTTCCCTTTACGTTCGCTATGTTGACCTTGCAACCGGCGAAGCAGAAAACAGACTTATCAATAAAAATAAATGATATATAAAGGAGCAAGCGAACGATGAAAGAATTTGAACTTAAATATGGCTGTAACCCCAACCAGAAGCCTTCCAGAATTTTTATGGATAACGGCGAAGATCTTCCTATCGAGATTCTTAACGGCAGACCCGGTTTTATCAACTTCCTTGATGCTTTCAACAGCTGGCAGCTTGTTAAAGAGCTTAAAGAAGCTCTCGGTATGCCCGCAGTAACTTCCTTCAAACACGTAAGCCCCACTTCCGCCGCTGTTGGCATTCCGCTTTCCGATGATCTTAAAAAAGCCTGCTTTGTTGATGATATTGAAGGCCTTGACGAATCTCCTCTTGCATGCGCTTATGCAAGAGCACGCGGCACCGACAGAATGTGCTCCTTCGGCGACTGGGTCGCTCTTTCCGACGTTTGCGACGTTACCACCGCAAAAATGATCAAACGCGAAGTTTCCGACGGCGTAATCGCCCCCGGTTATGAACCCGAAGCTCTTGAAATTCTTAAATCCAAACGCAAAGGCGGATATAACATCGTTAAAATCGACCCGGATTATGTTCCGGAAGTTACCGAACACAAACATGTTTTCGGAATCACCTTTGAACAGGGAAGAAACAATTTCAAAATTGACGCTGACCTTCTCAAAAATATCGTAACCGAAAACAAAGATATGCCCGAAAGCGCAGTTCGCGACCTTATCGTTGCTCTTATCACCCTTAAATATACCCAGTCCAACTCCGTTTGCTATGCAGTTGACGGACAGGCAATCGGCGTAGGCGCAGGCCAGCAGTCCAGAATCCACTGCACCCGCCTTGCAGGTACCAAAGCAGACACCTGGTTCCTCCGCCAGCACGAAAAAGTTCTTAACCTTCCTTTTAAACCCGAACTTGGTCGCCCCGACCGCGACAATGTAATTGACGGTTACATCAACAAAAACGAAGAAGACGTTTGCGCAGACGGCAACTGGCAGAAATATTTCACCGAACAGCCCGCTCCGCTTACCGATGAAGAAGCAAAAGCATTCCTTGCAACTCGCGAAGGAGTTGCCCTCGGTTCCGACGCATTCTTCCCCTTCAGCGACAACATTGAAAGAGCAAAACGCAGCGGTGTAAAATATATCGCAGAACCCGGCGGCTCCATTCGTGACGACGCAGTTATCGATTGCTGCAACAAATATGATATGGTTATGGCATTTACCGGAATGCGCCTCTTCCACCATTAATTTAAAAATCCGTTAACGGAGGCTTTTCTTATGGATGTTTTAGTAGTTGGCGGCGGCGGCCGCGAACATGCAATAATCAAAAAAATAAAAGAGAATAAAGAAGTTTCCAAAATATATGCGCTTCCCGGCAACGGCGGCATCGCCGCCGACGCCGAATGCGTAGCGATAGGGGCAAAGGATATCGACGCAATTGTCGAATTTGCCGTCGAGCACAAAGTTGACTATGCAGTTGTTGCACCGGACGATCCTCTTGTTCTCGGTGCAGTTGATGCTCTTGAAGCAAAGGGAATCCCTTGCTTCGGCCCCAGAGCAAACGCAGCAATTATTGAAGGAAGCAAAGTTTTCTCCAAAGACCTTATGAAAAAATACGGCATTCCCACCGCTGAATACGAAGTTTTTAGCGACATGGAAGCCGCGCTTAAATATCTTGAAACCGCACCCATCCCCACCGTTATCAAAGCGGACGGTCTTGCTCTTGGAAAAGGCGTAATCATTGCCGAAACCAGAGAAGCCGCAATTGAAGCTGTTCATTCCATGATGGAGGACAAGGTTTTCGGAAAAAGCGGCGATAACATCGTAATTGAAGAATTCCTTACCGGACCGGAAGTTTCCGTTCTTTCCTTCACCGACGGAAAAACCGTTGTTCCGATGATCTCTTCCATGGACCACAAACGCGCCCACGACAACGACACCGGACTTAACACCGGCGGCATGGGAACCGTTGCCCCGAACCCTTATTACACCGAAGAAATTGCGAAAGAGTGCATGGAAAAAATCTTCCTTCCCACCATTAACGCAATGAACGCGGAAGGCAGAACTTTTAAAGGCTGCCTTTATTTCGGACTTATGCTTACCCCGAAAGGCCCGAAAGTTATCGAATATAACTGCCGTTTCGGCGACCCGGAAACCCAGGTTGTTCTGCCTCTTCTTGAAAGCGACCTTCTTACGGTTATGAAAGCCGTTACCGAAGAACGCCTTTCCGAAGTTGAGGTCAAGTTTGCAGACAAAAACGCCTGCTGCGTAATAATGGCTTCCGAAGGATATCCGGAACATTATGAAAAAGGCTTTGAAATTTCCATTCCCGAAGAGGTTGCAAACAACGTTTATGTTGCCGGCGGTGCTCTTAAGGACGGAAAACTTGTAACTTCCGGCGGAAGAGTTCTTGGCGTTACAGCCATTGCGGAAACTCTTCCCGAAGCAATCAAAGCTTCTTATTCCCTTGTTGAAAAAATCCACTTTGACAATGCGTTCTATCGCCATGATATCGGCGCACGCGCCCTTGCTGCAAAGGAGGAAAAATAACTTTGGTATATCGTGTTTTTGTTGAAAAGAAAAAGGAACTTGCAAACGAGGCAAGATCTCTTTTTAATGATGCTGTAACCCTTCTTGGAATAAAAGATCTTACCGATGTTCGTGTAATCAATCGTTATGATGCAGAAAACATCACCGAAGAACTTTTTGATTATGCGAAAAAATACGTTTTTTCCGAACCCCAGCTTGATATTGTTTCCGAAGAGATCGATCTTTCCGGTGCAACTGCTTTTGCTGTTGAATATCTTCCCGGTCAGTTTGACCAAAGGGCAGATTCCGCCGCGCAATGTATCCAGATAATTTCCCAGGGAGAAAGACCTACTATCAGAACCGCAAAAGTTTATGTCCTTTACGGCGAACTTTCCGATTCCGAAATTGCGGATATCAAAAAATACGTAATCAACCCCGTTGAAGCAAGAGAAGCCGGTTTTGAAAAACCCGAAACCCTCGCAATCGAATATAACATTCCAACAGAAGTTGCAATTCTTGAAGGCTTCCGTGAGCTTAAGAGAGAAGAAGTCGAAGCTTTTGTTGAAAAATACGGTCTTGCAATGGATGCCGACGACCTTCAGTTCTGCCAGGAATATTTCCGCAGCGAAGACCGCGACCCCACCATCACCGAGATCCGCATGATCGATACCTATTGGTCCGACCATTGCCGCCACACCACCTTCAACACCACCATCGATTCCGTTAAATTTGAGGACGAACTTCTCCAAAAGGCTTATGACGATTATATCGCAACCAGAGAAGAACTTGGCCGTAAAAAACCGGTTTGCCTTATGGATATCGGCACCCTTGCGGTGAAATATCTCAAAAAACACGGAAAACTCGATAAACTTGACGAATCCGAAGAAATCAACGCCTGCACCGTTAAAATCGAAATTGAAGCAGACGGCAAAAAAGAACCCTGGCTTCTTCTCTTCAAAAACGAAACCCACAACCACCCCACCGAAATCGAGCCTTTCGGCGG
>JAFSEN010000058.1 GCA_017435745.1 Oscillospiraceae bacterium
CCCAAGATAAGATATCCCATTGCTTTAAGCAAGTAAGACCCCTTGTAGACTACAAGGTTGATAGGCTCAATGTGTAAGCGTAGCGATACGTTTAGCTTGCGAGTACTAATTGGTCGAGGACTTGACCTTTTGCCAAATTTTTTCTCTCTCTTCGAGATTTCAATTATTCTTTCACTTAGCGTCTTTTTCAGTTTTGAGGGTTTTCCTTAAGGTCGACCTTTTGATCCGCACCATTAGCTCAGTTGGTAGAGCAGCTGACTCTTAATCAGCGGGCCCCGGGTACGAGTCCCTGATGGTGCACCAATCCGGCCCGATGGTCAAGTGGCCTAAGACTCCGGCCTCTCACGCCGGCAACGGGGGTTCGAATCCCCCTCGGGTCACCAATATATGCGGTGTCTATTACGACGGGGATCCACCTGTTCCCATTCCGAACACAGTAGTTAAGCCCGTTCGTGCCGAAGATACTTGGAGGGCAGCCTCCCGGAAAAATAGGTCGATGCCGCAACTAAGCCACTAAGGAAACTTGGTGGCTTTTTTTGTTTATAAATTTGTGTTATAATAATTTCATTGATTTGCGGAGGTGTCTTATGAAAATTCCTGATATTATTTACGGCGACAGAATTTTCCTTCGCAGCTATGATAAAAGCGATGTTGCTTTCGTCAGCAAAATGTGGTTTGATAATGAAAACGGAAAATATTTGAGTGATCCTACACCTGAATTTATCGATGATGTTTTTCAAAATGTGCTTGATAATATTCAGGATAGTGACGACGGTTTTTATTTTGTTGTTTGCCTTAATTCCGGAGAAAGGATAGGTTCTGCCAGCACTTTTCCAAATGATGATAAAACGGAATATGATATCGGATATTGTATTCATAAGGATTTCTGGAAAAAAGGTTACGGTACGGAAGCTGTTTCTGTTCTTCTTGATTGGATTCGCTGTAAAGGTGCAAAAAGTGTTACCGCTGAAGCTGCGATTGATAACAAAGGTTCCTGCAGGCTTCTTGAAAAGCTTGGCTTTACTGTAAAAGAGGAGACCGAATTCAGTAAATATCACATGGATATAAGATATAAGAGTTATATTTATCAGAAAAATCTTTAAGGAGGCGGCGTTTTGGACGGCAAACTTCGCAATATGACGGCAATTTATCTTTCGCGCAACGGAAAGCTTCTTATGCTTTACCGTGTCGGCTCAAGGGTCGTTCTTCCTTCCTGGTGCGGAATCGGCGGACATTTTGAAAAAGATGAGCTTAACGATGCAAAAGCAGCGATGCTTCGCGAAATGAGCGAAGAAATTGGGATTTCTGAGCATGATATCAAAAATCTTAAATTTAAATATATTACTTTGCGTGCTAAAAACGGAGAAATCCGGCAGAATTATTATTTTTTTGCGGATCTTAAAGATGATGCGGTGCTCAAAAGTTCCTGCAACGAGGGCAGCCTTGAGTGGGTCAGCTATGATGATGTGCTCAAAAAGGAGATGCCTTTCACCGCAAAATACATGCTTGAGCACTATTTGAGCACGGGAAGATTTGATGATCTTGTATATGGCGGAGTTACTACACCGGATGGAATTGTTTTTACGGAACTTAAAGAATTTTCCGAAGACAGAATCTGAATCATTAAAAAACCCGCATCGCGGGTTTTTTCTTTTTAATAAAACTTGATTTTCTCAACAATATTCCAAAAAAGAATATATTATTTTATTATTTTATAGTATAATATCCATATTGAAAAATTTTTAAAAAAATTTTCAAATTTTATGCAACAAAATCCTGTTTTTTTGACACTTATATAGTGATAGCCATGATTGGTGGTGTGGTTATGAAAGTTGAATATGATTTGGTTGTCAAAGCATCCAAGGGTGACAAAGATGCTTTTTCCGATCTGTATTATTCCTGTTACAGGGATCTATATAAATTTGCCCTTTATACTATCGGAGATTCAGAATTGGCGGCTGATGCGGTTTCCGATGCTTTTGTCGATATATGGAAAGGAATCGGAAAACTTCGCGATGCGGAATCTTTTGCTTCCTGGGCGTTCAGAATATTGAGCGTTCGCTGCAAGAAAGAAATTTCCGATATGATAAAACGAAAATCGATTTATAATTTTGATGACCTGATTGAAACCCCATGTGCGGGTTCGGAAAATATAGAAGAGGATATTTCAGAAAGTGCAAGTCTTTCTTCTGCACTTTCAAAATTGGACGGAGAGGAAAGAATGATAGTTGTGCTTTCTGTGCTCCATGGTTATTCAAACCGTGAAATTGCCGCGATGATCGGAAAACCGCAGGGTACGGTAAGTTCCAAACTTCACCGTACATACGCAAAACTGAGAGAAATGCTGGGAGGTGAGAATAATGGCTGAACATGATGAAAAGATTTTTGAACGGGATATCGAAGAGATGTTCCGCGAACTGGATTCAAGCATAAAAGTGCCTGTTATCCCGAACGTACAAAATGTTTTTGACAAAGCCGAACAGAAAAAAGCAAAAATTCTTCCTTTCGGAAAATACGGCAAATTTTTTGCAGCTGCGGCCGCAGTTATTGTTCTGATAGTTGCTGCGCCGGTTATCGGGGGAATTTATTCCGGCTTCCTTCCGATGGAATCCGAAGTTAAAAGGGATTTTGACTATATGACCGCAGATGATTTCAATTCGGCCGAAACAGAAAAAGAAGTGGCTGAAGAATCCGAAAACCAGGAAAAACCGATTGCGGAGGAAGATTACGACGTTTACAACAGCACCGTTGAAGCAACAACCGAATCGACCGCAAACGAAGCCCTTCGTAAATTTTTCAGTTCCGCTGCAATAGACAACAGTAAGCCTCAAAGCGGAGCAGTCAGCAACGAAAAACTTGAAACGGAAGACCCCAAAGGAATTACGGAAGAAATCAGCGAAAGCAGATTTATAGATGTTACCATTGAAAAAGAAAAAGTTTCCGTTTTGCTCAAAGATATCGTTGAAGACGCCGAAGAGGAATTGGCTGTAAGTTCTTTCTGGGTCGAAGGAACTTATGAAGGTTCCTATCTCGACGGAAACTACTATTTTATCAATATGTTCAAAACCGTTGATGAAGAAAGTCTTGAGGACGGAAGCTATCTTCCCAAATTCGGTGACGAAGAAAACGAAGAATGTATAATTCCGGAAGAAAGTATTTTTGTTTCCGAAAACATCGAAGAAGGTATAATAAGACTTATCGTTGAAATAAATATTGAAACCGGAGAATATAAAATTTACGCAAGCCTTGTTTAAACAAAAAAAGGATGCCGCTGCCTTGGAAGGCGGCGGCATTTTCTGTTCATGGAGGTTCTTATGAAAAAGATAATTATTATGGCGCTTGTTTTTGTTCTTGCTTTCGGCGGATGCGTTTCTACAGACCCGCAAATCGATCCGAACCTTGTAACAATGAAAATCACCGAATATTCCGGAGAAAAAACTGGTTTTGAAATTAAAAATAATTCAAAAGACAGGGTAACTTTCGGGGAAGATTATTCTCTCGAATTCTTTAACGGAGAGGATTGGGAAGAAATTTCCGAAAGAGAAGAAACATTTTTTATAGCAATAGCCCATGTTCTTGAAACCGGGGATGCGTTCGTTTCTTCGGTAAATTTAAGCGCAAGATACGGCGAACTTTCAAACGGAAAATACAGAATTGCAAAAGATATCCGTTTTGAAAACGAAGACGGCGTTGATTGCGGCGGACAGAGAGTTTATGCGGAATTTGAGGTTACCGCAAAGGAGAGGTAAAACCATGAAAAAAACAATCGTTTTTCTTCTTGCGTTGCTTCTGCTTTGCTCCTGCGGAGGAAAAAATTATGATGAAAGCGGAGAGTTCCCGCCGGAAAATTGGGACCTTCCGCCGAAAAAACTTTTCGGAGTTCTTGAAGAAGAATCCGCAGAAGAAAAGAACAAAAGAATAACCTTCGTTGCCGAAAACGAAGAGGAATATGAAATTGAATATAATCTTCGCTTCCGTTTTCAAAAACAGGAAGGCGAAAACTGGGTTATTGTCAAACCGCTTAACAAACAGGAAATTATAAAAGAATTTGTTCTTGATGGCGGAGAAAAACTTGAAATCACCTTTGATTTTGAAGATGTTTTCGGAATGATCGAAAACGGAAATTACCGCGTTGTTGTAACAAGTCTTTCGGACGGAGAATACCGGAACCAATGGTATGAACATTATTATTTCAAAATCGAAAAACCGCAAAGCGAATCCGAAGGGCTGAACGTTTTTGCAAAAGCGGGAAATTGCGATAATATCGACATTCACGCAAAGATTTTTAACGAAAGCGAAAAGGAAGTTTTCGTCCTTGAATATTTGGAACTTTTTTACGAAACGGAAAACGGTTTTGAAAAATTCGACACCGTAAGAGGAATAAATTTCGGCGATTCAAGAAGCAAAATCATGCCCGGGGAAAACATCGATAAATATTACAGAACCGACGGAACCCATGGAGAACGCCCCATAGGAAAATACAAGGTGATTTATTTTATCGAATATGATGAAAACGGAAAAACAATCGAACAGAAAGTTCCATTCGAATTTGAGATAACCGGTTTTGAAGAAAGGAACATCGTTCCGCTTTGGGATAAAACGACCGAATTTTCCGGAAGCGTTATCAAAATCACTTTCCGTAACGGTTTTAATAATAACGTTCGCTACGGCGACGATTATTATCTCCAGAAGCTTGAAGGGGAAACCTGGAAAACCGTCGAAACCGAAGATATTCCCGCTTTTGATTCCGTTCTTTGGAACACCGAAGCCGGAGGAACCGCAGAATGGAAAGCGGATTTAAACCTTATCTACGGCGAACTTCCGAAAGGAAGTTACCGCATTGTAAAAAGCTTTTTTACCGATGCTGAAAACTATGAAAACGGGGAACATATCTGCTTCTTCGAATTTGTGAAAGAATAAAAAATTTTTTTGAGGTGGGTCAATGAAAAGGATTTTTATAATAATTATTGCGGCTTTGCTGCTTTTTTCCGGTTGCAAAGCGGGGAACAGATCCCTTGGAATTTCGGAAGAGGTTATTTCCGATACCGAAATTCTTAAAATGAAAATAACCGAAGTTTCCGGCGAACAGATAGCGCTTGAAATTATGAACGAAAGCAAATGCGAAATCGGCTATGGCGAACATTATTCCGTCGAATTTAAAAAAGACGGCGAATGGCATGTTCTTTCCCCGAAAAACGAAGCAAGCTTTATCGAAGTTGCTTACATACTTGAAGAAGAAAGCAGCTGCACCTGGGGCGATAAAATGAGCCGTATTTACGGAAAACTTCCGGAAGGGGAATATCGCCTTGTAAAACATTTCAGCATTTATGAAAACGGCGGCGCCGAAGTTGAAAATATTGCTCTTGCGGCGCAGTTCGCAATCGGCTGACAGATTATTCAAAGAACAAAAAAGGAGGCGGAAAAATTTGAAAAAAATCCTTGTTTTTCTTTCGATTTTCATAATGATATTTTCCGGCTGCAAAAGTGAAAAGATCCCTGACAATAAGGAAATTCCGACAGAATCCGGAATACATTTTGAAGGCGAAACAATTCTTCCTAAAGAAGATCCGCCGGAAAAAATGGAAACTGTTCCCGGAAAGGAATTTGAATTTAAACCGGGCGTTGTTATCGGAAAAAGAGAACCGCTTGAAAATTCATGGGTTTTAAGGATCAGCAGTCCTTCTGAAAAAGCGGAGGTCCTTTTTTGGAACCATTCGAAAAACGAAAAGCAAAGCGAAACCGACCGCCCTGTGATTTTAATAGAAAGTTCCGAAGAACTTAAATCCTTCGTGATGGATATGGAAGGAATTTATTTTCAGGGCGAATCCGAAAATTCGGCCGGAAGCCATCTTAAAAAATACGGCGAAGATTTTTTTGAAAACAGCGTTCTGTTAATAAGCCATATCCGTTCCGGAAGCGGTTCCGTAAAATATGAAGTTATCGGAGCAGATATCCGCGAAGGAAAATGTGTTCTTACCGTTTCGGCAAAAATTCCGGAAATCGGAACGGCGGATATTGCAGATTGGCTTGTGATATGCGAAAAGCCGAAGGAATTTTTTGAAGGAGCAAAAGATTTTACTCTTGAAATAACAACAATACGATAAAAAGAAGGTGTTCGGAATGAAAAAATATCTTGCGTTTTTGCTTGCGGTGCTCATGGTGCTCGCCGCGTGCTCAAAGGTTCCGGAAGAACCGAAAAAACCGGAAAATTCTTCCGAACCCGAAATTGAACAAACCGAAAAACCGGTAACAACTTCTCCGGTGGATATTGAATATCTTCGGGAAAATTTCCCGAAGATAGACGGTTCCACCTCTCTTATTCCGCTTGAAGCGGGGATCCGCTCTGCAATTTTCGGAAAGACAATGGAAGAAGCAACTGCGGACGTTGCCCACACCGGAACCTGGAGCTCATATTACGATCTTGTCCGGGGAAGAAACGACATGATTTTTTCCTGCCCTCTTTCTGAAGAACAATGGGAACAGGCAAAAGAACAGGGCGTTACGCTCGAAACTGTTCCGGTTGCATACGAAGGCTTTGTCTTTGTCGTAAACGCAAAGAACCCGGTTGATGAACTCAGCCAGGAGCAGCTTCGGAAAATCTATTCCGGCGAAATCACGAACTGGAAAGAAGTTGGCGGAAACGACGCTGAGATAATCGCTTACCAGCGCAACAACGATTCCGGAAGCCAGAATTATATGATCGAATTTATGGGCGAAGTTCCGCTTATGGATGCTCCCCTTGAAGGAAGACCGAGTTCAATGGTGGGTCTTATGGATGCGGTCGCCTATAACGACAACGCGGAAAACGCCATCGGATATTCGGTCTATGCCTATGCGGCGGATATGTACGGCGGAGGAAACGATATTAAATTCATAAAGGTTGACGGTGCGGATGTTGATAAAAACAGCATGTCAAAAGGCGAATATCCTCTTATGGGTTACAACTACGCTGTTTTTAACGCGAACGAACCGGAAGATTCCCCGGTAAGGAAGCTTGTTGAATGGATGGTTTCCGACGAAGGCCAGCTTGCGGTTGCAAAGGCAGGTTACGTAACTCTTCGGGATATCGGTTTTTCGTATGAAGAAAAATATATCGAAATATATTCCGGAACCGGAACGGGAAAAACCTCTTCCGGAAAAATCCCGAGCTATCAATACACAATGGGCGAAGGAACGGATGAATTTATTCCTCTTGAAATAAAAGCGCACCCGGACGGAACGGAAACCTATTATCTCGAAGCTCTTGCGGACAAAACCCTTGAAGCAGAGGTCAACGGATTCATTCTCGAAAGCATAAAAATCTGTTCCGAAAAACTTCCGCAAATGCGGGAAGATATTGAAAAATTCAATAATTCCAACGGCGCAAGCGCATATATCAAAGCAGACAAAGATGCTTATTATGAATATGAACGATATGAGGCCTATGCAAAAGGCCAGCCGGCTTCGGTTTATGTTTCCGCAAAAAACGGATATCTTTCCGTCGCGGTGACAATGGAATATGATTATATTGACAATACTATGTCGGAAAGTATTCCAATGAATTATTATACCGAAACAGCCGTTTGGGATATGGAATACAAAAAACGCCTTTCGGCGGAAGAACTTTTCTTCGAGGGAACAGATATCGGAAAAGTTCTTAATGAATATATGCACCTTGCGGTGCACCAGCCGGCAAGCGAATTCGGGGATTATTATCCGCAGAAGGCGGATTTTGTCGGAATGCCGAAGGAAGGCTGGAAAATTACAGCCGACCGCATCTGGTTCGATTTTGATAACCCATACTTCAAAGGCGGCGCGGTTTTAAAAACCGATATTCTTCTCGATGATTATATGGTAACTTCCGTTCTGAACGGGATGGAAGAATATTTTACCGAACTTGAACCGGTAAAATTTTTCCGGGACGGAACAAGAAACGTAAAATATCAGAAAATTTCGGAAGAAATCGGCGAAAACACCTGGAAATACGGATATGCGGTTCTTCGGGATGAATATAAGAACGCGGAAAAAATAAACAGAACAATCGAAAACTATTATAAAAAATATTACAGCTACGAAGCTGTTTCCGAAGAATTGTCAAAAGACGGCGAACCTTATTACAGCTATTGGGATTTTACTGACGCAAAAATTCTTGGCAACAAATATTTTATTGTCATGGCGCATCCCCAGGTTAAATATATAAGCGAAACTTTGCGGGAAGTTTACAGCAAAACCCCGACGATGATTTTCGATATGGAAACCGGAAAACAAATTAAATTTACCGATATGCTTACAAAAGCCGGAAAGAAAAGGGCAAAAGCCGAGGGTTTTGATAAATTTGACATTGTTGAAAGTTTCCGCCTTGACGGAAAAAATATAAAGGTGAATTTTGTAAGGCGCGATCCTTATGATATTATAACGTTTGTTCTCAACGAAGAAGATATAAAATGGTGAAAGGGGAGAGAAGTTGATGAAGAAATTTCTTGCGTTTTTGCTTGCGGTGCTCATGGTGCTCACCGCGTGCTCAAAGGTTCCGGAAGAAGCTGACCCGCAATTTCAGTATAATGAGAAGATTCCCAAAACCGAAGCAACCCGTTCTCCGGATGAGGATGCCCCGGCAGAAATGCGGGTTCTTTCAGCTTCGGAAGTTCAGATAGACGTTGAAATAAAGAATATTTCCGAAGATGAAATTATTTTCAGCGAGGATTTTTCAGTCCAGTTCAAAGAGGACGGAAAATGGTATAACCTTGAATATATCGCGGACGAAGTGGTTTTCAATGAACCTGCTTATTTTGTTGAACCCGGCGAAAGCAGGGAATGGAACGGAAATTTCACCTGGATTTACGGAAAACTTCCGGAAGGGGAATACAGAATTTTAAAAACCGTTGTTACCGATAAAACTTTCGTAATCGGGGCGGAATTTCGCCTTCCGTTCGTTTTGAAAGAAAATCCGGAAGAACCTTCCGAACCGGAAATAACCGCGCCGGAACATCTTGAATATCTTCGGGAAGATTTTCCGACCATCGACGGTTCAACTTCTTTGATTCCTCTCGAAGCCGGTATCCGCGCCGCAATTTTCGGAAAAACAATCGGTGCGGCAACCGCCGATGTTTTGCACACAACGACATGGGGTTCTTTCGAAAATCTTCTTGCAAAAAATGTGGATATGATTTTCACCTGCGAAATGTCCGAAGAACAATGGAAAATGGCGGAAGAAGCGGGGATGCTTCTTGAAGCGATTCCCGTTGCGTACGAAGGCTTTGTCTTCGTTGTAAACGCAGAAAACCCGGTCGATGAACTAAGTCAGGAGCAGCTTCGGAAAATCTATTCCGGCGAAATCACAAACTGGAAGGAACTGGGCGGAAACGACGCAGAAATAGTTGCATACCAAAGGAACGAAGATTCCGGAAGCCAGAACTATATGATAAAATTCATGGGCGAAACGCCACTTATGGATGCGCCGGAATATAAGCGCCCCGGTTCAATGGGCGGACTTTTGGATGCGGTTGCGGTCAACGATTATGCGGTGGATTCCATCGGATATTCCGTTTATGCTTATGCGGCGGATATGTACGGAAACGGCGACGAGATAAAATTCATCAAAGTTGATGGGATCGAGCCGAACAAGGAAAATATGATAAACGGAAACTATCCGCTTCTTGGCTATAACTATGCGGTTTTTGATACCGCCGAACCTAAAGGTTCCGCCGTACGGAATCTTGTTGACTGGATCGTTTCCGACGAAGGCCAGCTTGCGGTTGCAAAAGCGGGTTACGTAACGGTTCGGGATATCGGTTTTGATTACAGCGACAGTTTCAAGCTTTTTGAAGCGATCGGAACCGGAATCAAAAGGTCGGAACCGTTCAAACTTCCGCGATATGAATATCTTTATAACGGAGGAAGCTGTATTCCCCTTGAAATCGGGACCCATTCCGACGGAACCGAAACCTATAAGCTCGAAATCCTCAAAGATAAAAAACTTGAAGAAGAAATCAACGCTTTTATTCTTGAAAATGTAAAGAAACTTGAAGAAAAATATGACGAATATTCCGAATATCTTGAAAAAATAACCGATGGTCAGGAATGGAAAAATTACCAGAAAGGTTTTTCATGGCCTTATTACAGCGCATATATTCAGGAACAGAAAACCGCGGTTATTGTAAAAGCAAAAAACGGCTATCTTTCCGTTGCGGTAACCCTTCCATATATTTATGCGATCCAGGACGGAGCAGATCTTTTCTACGATACGGAAACGGCGGTATGGGATATAATTAACGGAAAGCGCCTTTCCTTTGAAGAACTTTTTTATGAGGGAACGGATATAGACGCCGTTCTCAACCAATATCTCAACTTTGCAAGCGTTGACCAGGGAATGACGGAATTTAACCACCGCCACGACATGAAAACGGATTTTGCCGGACTTACCGATGACGGCGATTGGCATATTGACCTTAATACGGTTTATTTCGATTACGGCAACAGATATTTTTACGATTCTCCCGGTTTTGATATTTCCGAAATTTCCGGGGCAATGGTCACCGAACAGCCGAGAGATATGACGGATTGTTTTGTTTCCGGCGGATACAGAATTTTCACTTCCGCAAAGCTTAAAACGACCATCAAAACCCTTGAGGAAAAGCCGGAATTTATGGAAAAATACGGCGGATTCACATACCGCGTTCTTGACGAAAAAGTTTACCCCAATGCGGAAAAAATCAACAAAGCAATCGAAGAATACGTCAAAGAAAACTTCAGCAGGGAAACTGTTCTTGAATTCTATAAAGAATATAACCTTACCGAAGACGAAAAGGCCGAACTTTTTGTTTGGGACGGCGGATCTTTGGAATTTTTCGGTAACCGCTATGTGGTATTTGAATGCAGTTATCATTATACCCAATGGCTCGACAGCAACTATTCCAAATGCAACAGCATCTGGTACGATAAAAACACATATATTATTTTTGATCTTGAAACCGGCGAACAGATAAGCTGGAAAGATCTTTTAAGCGAAAAAGGAAAAAAGATTGCCGAAACTTCTCCAAGCTTTGATAAAAATTTCTTTTCCGTTTTCGCAGTGGAAAACGGTTTGACAGTTTATTACAACTACGGCTGGAAATCTTTTACCTTTAAAAATGACGAAGTAAATTGGGAATAATAAAAAAGGGAAAAAAGGCGGCGGAAAGCCGCCTTTTCTTTTTAATAATTAATATAATATTAATTGAAAAATGCCGGGAAAAGTTATATATTATAATTTAGATATTTATTGTTTTCCGGAGGTTTTTAATAATGAAACGGTTTTGGAAAATATTTATATGCGCCTTTGCGGCGATTCTGATTATCTGCGGTTTTGAAACGGAAGCAAAAGCCGCCGCAGGAGGAAGCTGCGGTTCGGGAGTAAACTGGAGTTATGAAAACGGAACCCTCACCATTTCCGGAAGCGGAAGAATGAAAGATATGAGCCGCAACACTCAGCCATGGAGCTCATTTAAAGATTCCGCCACAAACATTGTGATAGAAGAGGGGATAACCTATATCGGGACGGAAGCTTTCTATGAGATGGCGAACGTAAAAACCGCCTCGCTTCCGGATACCCTTACCGAAATAGGCGATGCCGCTTTCTGCTGGTGCGAAGGACTTCAGACAATTGATATCCCGGGAAGCGTAAAAGTAATCGGAGAAGATGCTTTCTGGTGCTGTCTTGACCTTACCGAAGTAACCTTCCACGAAGGGCTTGTTGAAATTGAAAAAGAAGCCTTCAACTCCTGCCGCCTTCTCACAAGGGTTGATTTTCCGGAAAGCCTTGAAAAAATCGGATATTGGACTTTTGGAGAATGCAGCGATCTGCTCCATGTTTCTATGCCCGGAGTAAAGGACCTTGGCGAAAGCTGTTTTTCCGCGTGCACAAAACTTGTTTCTGTGGAGCTTGGAAAAGAACTGGAAGATATCAAAACAAGCGCTTTTGCTTATTGTTACGCACTGCAGAATGTTGTTATTCCCGGTTCGGTGGATTCTGTCGGCGATACTGCTTTTTATCTTTGCGAATCCCTTGGAACAATAAAATTCACAGGTTCAGTCCCGGAAATTTCCGAAACCGCTTTTATCGGAGTTTATGCCGAAGGAAAATATCCGGAATGCAACACTGAATGGGAAACGGTTTACGGAAACGGTTTCGGCGGAACCATAAGCTGGAGTTCCTATTCCGTTTCGGACCACGTTTATTCCGAAAGCGTTGTTGAAGAAACCTGCCTTCGCTGGGGATATACCGTTCATACCTGCACCGACTGCGGCGAATATTATATGAGCGATTATCATTCCGCTCTGGGTCACAATTGGAACGGAGGAGTTGTTTCCGGAAGCAAAACAACCTATACCTGCCAAAGATGCGGACTCCAGAGATTTGAATACAGCATTTCCGGAAGCTGCGGTTCAAATGCCCGCTGGACTCTTGATACGGAAGCCGGAACGCTCAATATCAACGGAACGGGCGGGATCACTTCTAACAGCGGTTTTAAAAATTATAAAGACAGCATCCGCTTTGTTACAATAGAATCAGGAATAACCTCCATCGGCGCGGAAACCTTTTTTGAATTTGAAAAAATTGAAAGCATCGAAATTCCGGATACGGTAAAAAGCATCGGAATGCAGGCTTTCGTCTGGTGCAGCAGCCTTAAGGAAATAATCGTTCCGGAAGGGGTTACCGCAATTCATGACAGCACATTCTGGGGTTGCCAGTCACTTGAAAAACTTGTTCTTCCCTCAACTCTTAAGTCAATAGGCGAGGATTGTTTTTATAAGTGTGACAGCCTTAAATCTCTTTATATTCCGGACAGCGTTGATTCAATTTCGGAACTTGCGTTCTGGTATTGCCGGGGACTTGAGGAAGTCAATATCCCGAAGGGAATAAAAAGAATCCCCACCGACTGTTTTACAAGCTGTACCGGTCTTAAAACGGTTCATATGCACGATGAAATCGAAATTATAGGCGAGGATGCTTTCGATGGCTGCAGCGCCCTTACGGAAATAACGATTCCGGAATCCGTCCATACAATTGAAAGTGGTGCGTTCTGGGGATGCACTTCCCTTAAGGAGATTATAGTTCCCGGTTCAGTGATGAGAATCGATGAATATGCTTTCGGAAACTGCGCAAGCCTTAATAAAATAAAGTTCACCGGAAATCCTCCGGCTTTTCAGGAAAATGTTTTTGCTAACACAAAAACAAACGCACTTTACAGAACGGGTAACAGTGCCTGGACTCCTTCCATCCGTCTGCAATACGGAGGAACGATAACCTGGAAAACATTCAGCATAGTCGGCCATATGTTCATTTCGGAAGTTGTTGCGCCACGGTGCGAACAATGGGGATACACAAAATATTCCTGCATCGACTGCGAAGAATATTATATGGCGGATTATACCGACCCCATCGGTCACGAGTGGGTTTTCTCCCATTCCGCATCAAATTACAGCATTTATATCTGCAATAACTGCGGCGGAGAAAAGAAGGTTTATGAAGTTGGCGGAAGCTGCGGCTCCGGTCTTTACTGGAAACTGAATACGGATGAGGGTGTTCTTCGG
>JAFSEN010000059.1 GCA_017435745.1 Oscillospiraceae bacterium
AAAGGGGACAGCTGTCGCGGGAGCGACGGCAGGGGTGTGCAAACTTTTCTTTTCAGGCACAACCCGGTTTCTTTTGGTTACAAAAGAAATGGGGTTGCTTTTATATAAAAAAACGGAACGGTCAAGACCGTTCCCTACAATTAATCTGCAAAAAAACAGAGGAACTTCGTTGTGAAGCTCCTCCTTTTCGCGGAGATATTTTTATTTAGCTTTTATTTTTGCAATCGCTTTTCTTGCAAGATAAATAATTCCGGCAAGAATCGCAATTCTTACGATTATTACAACCGCATTTGTTGCGAGCATCGGGAGCAGATCTTCCGAAGAAATTCCGCTCCAAAGTCCAAGGACATCTTTTTTGATCCACATAATCGCGATAACGATTATGGATAGTATTCCAACCGCGATTCTGCGGGGTTTTCTTTCAACACTTTTCATTATAAAAACTCCGTTAATATTTCTTTCTCAGGAACAGGAAGGACAGCCAATAAAGAAGCAGGATTCCGCAAACGGAAAAGGCGCAGTATTGGGAAAGAAGATTATTTCCTGCAACTCTGAAAACAATGGTACCGACGGCGTTTATCAAAACAAAAATATAACCCGCCCAGGCCCATGCTCTTCCGCCTATAAATCTGTTGCGTTCGTCGTTTGCTTCAATTTCAACTTTTTCGCGGTATTCGGGATTTTTTCTGTATTTTACGAACTGAACGGTTCTTATGATTCCAACTCCGGCAAGAGCTCCGCCCATTCCGCTCCAGAAGCTGTCAACAATTTCAAAAATTCCGCAGATGATAAGCGCAAGACCGGCAATAATCCAGAAAATATTCAGATAAATCTTTTTTTCGGGTTTCATAAATTTTCCTCCGTTTAAATTTCTTCATCGAAGATGAAAACTTCTTCGATTGTCATTTCAAAAAATTTTGCGATTTTATAGGCAAGGAAAATTGAAGGATTGTATTTTCCGGTTTCGAGTGAGCTTATTGTCTGGCGTGAAACGCCCATGATCTTTGCAAAATCCTCCTGGCGGATTCCTTTTCCCTTGCGTATTTCTTCAATTCTGTTTTTCAAAAACCAATCCCTCCTAAAAGAATTTTTTGTCAAGTTAACTTTACAAAAACAATATATCACAGATTTTTCAATATGTCAAGCATACTTTACAAAATTTTATAAAAAAACGGGCGGATGATATCCGCCCCTATTTGTTTAAATTGCGTTGAAAAGCCTTGCAACAGAATTCCAAGTCTTTTTGGTAAGGCTTCCGTCGGTTTTTTCACCACCGCTTTTTTCGTGAATATATTTCACCGCGTTCTTTGTCGGCCCGTCGTTTTTTCCGTTAAGTTCAACTCCGTTTATTCCGGAATATTTTTCGGCAATGGCGATAAGCATCGCTTGCAAAAACCAAATTGCCTTTCCCTCTTCTTCCGGCAAAACGGAATTTTCCTCGTCGCTTACATAAGGAAAAATAGGAAAAGGTTCGGCGTTTTCCATAATATATCTGTTTGCGTTTTCCATAAGCAAAACCCATGTATCGTAATCAACAATTCCGTTTTGCGTTAAATTATTCAGTTTTTGAAAGGCAAGAACAGCTTTTTCCGTTTCTTCGCCGAAAATTCCGTCTTCAAAAACAACCGGAATGTCTTCGCCGCTTTTATGCAAAATCCGAAGGGCGCGCTGAATCTGCCTTATGTTGAATTCATGTTCTTCGTTCAAAAAATCAGCTCCTTTGGTAATTGAATCCGGGATATTGCCCCACGTTCGGAACATTTACGGTATCGTTGAAAAATTTTTGCGGAACGGAACGCAAAATTCCTATATATGCGTCATAAAGCGCATCCCAGGTTCCGATTCCGACAATTCCGTCCGGATTCAGCCCGAACGTATTTTGAAAATTCAGCACCTGCTGCCTTGTTTCTTCCCCAAAAACACCGTCTTCCCTAATTTCCGAAAGTTCTTCATAAAACGCCGCAAGAACATTTATATAATATTGCAAAAGACGCACTCTTTCTCCTCTGTCGCCGAGTTCAAGCGGTTCCACAAACTGTGTAGGAACTTCCGAAAGGCTTACGTTTTCGCCGTAAAGTTCCGAAAGGCGGCGCACCGAAGTATAAATAAACGAAATTTTATACCATGTTGCCGATCCGACTATTCCGTCGGGGGTAAGATTGAAAACGCGCTGAAAAGTTTTCACCGCGTTTTCCGTCTGTTCCCCAAAAACTCCGTCCACAGGATTAATACGGGGAATTGCCGGAAAATTTCGGGCAATTCGGTTCAGCCTTTGCTGAAGAAGCCGGACTTCGTAATCTCTGCTTCCCAATTTCAGCGGTTCGCCCGGATAGGATTCCACATAGGGCAAAATCGGCGCGGTTTTTATGTCAATATCATCGCCGTAATAATACTGCAAAATCTCGTACGGAGTCATTCCGCGGTTTGCAAGATCAACTGTTCCCCATTGGGAAAGCCCGTTGCAGGTAACGGTTGTTCCGTTGCAGTATTCCGTAAAATATGGGTTCTGGCTGCCCTGTTTTACAACATATCGGTTAAAAATATCGTCAACAATTTCGCTTATGTTTTCAAAAATATTTCGGTTTTTGATAAATTTCTGGTCATAGCTTGTGGAGGAGGTTATATCGAAGGGATATCCCCTGCTTCTGTACCATTCGGTATAAATTCGGTTTAGCGCAAAAGTTACCTGCGCATAGATATTTGCCCTGATTGCATTTTCCGGCCAGGTTGGATAAATTTCGCTTGAGGCAACGTTTTTTATATATTCCGGAAAAGAAACGGTTACGTTTTCCGCCGGGGAATCCGGTGCGCCAAGATGCACAGTTATAAATTCCGGAACGGCAACATAGGTTTTAACCATTTGTTCCACCTCCGGAAAGCTTTTCAGGCTTTGGAACAAGGTCGATTTTCAAAATTGAAACCTCGTTTGCAAAAACATCCACCGGGCGGCTTTTCACAGGTTCAAAATTCTTTTCGTCCGCTGTGACGTAAAACGTTGAAAAAGGTTCTGTGTTCCCGGGTTCAAGGGAAAGTTCCCTGCTGACAGTATTCACCGCCACGGAACGGGTTCTTCCGCTTTGGTTTGTTGTTTCAATTGCAACAAGTTCCTGCCTTCCTTTTTCGTCATCCGTATCGAATCTGTCTATCACAACGGTTGCCCCGTAAATCGGCACTGCGCCTCTTCCCGTTGTTACTTCAACAATAATATTTCCGATTCCGTCGGGAACAGGGCTTGCGGAGTTTTCTTCCGCGGTTTCCTGCGGAAGAGTTTCCCGGACTGTATCGGAATCGGATTCTTTTGCCGGAGCCATTGTTTCCATTATCCTTTTTTCAAAACCGGAACTTTTTTGCTGTTCTTCAAAAAGTTTTCTCATCTCCTGCTCATAACGTTCTATCAAACTGTTAAAATCCGAATATCTCTCTGTAGAAATAAAAAACACCCTCTTTCTCATGGAATTTTATGAGAGAAAAAGGGGTTATATTACAAAAAAAATCCCTTCCGCAAAGCGGAAGGGATTTTTATAAATAATCTTAAATTATTTTCTGCCGAAAAGGGACATAAGATCGTCATCAAGGAAAGTGTCGCTCGGTGCGGCGGGTTCATCATCGCCAAAACCGGTCATGAATGCAGGAATTGTGCCGGAAGATTTTTTTACACCGTTATCATCAAAACCTGTTGCAATAACTGTGATTGCCATTTCGTCATTCATGTTTTCATCAAAAGCAACACCGAAGATAAGGTTTACGTCGTCTGCGCAGGCTTCGCTTACCATAGTGGTCGCTTTATCGATATCATCAAGGCTTACATCGGGAGAAGCAAGAATATTTACGATTGCTCTGTGTGCGCCTTCGATGGAAGTTTCGAGAAGCGGGCTGGAAATTGCGGCTCTGGTTGCTTTTTCAGCTTTGTC
Source organism: Oscillospiraceae bacterium (assembly GCA_017435745.1). Taxonomy (GTDB): domain Bacteria; phylum Bacillota; class Clostridia; order Oscillospirales; family Ruminococcaceae; genus UMGS1668. The sequence goes on from JAFSEN010000059.1 coordinate 3,912, forward strand.
TTCACCGGAAGCGCGGCCTACGCCCATGTGTGCAACGCCTGCATCTCTCATAATGGTGCAAACGTCTGCAAAGTCGAGGTTGATGAAACCTTCGATATTGATAAGGTCGCTGATGCTCTGTACACCATGGCGGAGAACATCGTCAGCCTGTGCAAAAGCATTCATAAGGGTGATTTTGGTTTCGGAAACTTCTTTAAGTCTTTCGTTGGGGATTACGATAAGCGCATCAACATGGTCGCGAAGCGCAAGAATTCCGCTTTCGGCCTGTTCCATTCTGTGTTTGCCTTCAAAAGCAAAGGGTTTTGTTACAACGCCTACAGTAAGTGCGCCGAGCTCGCGGGAAACTTCAGCAACGATAGCTGCGGAACCGGTTCCGGTGCCGCCGCCCATACCTGCGGTTACAAAAACCATCTGTGCACCTTTAAGAGCAGCAAGGATTTCGTCGCGGCTTTCTTCGCCTGCTCTCTGGCCGATATCGGGGTTGCCGCCGGCGCCGCCGCCTTTGCAGGTTTTTTCGCCGATTACGGTTTTTACGGTTGCTTTGGATTTCATAAGCGCCTGTCTGTCGGTGTTGAGAGAAATGAACTCAACGCCCTGAACTTCGCTTACTACCATATGGTTAACTGCGTTGCCGCCGCCTCCGCCGACGCCGACAACTTTTATGTTAATAACACGACCGGTTTCATTATCCATATCAAAATTCATCTGCATATCTAATTATCCTCCGTTTTAACTTCCTCAAATGGACAGAATAATCCTAATACAATATTATCAGTTTTCACCGAGTTTTTCAAGGTTTATATTATTATTTTTTATATTAATTTTTTAAAATCTTTTCGACAAAAAAAGGCGGAAAAATTTTCCGCCTTTTTCAACATTATTTTTTATCTTCCATTTTGCCAAGCCATAATTTTATTGAAAAATAAACCACGGCAAAAACCGACGCAAGCAAAACAATTATATAAATTGCAAAAACAAAATCCGGAAGATCGATGTCAAATATATTTACGCACGAAGTAAGAATATTGCATATCGACATCACAATAAGACTTATAAAAAAATATCTTTTTTTCTTTTCCATTTTTGAACCTTCTTATTCTTCGTCTTCGTCCGCATATCCCGTTCCGGTAACTCTTCCGAGAGAATCCCAGGGGGAAACGGTCATTTCCTTCGTCATGATTTCGCCCGGAACCGAAGCATCAACAAGCTGGTAACCGGTTTTCGAAAGTTTTTCGGTAATTACGTTATCCGCAAACTGGAGTTTATATTCAAGTTCAAGTTCATTTCCAAGCACGACTTTTACGCGGTTTTCATAAATCATCGTAATTTCAAGGGTGTCGCTTAAATCGAGGAAATTATAATTTTCCATTTCAAATGTCTTCATGGAATTTATTATTCTTTTCATCAGATCCATGCGCTTTACATCGTCTTCGGTGCTCGTAATGGTGCTGAGTCCGCGGACGGAAAGCATTCTGTCCGGAACTTCCTCGAGCCCGCGCTCGAGAACTTTTCCGCCGGTGCTCACAAGGGTATAGCCGTCCGCTTCCTCAATTACAGAAAAAGGTTCCGCTTCGGTAATTTTTATTTTTACGGCGTTGGGGAAGCTTCTTTTTACCTCAACTTCTTCAATATAGCTGTAAACCGTATAGAGTTTATCCTCCGCATAGGCTGTGTTGACTTCAAAAAGGTTTTCGCCTTTTTCTATTCCGGAAGTTTCGATAAGTTTTCGCTCTTCGTAAAGCGTGTTGCCCTCGATTATTATACGGTCAACATTGAAAAGCATTGTAAGGCAAAGATAAACCGCCGCGGCAAAAATAAAAACGGACACAACAATTAAAAACGGCGTTACTCTGCGGCGTTTGTTCGCCTTACGCTGTTTTTTCTTTGCATTATCCACAAACCTTTTTTCGGTTTGCTTTTTTTCCGTTTTTTTGATTTTAAACTTCATTTTTCGCCGTTTATCTTTCGTAAAGATCCAAAATTTCTTTTCTGATGCGTTCGTTGGCATCAACTATTGCAAGAGCTTTTGCGTTTTCGGAAAGTTTTTTAAGTTTTTCCGGGTTTTCCAAAAGTTCTTTTACTGTTTTGCAAAGAAGTTCGCCGGTAAGATCCTTTTCTTCAATTACAACTCCGGCTTCGTGGTTTGCGAGCACCATTGCGTTATGGTACTGGTGATTTTCCGCAACGTTGGGCGAAGGAATGAGCACCGAGGCTCTTCCTGCGGCTTTAAGCTCCGCAAGGGTTATTGCTCCGCAGCGGGAAATTACAAGATCCGCCGCCGCAAGGCAGCGAGGCATATCGTTTATGTATTCCCTGATTATAAGGTTGTCGTGCTCGGAAGCATCAATGCCCTTTTCTTTGAGCATGTCATAATAATACGAAGGGCCGTAATATGAACCGGAACCATGGATATGGACATAGTTTTTTTCTTCAAGATGCCATGCCATAAGTTCGGAAACCGCTTCGTTAAGCCTTTGAGCACCAAGGCTTCCGCCGAAGGAAAGGATGCAAAGCCTGTCGCCGATTCCGTAATATTCCCTTGCGGCTTTTCTGTCTTCGGTAAAAATTTCCTGGCGCACCGGGTTTCCGGTAACGACATATTCCTTTCCTTCCGGAAGATGTTTTTTGCTTTCTTCCACATCAAGAAGGATTTTATCAACGTATTTTGCAAGAAGCTTTGTGGTCATTCCCGGAAAGGCGTTGCTTTCCATCGCAATTGTTTTATAACCCATAAGAGCGGCTTTTCTTACAACGGGGCCGCTTACGTAACCGCCTGTTCCGATAACCACGTCGGGTTTAAAGCCTTCGATAATCTCTTTTGCCCGGGAACTGCTTCCCGCAAGATACCAAAGGGCTTTTATATTATTTTTAATGTTGCGCATGCTGAGTCTGCGCTGGATTCCAAGAACCTTTATAGGCGCAAAATCATATCCGGCGTTGGGAACAATCCTTGCTTCCATTCCGTTCGGATTTCCGGCAAAAAGAATCTTTGTTTCCGGGTCATGTTCTTTCATATAATTTGCAACAGCAACGGCCGGATTTATATGTCCGGCGGTTCCTCCGCAGGCAAAAAGTATCTTCATAAATTTATGCTCAGCCTTTCTGTATTACAGATTTTTTTGAAACCGAAAGCACAACGCCCATTTCACCAAGGGTCATAAGAAGCGCTGTTCCGCCGTATGAAAAGAACGGAAGAGATATTCCCGTGTTCGGGATAGTGTTGGTAACAACCGCAAGATTCAGAAGCACCTGCAATCCTATATGGGTAACGCATCCGGCGGCAAGAAGAGAACCGAATTTGTCCGGGCAGCGCATAGCGATTATATATCCCCTTGCAACAAGAAGAGCAAAAAGCAGAATTATTGCAGAAGCACCGATGAAACCGAGTTCTTCGCAGACTACCGGGAAAATAAAGTCGTTTTGCGGTTCGGGAATATAAAGATATTTCTGGCGGGAATTTCCAAGCCCCGCGCCCCAAATTCCGCCGGAACCGATTGCAATAAGGGCCTGTATCGTTTGGAATCCGCCTTCGTGGTAATACGAATACGGATCGAGCCAAACCTGTACCCTGTCGCCGGTATATGCCATGAACTGGGGGAAAATAATTACCAGCGCAACCGCCGCCGCTCCTACTCCGATAAGAGCGCCGAAATAAACGAACCTTGTTCCGCCGAACCACATCATGGATATTCCGAGAGCGCCGATGATGATTGTACCGGAAAGATGGCGGCTCAAAATAACCAAAAGCGCCACTATTCCCAGCGCAACACCGAAAGGCATTACTCCATAACGGAAAGTTTTCATTTTTTCGGCATTTGTTGCGGCAAAATGTGCAAAAAGAACGATTATTGCAAATTTTGCAATTTCCGAAGGCTGGAACGAAAAGCCGCCGATATATATCCAACGCGCAAAACCATATTGGTCGCGCATGAATATATCCGCTATAAGAAGAAGCATTGCCGCGCCGCAATAAATAAGAATTGAATATTTCTGAAATATTTTATAGTTTATCTGAGAAAGAGCAAGCATTGCCGCAACTCCGCCCACAGCAAGAAAAAGCTGGCGCTCGATATAATAAAAGCTGTTGCCTTTGTTATAAAAAGCGTAAGCATGGCTTGCGGAAAAAAGCATTACAAGGCCGATTGTCAGCAAAACAAGAACGATTACAAGAAAAGTAATGTCGATCTTGCCGCGTCTGTGCTTCGGTTCAAGAATATGCTCTTTTGCGGCCGCTTTCGGTATGAAGCTGTTCAGATCAATGGTGATAGCTTTCATTTTCTGCCTTTCCTAAAAAAACTTAAACTGTGGATTTTTTAAAGCATTGTTACCGCAAGAACGGAAATTGCCGCGCCGATTGCGCCCACAATACAAAATACGATAACAATTTTCCATTCGCTCCAGCCGCTCATTTCAAAATGATGGTGGATAGGAGCCATTTTGAAAACGCGCTTTTTGCGGAGCTTATAAACTCCGATCTGGATAATATCGGAAAGCGTTTCGAGAACATAAACAATTCCGGCGAAAACGAGTATCATCGGAATGTTAAGACCGAAAGCAAGAGCGCAAACCATTCCGCCGAGGAAGAGAGAGCCGGTATCGCCCATAAAAACTCTTGCCGGGTGGCAGTTCCAAAGGAAATATCCTGCGCAGCCGCCTGCAACCGCAGCCGCCATAAAGCCCATTGCGGTGTTCTGGAGCATTGCCGCCATTACGATAAATCCGCAGGCGCAGACAAAAGTTACGGAAGAACAAAGTCCGTCGATTCCGTCGGTGAGGTTTACCGCATTGGAAGCTCCGACAATAATAAATACCGCAAGAGGATAATAAAGGAAACCAATATCAAACTGTCCGATGAACGGAACAATAAGGGTGGTGGAAAGAGTTCCGGAAATCTGAAGACCCACAAGGAACATTATCGCAAGAAGAATCTGACCGATAAGTTTTTGTTTTGCGGTGAGTCCTTCATTCTGTTTTCTTGCAATTTTGGTATAGTCATCGATAAAACCGAGAAGGCCATAGCCAAGAGCCATAACAAGGCCGCTTCCGTATCTTATTTTTTCCGTTGCGGGAGCATCCGCAAGGAAGAAAAAGGCAAGACAGCTTGCGGCAAGAATTCCGATAATGAACATAATTCCGCCCATGGTGGGGGTGCCTTCCTTGTTTTTATGCCAGTTCGGACCGAGCTCATAAATGCTCTGTCCGAAATGGAGCTTTCTCAGAGCAGGGATAAGCCAATGTCCTGAAAGAGCGGCTATTACAAACGCAACAAATGCAACTATTGCAATCTGCATGATAATTCCTCCGTTTTATGTTTCTTCGTAAAATGCTTCCGCTATGTCCTCAAAACGCATTCCGCGGCTGGCCTTAAGCCAGACCATATCGCCGGGTTCTGCGGTTTTTCGAAGTTTTTCGGAAAGTTCTTCCTTTGTTTCAAAATGGAAAGCCGTTTCTTTCATTCCGTTGACCCATGCGCCGGCCGCAATAAGCCTTGAAAGTTCGCCGAAACAGAAAAGAAAATCCGCTTTTTCTGCGGCAAGTTTTCCGATTTCATAGTGGGAACTTTCCGCAACTGTTCCAAGTTCGAGCATATCGCCGAGCACGGCGATTTTTCGAGCACCTTCCGGAAGATTTTGAGCACCGAGTGTGTTCAAAGCCGCTTTCATGGAATCCGGATTTGCGTTATAGCAATCTTCGACAACCGTTACACCGCGGCAAACCTGCACTTTTTGGCGCATTCCGGTGTTTTTGAAGTTTGCAAGAGCTTTTGCGCACTGCTCCGGTTCAATCCCCGCGGCAACGCCTGCGCCGAATCCGGCAAGCGCGTTGAGCACGTTATGCACGCCCATTGCCGGGATATGAGCACGGTATTCTCCGCTTTCGGAAACAATGGTAAAATCCGTTTCGCCGCCGTGTTCTTCAATATCCTTTGCGCGGATATCTGCAGAAGCATCTTCAACAGCATAGTATACCACATTATAGTCCGGAAGACAAATTTCTTTCATCATGTCGTTGTCTTTGTTGATAAAAAGGGTTCCGCCTTTTTTAAGGCCTTCGACAATTTCAAATTTTGCTTTCTTTATGTTTTCTCTTGAACCGAGATTTTCGATATGGCAGGTTCCGATGCAGGTTATAACTGCGATATCCGGTTTTGCCGGAACAGTAAGTTCCCTGATTTCCCCAAGATTTACCATTCCGAATTCAAGTACCATTGCTTCAATACTTTCATCAAGTTCAAGAATGGTTTTCGGAACGCCAACTTCGTTGTTAAGATTATTTTCGGTTTTAAGGGTCTTATACCTGCTTTTTATAACAGAAGCTATCATTTCCCTTGTGGTGGTTTTTCCAACGGAACCCGTAACGGCAATCACCTTTGGGCTGAACTTGCTTCTGTAAAGACCCGCAATATCAAGAAAAGCCTGGCGGGTTGTGTTTACAAAAAGAAGTTTATCGGTTCCGTAATCCCCTTCCTTCTGAACAACTGCCCAGAGGGCGCCGTTTTCCATGGCGGTTTTTACAAAGGCATGGCCGTCGAATTTTTCGCCGCAAAGAGCAACAAAAATGCTTCCGGGTCTTACATCCCTTGAATCCGTACAAATATTTGTGATTTCGATATCGGGAATTTCGGTATTCGATTTTGCGCCGATTGCTTTTGCAATTTCTTTAAGTTTTAACGGAAGCAAAATTCATTCCCCTTTCGCTTTTTATTTTTGCATTTCCTCGATGAAATTTTTTACGATTACTTTTTCGTCAAAATATACCGTTCCGAAATCGAGGACCTGGTAATCCTCGTGGCCTTTTCCCGCAAGAAGAAGAACGTCGCCGCTTTCGCAATGTTCAAGTGCCCATTTTATAGCCTTATAGCGGTCCGGTTCGTAATAATAAGGCACCTTGCATTTTTTTATTGCCGGAAGGGTATCTTCAGCAATTTCCTCAACTGCTTCATGTCTTGGGTTATCGCTTGTAAGAATCATAAAATCGGATTTTTCCGCAACCGCATTTACCATTTTCGGGCGTTTTGTTTTATCGCGGTTTCCGGCGCAGCCAAAAAGGGTGATTATTCTTCCCTCCGCACATTCTTTTATTGAATCAAGAACTTTTTCAAGTGCATCCGGGCCATGGGCAAAATCGCGTATTACGGTAAAATCGCCTTTGTGGATAACCTCGACCCTGCCTTTTACTCCCGGGCAGGTGTTAAGCCCTTCAACCGCTTCCTCGAACGAAAGCCCGCAGTTCATTGCGGCACAGGCAGCAAGCATTGCGTTGGAAGCGGAAAATTTTCCGGGCATGGAAAATTTTACTCTTCCGATATTCCCCGTTCCGACCATTGCAAATTTGCAGCCGTCGGAATAATTTTTTACGTCATGGGCGGTATAATCCGCGGAAATATCCCCGATTGAAACAGCCGTGACCGGCACGGAAAGTTCTTTTAAAAGGCGCTTTCCGTAATTATCGTCGATGCAGACAACGGCTTTTTCGCAGTTTCGGAAAAGTTCCTTTTTCGCATCGAAATAATTTTCCATGGTTCCGTGGTAATCAAGATGATCCTGCGTAAGATTTGTAAAAACCGCGGTTTCAAAATGGCACCCCTCAACGCGTTTCTGGTCAAGAGCCTGGGAAGAAACTTCCATCACAACATATTCGCAACCTGCGTTTGCCATTCTTGAAAAGATAACGTGGAGCTCCGATGCATCCGGAGTTGTATATTTCGCCGGAAGGGAAATATCGCCGATAAGGTTCTGGATCGTTCCGATAAGTCCAACTTTTTTGCCGGCGGATTCGAGAATATGTTTTATAAGATAGGTTATGGTTGTTTTTCCGTTGGTACCGGTAACGCCGATAAGTTTCATTTTATCGGCCGGGTTTCCGTTAAGATTTGCGCACATTTTTGCATAGGCCGCGCGGCTGTTCGGAACGATTATCTGTTCGGAAATACCCGTATCTCTTTCGGCAACGATCCATGAAGCTCCGTTTCTTTTTGCGGCCGAGGCATATTCGTGACCGTCGATATTTCCGCCTTTTATGCACACAAAGACCGAACCCGGTTCAACTCTTCTGGAATCTCCCGTAACGTCCTTTATTTCAATATCTTCGATTTTTCCGGAATATTCAACGTCCTTTAAAAGTTCGGATAACAGCATAACATCACCTCCGACAGTTTTTTTATCAGCCTTCGCCTTCTTCCGGTTCTCCGGAATCAATTGTGAAGGTAACTTCGATTATGGTTCCCGGCATTACCTTTTCTCCTGCCGCAGGAGTCTGGCTGTAAGCCACCTGGTTTTCGGCAGATTCGGAAACACCGATAAGTTTAAGTTTAAGTCCCGCTCCGATTATGGCGTTGTTGACTTCGGTAACGCTCATTCCGGCAACGTCCGGAACTTCGATTTCTTTCGGGATAAGGCTTTCATCAGTATAAAGGGTTATTGTTCCGCCGGCGGAAAGAACGGATTTTGCTTCCGGGGATTGGGCAACGACTGTTGTTCCTTCGCCGACAATGGTAACGGAATAGCCCTGAAGACGAAGAACGGTCATTGCATCGTGAACAAGCTGGCCGGTTACGTCTTTTACTTTTCCGGTCATTGCTTCAAGTTCCGCTTCTGTATAGCTTGGTTCGATTCCCATGTAAGGAAGAATATCCGCAAGCATTGCGCCAACGACAGGAGCCGCAACAACCGAACCATAGGGGTTTTCCATCTGTGCTTCATCAAGAAGAAGAAGGATTACCACCTTGGGGTCATCCGCCGGAGCAACCGCAAGGAAGGAAGAAACATAGGCTTCAACTTCGCCCTCTTTGCTGAGCTGGTCAAGTTTTTCGGATGTACCGGTTTTGCCCCCGATTTTATATCCGGGAACAGCCGCGGTTCTACCGGAACCGTCGCTTACAACGGTTTCGAGTATATCTCTTACGGTTTTTGAAGTTTGTTCAGAAATAACCTGGCGGACAAGAGTGGGTTCATATTCTTCAACAACGCTTCCGTCCGCTGAAACGACCTTTTGAACAAGATACGGTTCGTAAAGATATCCGCCGTTTACCGCCGCGGAAACCGCGGTTATGAGCTGGATGGGAGTTACTTTAAAAGTCTGGCCGAAGGAGCTTGAGGCAAGGTTCATCTCGGTCATTTTTGTATGATAGATACTTGCCGCTTCGCCGGGAAGATCTATATTGGTTTTTTCGGTAAGGCCAAAGGCCTCGAAATAGTTTTGGAAATTGGAGATGCCCATATTCATTCCGATCTGAATAAAGGCGGGGTTGCAAGAGTTCTGAACCGCATCCGCAAGTGTCTGGTCGCCGTGGCCGTGGCTTTGCCAGCAGGAAATTTTTCTGTCGGCAACGTTTGCATAACCTATACATGTGAATCTGTCGCCGAGAGTTGTTGTGTTGCTGTCAAGAGCAGCCGAAAGGGTTATTATCTTGAAAACAGAACCCGGTTCATAAGGGTCGGAAATAGCTTTGTTTCGCCACATATCATATTGCGCCTGTCTTGTGGCTTCGCCCCGTTCGTCTTCCGGAAGTCTTTGAATTTCTTCTTTTACGGAATCCGGAAGCGAAGTGTAGCTGTTGGGGTCAAAGTCGCCCTTGGTTGCCATTGCAAGGATCTTTCCGGTGTTGGGGTCCATTGCAATACAGGCGGCGCGTTTTTGAACGTCGTGTTCCTTTACCGCAAGTTCAAGGTGTTTTTCAACAAAATACTGAATACCTTCGTCAATTGTTGTAACAAGGCTGTTTCCGTCTTCGGAAGAATAAAGTTCTTCATATTCAAAAGGCATTTTCTGTCCCCAGGAATCCTGCGCGGATATAAGTTTTCCCGGAGTTCCTCTGAGTATTTCATCATAGTAAGCTTCAAGGCCGTAGGAACCCACATAATCCGAGTTTACAAAACCGATTACGGAAGCCGCAAAATTTTCGTAAGGATATTTTCTTGAAACGTCCTCGACAACAAAAATGCATCTTGAAACGCCGTTGTTTGCGGCAAAAGCCGTTACTTCTTCAACAATATCCTTGCTTACTCTCGCTTTTATCGCCGCATAAAGCGTATCTCTTCCGCATTGCTCTCTTAAAAACGTTTCGCTGACTCCGAGAATTTCGGAAAGTCCGGATATAATAAGTTCCTTGTCTGTATCGCTTTCGATATAGTTCGGAGCTATACAAATGGTCCAGGCTGTGGTGCTCATTGCAAGTTTGTTTCCGTTGGAATCATAGATTGCGCCGCGGTTTGCCGCGATTGTTGTAATCGAAAGCTGTGTTTCCGCCGCCTGGCGCTGGTATTCCTCTGATTCCACAATCTGGATATAAAACAGACGACCGATTATTACCCCGAAGCCAAGAAGTGCAACAGCGCAGGCCGCCAGTATTCTTATTTTTATAATTGTACTCGGTGATTTACTCATTTTTCCGAACAATTTCCTCCTTCAGCCTGTTTTTAAGCCATTTTTCGCCATATCCCCAATTATGAAGACAGCGCCGCATGACAAAAATCGCAGCGGCGCTACATATCAATACTATTACATCAAAGCGGCAAGTATTCCGCCACAAATTCAACAAAGCTATCCCAATATTGTTTTATAAGATATTTTCCGCCTGTGCGGGCAACAGAAATTTCGTCGGTGCCCGTAAGACTTACGTATTCCACCTGGCTGGAATCGATCTTTGCAAGCCCAAGTTTTGTTTCTGCCGCTTCCTCAAGGGTTTTTATGGAAGTTGTTGCTTCAAGTTCGCCCTGAAGTCTTACATATTCCGTGTCAAGTTCGACAATCTGGTTTTCATAAAAACTTACTTCGCTTGTAAGTTCGGTAAGAACCACCTGGCTGTATATCATAATAACGCATACGATGATTGCAACCGCTCCGCCGAGAATAATTTTTACCGGAGCAATAACTTTTTCCTTGCGGCGGTTTTCAATTATCCTAAGCGAACGTTTTTTAAGTTCCTTATCATGCTGTTCTGCGGTTTTCGGAACAAAAGCATCAAGATTATAAGCAATCTCCGTCAAAGCGTTATCCTCCTTTCGTAAAAATCAGATTTTTTCAATAACACGAAGCTTTGCGCTCCGGCTTCTGTGGTTATATTCCAATTCCTCTTTTGTGGGTTCAATGGGTTTTCTTGTTGTAAGTTTGCCTCTTGGGGTTTTTCCGCAAACGCAAACCGGAAATTCCGGGGGGCAGGTGCAACCTTTTGTATATTCGGCAAAGGCTCTTTTTACCATTCTGTCCTCAAGGGAATGGAAGGTTATAATCGCAAATCTTCCGCCGGGGGCAAGCCTGTCGAACACTCTGTCAAGAGCTTCCGCAAGGCGATCAAGTTCCCCATTTATGCATATCCTCAGAGCCTGAAAAGTTTGGCGCGCCGGATGTCCGCCGCCTCTTCTTGCCGCAGCAGGATATGCGTTTTTAACAATTTCCGCAAGTTCGGTCGTTGTTTCAATAGGTTTCACCGCTCTTGCATCGACTATTGCGTTTACAATCCTTGGGGTGAATTTTTCTTCACCGTAATCATAAAGAATTTTTGCAAGCTGTGCGCCGGAAGCATTGTTTACAAGGTCATAAGCAGAAGTTCCTTCCTGGCTCATGCGCATATCAAGCGGTGCTTCGTGGTGATAGCTGAACCCGCGCTCCACAGCGTCAAGCTGGTGGGAGCTTACGCCGAGGTCCAGCAGGACTCCATCCACTTTATCAATTCCAAGTCTGTCGAGAACTGCGGGAATCTCGGCAAAATCGGAACGGATGACCTCGGCGCAAGGGTATTTTGCAAGGCGTTCGCTTGCGGTTTTTATTGCATCCGGATCCTTATCCAGCGCGATAAGTTTTCCGGTTGTAAGGCGTTTTGCAATTTCGGAAGAATGTCCGGCTCCGCCGGCGGTTCCGTCGATATAAATACCATCCGGTTTTATATCAAGCTGCTCAATACATTCGTTGAGCATTACCGAAATATGTTTAAATTCAAGTTCACTCATCAAAGCCACCTCAGAATCCAAGCTCGTCCATTGCGGCGGCGATATCGTCGGAATCCATTGCCGCGTTGAGTTCGTTCCATCTTTCTCTGTCCCAAAGTTCAACGTGGTCGGAAGCGCCGATTACGGCAATATCTTTTGTAATTTTCGCATAATTGCGAAGAGTCTGGGTAACAAGAACTCTTCCCTGTTTATCGGGGTTTACAATGGTCGCGGAAGAAAACATAAAGCGTTTAAGATCTCTTGCTTTTGCCTGGGGAAGACCTTCGACAAGTTTGCTCATACGTTCCCATTTTTCCATTGAATAGGCGGAAAGACAGCCGTCAAGACCTTTTGTGATAACAAACTGTTCCCCAAGTTCTTCACGAAGCTTTGCCGGAAAATTAACGCGGCCTTTTTCATCAAAGCTATGGAAAAATTCGCCTATGAACAATATCTTCCCTCCTCCCATTGTTTTTGATGAAATTCAGGAAAGTTTAGCCACCTTTCCCCACACTTCACCACTTTCAGTACTATTATACAGCAAAATACAGAAAAATCAATAGTATTTTGAAAAATTTACATTTTAATTTTTCGGCATAATAATGCGAAAAAACGCACCTTTTACAATGTTTTGGTTAAAAGTGGAAATAAAAAAGTCCGTTTTGATAAAAACGGACTTTTTTATGGGTGAATGTTCTGTATTTTTAAAGATTTTTTTGATTTTGTGGGGCGCGGTGGGTGCAAAAAAAAGCGGCGAAAAATTCCGCCGCTTTTTTCCGGGTTTTATTTCTGTGCAGGCTGCATTGCTGCCTGGGCAACTTTCTGCTGCTGGTTAAATGCGCTTCTTGTACCTCTTACTTCGGTAAGGGAAGCCGCAAGAGTTTCTTCGGTGTTTTTAAGAATTCCATCAACAAAATCTTTTGCGGACTGACGCATTTCGCGGCTCTGCTGCTGTGCCTGCTGGGTAATTTCAGCGGCTTTATTTTTGCTCTGGCGAACAATTTCCTGTTCATCAACAAGTGCTGCGGCGCGTTTTTCCGCTCTGGCAATAATTGCTTCCGCTTCTTTTTTTGCCTCTTCAACAATGGCGGTGCGGTCTGCAACAATTGACTGTGCCTGTCTTATTTCGGTAGGAAGGTTAAGGCGAACATCATCAAGAAGTTCGCGGACCTTGTCTGCATCAACAACGCAGCGTCCGCCGGTAAGCGGAAGGGACCAGGAACGGTCGATAAGTTCATCAAGCTGATCAAGAATTTCTTCAATAGGCATAATTTATGTCCTCCCCTTATTTAAGTCTTTTTTCAATTTCCGAAGCTATGTTTTTCGGAACAAAATCCGAAACATCTCCGCCAAAACAGGCAATCTGCCGGATAAGGCTGGAGCTTACGTACATATTTTGCGGGTCTGCGGTTATAAAAACAGTTTCCGCTTCAGGCGCAAGGCTTCTGTTGGCAAGCGCCATTTGGAATTCATATTCAAAATCCGAAGAAGACCGGATTCCTTTAACAATGGCGTTTATTCCGTTTTGTTTAACATAATCCGCAAGAAGTCCGCTGAAAGAATCAACTTTTATTCCGTCTATTCCTTCAACAGCTTTTTCGATAAGTCTGCAGCGTTCTTCCGTAGAAAAAACGCAGTGTTTATCCGGATTTGTTACAACAAGAACGGTAACTTCGTCAAAAAGTTCCGCCGCTCTTTTAATAATATCAACATGTCCGTTCGTTATCGGATCGAAACTTCCGGGACAAACTGCTTTTTTCATAAAAATCAATCCTCACCGCGTTTATACATAAGCACTTTTGTGCTTCCGTAGCGGTATTCCTTTGCTTTTACAAGTTTTCCGGCTTCTTCCGGAAGATCGATGCTCTTTGCGGTTTCGCAAAGAACAATTCCGCCGGTACGCATTACTTTTGAAACAGCGGGAAGCACCACCGGAAGCTGTTCCGCCGCATAGGGCGGATCGAGAAACGCAATATCGAATCTTTCAAAAGCACTTGAAAGATACATAAGCGCATCTCCGGTTTTAAGCTTTGCAATATCGGTGAAACCGCAGTTTTTAAGGTTTTCGGTTATGCATTTCTGGGCAACCTTTGCGCTGTCAACAAAAACGCAGGATCTTGCCCCGCGGGAAAGAGCTTCGATTCCAAGCTGGCCGCTTCCGGCAAAAAGATCGAGCACATCCGCTTCTTCTATAAGGAACTGGATGGAAGAAAAAATTCCTTCTTTAACTTTTTCTCCGGTGGGGCGGGTAACATCCCTTCCTTCCGGGGTAACAAGGCGTTTTCCCTTCGCGGTTCCGGTAATAACTCTCATAATTTTACCTCCGTTCGAGATAGTTCTATTATCCTATTTTTTGATATAAATGTCAATGTTATTCTTCGCTGTCGAGGAATTCCCGAAGGGATTTTGCGGCCGCGGCTGTCATTCCCGGCGCCTTACAAAGTTCTTCTTCCGTTGCGGCATTTATCGCCTTCATGGTCTTAAAATACTTCAGAAGGGCTGCGGCGCGTTTCGGGCCGATTCCTTCCGCTTTTGTTATAAGCATTTCAAAATTCGTTTTGGCGTGCTTCCGGCGGCTGTAACCGATTGTAAAACGGTGAACTTCATCCTGAACAGCTGTCACAAAATTAAAAACGGAACGCACGGGAGAAATTGCAATCTCTCCGCCGTTTTTTGCAATGGCTCTTGTTCTGTGGCGGTCGTCTTTTACCATTCCGAAAAGCGGAACATCAATTCCCATTCTGTCAAAAAGTTCCTGAACCGCCGCAACATGGCCTTTGCCGCCATCCAAAAGGATAAGGTCGGGTTTTCTTCCGAAAGAAGACCCGCTCCCCTGTTCTTCAAAATAATGGTTAAAACGCCGTTCAAGCATTTCGCACATGCAGGCATAGTCATCTGTTCCGACAACGGTTTTTATTGAGAATTTTTTATAATCGCTCCGCTTTGGTCTTGCGTTTTCATAAACCACCATTCCGCCCACAACAGTTTCGGAACCGAAGTTTGAAATATCGTAAGCTTCTATAATTTCCGGGGCTTTTTCCATTCCAAGGATCCTTCCCAGCTCATCAAGGACGGCAACTTCCTTGCTTGTTCTTGATTTTTCGTGAGAAAGTCTTTCCGCCGCATTATTATAGGCCATATCCGTGACCTGTTTGCGTTCGCCTTTTTGCGGAACGGTTATACTGACTTTTCTTCCGGCTTTTTCCGAAAGCCAGCGTTCAAGAAGTTCCGCTTCCTCGCATTTTTCATGAAGTGCAATTTCTTTCGGGATATCGTTTTTTTCGGAATAGAAACTTTGGAGAAATTCCGTTACAAAAGCTGGTTCTGTTCCGAAATCTTTAAGTACATATTCATCTTTATCAACAAGTCTTCCGCCGCGGAAACTCAGCACAACAGCGCAGCAATTTTCTCCGCTTTTCGCGATTGCTACAACATCCTGCTCCTTGATTTTTGAAAAAACAACCTTCTGGCGGTTTGCAATTCCTTCAATAGCTTTTATTCTGTCCCGAAGAACCGCCGCTCTTTCAAAATCTTCCGCTTCTGCCGCTTCGAACATTCTTTCGGTAAGTTTTTCAACCGAAGCGCTGCTTCCGCCCTTGATAAAATCTATCGCTTCGTTAAGGGTTTCGTTATATTCCTCTTCGGAAATTTTTCCCCGGCAAACGCCCATACAGTTTTTGATGTAATAGTTGAGGCAGGGTCTTCCCTTTCCGAATTCCTGGGGAAATTTACGGCTGCAGGTCGGAAGCATAAAAGCCTTGTTTGCTTCCGCAACGGTCTGGCGGACAACAAAAGAGCTTATATACGGTCCGAGATATTCGGCGCCATCGTCGTTTTTTTGCAAAACACCGGAAAGCCGGCTGTAAGGCCCGGGAGAAATCCGTACGTAGCTGTAGCCTTTGTCATCTTTGAGCAGGATGTTGTATTTAGGCGAATATTGTTTTATAAGGCTGCATTCAAGGATAAGCGCTTCAAATTCGCTGTCCGTTACGATATATTCAAAATCGTGGACGTGTTCCACCATTTTATAAACTTTCGGAAGATGTTTTTCAACGTTGCGGAAATAGCTTGTTACGCGGTTTTTAAGTTTTTTTGCCTTTCCGACATAAATTACTTTTCCGCTTTTGTCGTGCATTATATAGACGCCGGGTTCCATAGGAAGACTCAGTGTTTTTTCATGGAGATAAGGCAATCTCGGGTTATCCAATTTTTCCGGCCTCCTTTCAATAAAAGCTCCTCAGAGGAGGAGCTGTCTGCGAAGCAGACTGAGGAGGGATAATCTCCGACAAATCTCTGTCTGCGCTCCGCGTTCTTAGAGAATCCCTCTTCCGTCATTTTCTTCGGAAACGCCACCTTCCCCTCCGGGAAGACTTTTCTCTATTGTAACAAAAAACGCCGCAAATATCACTATCTGCGGCGCAAAAATTCAAATTTTTATAAATATCAGTCTGCAAAACCGGATTCAACAAGTTTTACAAGAGCATTTACTGCTTCCTCTTCGTCAATGCCGTCTGCAATAATGGTAATATCGGTACCGCCGACAATTCCGAGAGAAAGAACGCCAAGAAGGCTTTTTGCGTTAACTCTTCTTTCGTCTTTTTCAACCCAAATAGAGGATTTGAATTCATTGGATTTCTGGATGAAGAAAGTTGCAGGACGTGCATGAAGACCAACCTGATTTTGAACTTTAACAGCGTTAGAATACATATTATAAATCTCCTCAATAACAACTTTTTATTGTGTTTACATTATAACAGTTTATTACAGTTAATTCAACGAAATAGGTAATTTTCTATAAAAATCCCATATCACGGTTAAATTTATTCGGTTTATTTGTATAAAATTACCACAAGTTTTCAACCATCTTGAGCACATTATACAGCACCGGAACGAGCATTGCCGGAAGAAGGTTTGCGGTCTTTATTTTTTGGCCCGCAATAAAGTTTATTCCGATGCACATTATTATGGCATAACCCACCATTGTGAAATGGGTCATCATATCCGGACAGCTTTCAATAACCGGTTTTATAAACGAAGAAAAAAGTGAAATTGCCCCTTGATAAACAAAAAGCGGTGCCGCCGCAAAAACAGCCCCGATTCCCATAGCGGAACCGAGAACCATTGCGGTGATGAAATCAAGGGTACTCTTAACAAGAAGAACGCTGCTGTCGCCGGAAAGCCCGTCGTTTATCGCCCCGATAATGCTCATGGAACCGACACAGTAAATGATGAATGCGGAAACAAATCCTTTTGAAAATCCGTCGGATTTCACCTTTTTTTCGATCCATCCTCCAAAGCCGTTTATCCTGTCATCAAGTTTTATGATTTCGCCGATAAACATTCCGAGGGCAAGGCTTATTAAAAGGATAAGCCCGCCGTTATCGGTTATTTTTCCGTCGGTTCCGACAGAGAGCATGTTTACGAGAACGCCGTTCATTCCGATTATAAAAACCGCAACGCCTTCGGCTTTCATAACGCTGTCCATTATTTCGCTTTTTATGCCTTTTTTGAGCAAAAGGCCGAGTGTACCGCCGACAACTACCGCTATTACGTTAACAATCGTTCCGAACATGGTTTGTTATTCCTCTTTTTTAAGCATATCCGGGCGTTTTTCCATGGTGCGTTTTACCGCCTGTTCATGGCGCCAATCGGAAATAAGCCTATGATTTCCGGAAAGAAGAACCTGTGGAACTTCCCTTCCGTGCCAGACCTGCGGGCGGGTGTACTGAGGATATTCAAGAAGCCCGGAAAAATGGCTTTCGTCCTCGAAACAGACGTCTTCGGAAAGAACCCCGTCACAAAGTCTTCCGACTGCGTCTGTGAGCACAAGCGCCCCAAGTTCGCCGCCGGTAATTACAAAGTCGCCGATGGAAACTTCTTTATCGACAATCTCCTCTATTATTCGTTCGTCGATTCCTTCATAATGTCCGCAGATAAGAAACAGATGCTCATAATTTTCAGCAAAATCCACGGCCATTGCCTGGTTGAGCACTGTTCCCTGGGGTGACATATAAATTACGAAAGGCTTTGAGCACGATTCCTCACAGACGTGCTCATAACATTTAAAAATCGGGTCCGCCTGCATAAGCATTCCGTTTCCGCCGCCGTAAGGGGCAGCATCGACTCTCTGGTGCTTATCTTCAGAAAAATCGCGGATGTTATGGCAATAAATTTCGATAAAACCGGCTCTTCTTGCTCTTCCGATTATGCTTGTGCCAAGCACAGCTTCGCACATTTCCGGAAAAAGAGTTGCAATATCAATCCTCATCGTCAAAAAGTCCTTTCATCGGAGTTATTTCAAGAATGCCTCCGTCGATATCTACCTTGCTGATTACCTGCGGAATAGCCGGGATCCAGGTTTCTTTTCCGTCCGCGCCGAGCACACAGTAAATATCGTTTGCGCCGGTGGGCGCAACATCGGAAACTTCTCCGTAAACGGTTCCGTTTTCGGCATCCACAACTTTAAGTCCGATGATATCCTGGATAAAATAATCTCCCGCTTTCATTGGAATATCGCTGCGATTCATATAAAGCACCTTGCCGATGAACTTTCTTGCTTCGTCCGGATTATCAACACCTTTGAGCTTTACAAGATAGATATTTTTATGCGGCTTTGCGTAAGAAACGCGAAATTCCTGTTCGCCGTTTTCATCGGTGTACATTCTCATACTGCGTTCAATATCGCCCGGATCGCACCAGGGATAAAGGCGGAGATCGCCCCTTAAACCATGAATGGCAACAACTTCGCCAACTTCAAGAAACTGCTTTTTCATATACAATAAAACCTCTTATAATTTCATAATTCCCCCGTCAAATTGCTTTGACGAGGGAATTTGTTTTTCGAAAATTATTCGATCGTGACAGCAACTTTCTTGCCGGCACGGTTAGCGGCTGTGCGCATAAGGGTGCGGATCGCACGGGCAATTTTTCCCTGGCGGCCAATAACTCTTCCCATATCGGATGCAGCAACATGAAGATGGTAAACAACGGTGCCTTCTTCATCGGGTTCATCAACGGTTACGGAAACAGCTTCCTTATCCTCAACAAGACCGCGTGCGATTACAGCAAGCAGTTCTTCCATGTTGAAAACCTCCGGCATTAAAGAACGCCTTCGATTTTGAGAAGTGCTTTAACGGTATCAGTGGGCTGTGCGCCGGAAGCGATCCATTTTTCAACTTTCTCTTTGTCAACTTTGATTACGGAAGGTTCTTTGGTAGGATCATAGTAACCGACTTCTTCGATGAAACGGCCATCTCTGGGATAACGGGAATCTGCTACTACGATTCTGTAAAAGGGAGCTTTTTTAGCGCCCATGCGGCGCAGTCTGATTTTAACGGACATTGTGTTTTCCTCCTATGGTTAAAATTAATTTAAAACTTTTTTATCATTTGGCATATCGCCTAAAGACCTTTTGTTAAAAGGGCATTCCGCTTCCGAAACCGCCGCGGTTTTCCATCTGGCTGAGCATCTGACGCATTTTTTTGCCCTGTTTTCCATTTCCGGAAAGTTGTTTCATCATCTTCTGCATCTGTTCAAACTGTTTAAGAAGGCGGTTTACGTCGGAAACTTCGGTTCCGGAACCTGCCGCAATTCTCTTTTTGCGTTTTGCGTCGATGATTGAGGGTTTTGCCCTTTCTTTTTTTGTCATCGAATTGATGATAGCCTCGGTTCTGCGAAGCTGTTTTTCACCTTCTGCTTCCTGTTCATCGGTAAGCTTTGTTTTTGCTCCGGGAAGCATTGAAACGATGGAACTGAGCGAACCCATTTTTTTAACCTGCTTCATCTGCTCGAGCAGATCGTTAAGGTCGAAATTGTTTTCGCCCATTTTTTTTGCCATTTCCTCGGCCTGTTTTGCGTCGAACTGTTCCTCCGCCTTTTCGATAAGGGTAAGAACGTCGCCCATTCCGAGAATTCTTGAAGCCATTCTGTCGGGGTGGAAAGCTTCGAGATCGGTAAGTTTTTCGCCGGTACCGATAAATTTGATCGGTGCGCCGGTTACCGCTCTTACGGAAAGAGCAGCGCCGCCTCGGGTATCGCCATCCAGTTTTGTAAGAATTGTACCGGTGATTCCGAGTTTTTCATTAAAAGCAGCCGCAACGTTTACTGCGTCCTGACCGGTCATGGAGTCGATTACAAGCAGGATTTCTTCGGGCTTAAATTCATCTTTAAGTCCCTGAAGCTCATCCATAAGCTCTGTATCAACGTGAAGACGGCCCGCCGTATCCAGAATTACGATATCGTTGCCGTAATCCTTTGCATGGGCAACCGCTTTTTTTGCAATGGTAAGGGGCTCGATCTGGCCCATTTCGAAAACAGGAACATCGATTTGGCTTCCCACAACTTTAAGCTGGTCAATTGCCGCAGGACGATAAACGTCACAGGCAACGAGAAGCGGCCTTCTTCCCATTTTTTTGAAATGGAGAGCAAGTTTTCCCGAATGGGTTGTTTTACCGGAACCCTGGAGACCGACCATCATGATGATAGTCGGGATTTTTGACGAGAACTGGATCCTTGCGTTGGATTCGCCCATCAAAGCGGTGAGTTCCTCGTTTACGATTTTTATAACGTGCTGGGCGGGAGTTAAGCTTTCAAGCACTTCCGCGCCAACAGCTCTTTCGCTTACTTTTGCAACAAAGTCTTTTGCAACCTTATAGTTGACGTCCGCTTCAAGAAGAGCAAGACGAACTTCGCGCATGGCGGTTTTAACGTCGCTTTCGGTAAGCTTACCTTTGTTTCGAAGCTTTTTGAAAACAGAGGAAAGCTTATCGGATAATCCTTCAAATGCCATTTTGTTCCTCCGTCAATCGTTAAGATGACCCGCAACTTCCACAATTTTCATGGTGTGCTGGGTGATATCGCGGATAGTTGCTCCGCGGATGCTGTCGTCCTCGATAGCATGGGCTTCGCTTATGATGGTATCAAGTCCGCGCTGAATTTCGCGGAAACGTTTTGCAAGGCCAAGCTTTTCTTCCATATCAAGAAGAGTTGCTTCCGCTCTTTTTATGGAATCGCGGACACCCTGTCTTGTAATTCCGAGATGTTCGGAAATTTCCGCAAGGGAAAGGTCATCGTTATAATAATAATCGATAACGTCCTGCTGCTTTTCGGTAAGGATCTCTCCGTAAAAATCGAAAAGAAGCGAAATATTCATATCCTTCGGCATTGTGTCCACCTCCTTCTTTTGTAAAGTGATTTGCTTTACAACAACATTAATATTATAAAGGAAAAACGCCCATGTGTCAAGCACTTTTTGGGCGTTTTTTATAATTTTTTCTATGAAATTTTAGGCAAAAAACAGATTTTGTTTTATGCGTTTACGGGGAATTCAAGAATGATGTTGACCGCAAATTTTCTGATATAGTTTGCGTCAACCGCGGTTATTTTTCCGTCGCCGTCAACGTCGCCGAGTTCCTTCTGCTCCGCAGTGGGAGTCTGGAGTTTTGCCGCAATAAGTCTTGCGAGATATGCGTCCTGAACGTCAACTTTTCCGTCGCCGCTGATATCGCCGTAAATTACAGCGTTATGGGAAACCGCATTGTAACCGTTCCATTTTCCGTCAACGATTTCCCATGTGGTATTATCTTCGGGATATCTGATAGTGTCAGCTTCTTCATCGAACGAGCCCGTTGCGGAAGCCGCTTTTAGAGTCGGAGCATCACCCTCAAAACGGTAATCGTTGATTCCGCAATTATAGAAAGCTCTGTTTCCGATATTGCTTACAGTTCCCGGAATTTCAAGATGTCCCGTCATTCCGCTGCATCTATAGAAAGCATAGTTGCCTATTTCTTCAACGTAATCTCCTATTACAAGGCCTGTAAGACCGGAACAGTCATAGAAAGTGCTATTCCCTATTGTTGTAACGCTGTTAGGAATTACAAGGTTTCCGGTAAAGCCGTTGCAGTTATAGAACGCGCTGTGACCTATACTCATTATGCTGTAGGGAATAACAAGATCATTTTTGAACCATTCGCAGCCATAGAAAGCATTGTCGCCAATTGAACCAACGCCGCTTTCTATTACAAGTGAAACGAGTTCTTCACCGTAAGCGCCCCAGGGAGCAGTTGTAATTCCTCCGCTTCTTTCATAGCTCAGCATCGTTCCTGTTCCGGAAATAGTGAGAACGCCGTCCTTTATTTCCCATCTGAGGTTCTTTCCGTCGCCTTCGCCGCCGCAATAACCGCAAAGTTCTGCGAAAGCGGTATATCCGTTCCATTTTCCGTTACTGATAACCCAGGTGGAGTTGCCGGAAGGATAATGGATGATATCATCCGAATCAAAAGTCGGATCACTTGCAGAAGCAGCCGTTACAGACGGCGCATCCCCATAGAACTGATATTCGTCGATTCCGCAGTTATAGAAGGCTTTTCCGCCGATAGCGGTTACTTTATCCGAAACAGTTAAGCTTCCCGTAAGGTTTGTACAACCATAGAAAGCATAATCGCCGATGTATGTAATATCGTCATCCAGAACAAGTTCCGTTATTTCGTCCTTTATATCTCCCCACGGAACAGTTTCTTCCGTATAGTCCGCCATTTCGCCGGTTCCCGAAAGAGTAAGTTTTCCGTCATCAAAAATCCAAACGATATTTTCTCCGTTTCCGGCGCCGCAATATCCGATATCGTCATAATTTTCGCTCCAGATATCAACAGCGTATCCGTTCCATTTTCCGCTTTCCAACATCCATGTTTTGTTTTCGTACTGATAAACAATTTTATCGGAATCAGCATCAAAAGAAGGATTCGATGCGGAAGCCGCTGTTACCGAAGGCGCATTTCCAAGGAAATAATAAACGTCCGCTCCGCAGTTTTTGAAAGCCGAAGCGCCTATGCTGCTGATTTTCTCCGATATTTCAACAGTTCCGCTGAATCCGCTGCATTTGTAAAATGCAGAATCGCCTATGGAAACAACGTTTTTGGGGATTATAAGTTCCCCGGTAAATTTGTCGCAATCGCAGAAAACTCCTTTTTCTATTTTTGTAAGGTTTTCCGGAATTTCAAGACTTCCGGTAAAACCGCAATTATAGAAAGCGTATTCTCCTATGGATGTAATTTTGCTTCCGAGAGTAAGTTTTCCGGTGAATCCGGAATTATAAAAAGCATGGTATTCTATTGTTTTAACGCTTTCAGGAATTATAAGATTACCCTTAAAATTCGTTATGGAAAAAGTATATTTACCGATATTTGTAACGCCTTCCGGAATTACAATTTCAGAATAAACTCTCGAGAAGCTATAGAAAGCATAATCGCCGATTTCGGTTATTCCTTCTTCGAGGACAATATTTCTGATGCAATCTTCATAAGGATACCAGGGAGCGGTGGATTTAGGTTCAACCGTTTGATATCCGGATGAAGTATCCACCAATCTTTGTTCGGAGTTGTAATCTTCCATTTTTCCGGTTCCGCTGATTGTGAGAGTTCCATCATAATCAAGGCTCCACTGAAGATTTGTTCCGTCGCCTTCTCCGCCGCAATATCCGCTTGCAAGAATACCTTCAAGTTTTTGGGCGGCATATCCGTTCCATTTTCCGTTTTCCACATACCATTTTACGCTTCCGCCGGGATAATGGATCGTATCATTTTCATCAAAAGAGGGTTTCTCTGCTGTTGCTGCAACAACCTTCGGAGCTTTTATTCCGAAATAATAATCGTTGATTCCGCAATTATAGAATGCGTTGCCTTCAATCGTCGTTACCGTTTCGGGAACGGTAAATTCCCCGCTCAATCCGGTGCAATCCATGAAAGCGCCTTCACCGATTTTTGTAACGGATTTCGGCATTACAATGGTTCCGTCAAAACCGGAACAGCCTTCAAAAATATAATTTGGAACATCTTCCAATCCATAAGGAAGAACGATGTCACCTGTAAAACCGGAGCAACCGGCGAAAGCATTATTACCTATAGCCGTTACACTATCAGGAATCAAAAGTTTTCCTTTTAATCCGCTGCAATTTTTAAAACTGTAGCTTCCTATATCTGTAAGCGTTTTAGGAAGAACAAGTTTTCCGTTAAATCCGGAACAATTTTCAAAGACACAAAATTCTATTCTTTTTACTCTTTCGGGGATTACAAGATCTCCGGTAAAACCGGAACAATCCTTAAAAGCGTATTCGCCTATTTCTCCAAGATTATCCGGAAGAACAAGTTTACCTGTAAAACCGGAACAGCCGGAAAACGCATATTCTTCTATGGTTGCAACATTTTCACCTATGGTAAGATTTCCGGTAAATCCGGAACAATCATAAAACGCCATGTTTCCTATTGAGGTTACGCTGTTCGGAATAACAAGGCTTCCGCCAATGAAATCACAGCGATAAAAAGCGTAATCTCCAATTTTCGTTGCTCCTTCTTCGATTATAAGAGAAGTTATAGAATCCGAATATTCCATCCAGGGAGCATTTCCGACATATTCTGTACCGTTATGGGATCTGCTGTAATCATACATTGCTCCCGTTCCGAAAATGGTAAGCACACCGTTTTTGTCAATCATCCATTCAAGGCTTGCGCCGCAGAAACCGAAAGCAACCGCATCCGGATATTCCGGGTTATATTTTATTGCGGTATAACCATTCCATTTTCCTTCGGAAACAGTCCAGCCGGATTTATTATAAGGATAGTAAATTACGTCGTCGGAATCAAAGCTCTGGGCACTTTCGGAAGCTGCCGTGACAGCCGGAGCATTTCCAATGAATCTGTATTCATTCGTTCCGCAGCCGTAGAAAGCTTTTTCTCCGATTGTTGTTACTCCTTCGGGGATTTCAACACTTCCTTCAAAACCGCTGCATCCGCTGAATGCATAGCTTCCGATGGAAGTTACACTTTCGGGAATTACAAGCTCGCCCGTAAGGCCGCTGCAGCCATAGAATGCATAACTTCCGATTTCTGTTACGTTTCCTGCAATTATAAGTTCACCGTCAAAGCCGCTGCAGCCATAGAATGCATAACTTCCGATTTCTGTTACGTTTCCTGCAATTATAAGTTCACCGTCAAAGCCGCTGCAGCCATAGAACGCATAGGAACTTATGGAAGAAACTCCTTCAGGAACGATAAGGAATCCGCTGAAACCGCTGCAGCCTCTGAAAGCTCCGCTTCCGATGCTGGTTACGCTTTCCGGAATTTCAAGATCACCGGTAAGCTTACTACAGGCATAAAACGCTTCGTCACCAATGGCTTCAAGACCTTCAGGAAGAATAAGCTCACCTGTAATGTTGATGCATCCTTCCAATGCAGAGTCTTCGATTGTTTTAAGTCCGCTTCCGAAAACGATTTCACCGTCGAGGCTTGTTACATTTTGGAAAGCATATCTGCCTATGGAAACAAGGCTGTCCGGAAAGGTGATTCCACCTTCAAGATAAAGCGCATTGTAGAAAGCATAATCGCCAACCGTAGTTACGCCATCTTCAATCACAAGCGTTTTAAGGCTATCAGCATACTGTCCCCATGGTGCAGTTGTGGTACCATTACTGCTACCGTAATCCTCCATTGCGCCGGTTCCGGAAATTGTAAGAACGCCGTCGCTTCCGATCACCCATTCAAGGTTTGTTCCATCGCCTTCGCCGCCGCAATAGCCGGAAGCAATTACGTTCGGATCCCACTCTTTCGCAATATATCCGTTCCATTTTCCGTCAACAATTTCCCAGGTGCTGTTCCCGGCAGGATAATAAATAGTATCAGCATCAACATCGAAAGACGGGCTACTTTCAGAAGTTCCTGCAATTATCGGAACATTGCCTTCAAAATAATATTTATTTATTCCGCAGTTATAAAAAGCACACCCTCTTATGGCTGTCACACTCTCAGGGATTATAAGTTCACCTGTAAAACCGGAGCAATTTTGGAAAGCATAGTTCCCAATTGTAGTTACACTATCCGGCACTATAAGATTTCCATCAAAACCGGAACAGCCATGGAAAGTCCAACTTTCTATCACCGTTATTCCATTAGGTATAATTAGATTTCCTGTAAGACCAGAACATCCACGGAAAGCTGCTCCGTCTATTTCTGTTACACTGTCCGGAATAACAAACTCACCCGTAAAACCGGAACAACCATCGAAAGCCTCTGCCATTATTGTTGTAACGCCGTCAGGAATAATAAGACTTCCCGTAAATTCTCTACAATTCTCGAAAGCACGAACTTCTATCGTCGTTACATTGTTTCCTATAGTAAGACTTCCATTAAAACCAGTACAATCACAAAAAGCGTATTCCCCTATATCAGTTACGCTGTCAGGGATTACGAGGTCCCCTGCCAATCCGCTGCAAGAATAAAAAGCATAATCTCCTATATTCGTTACGCCGTTTTCTATTACAAGAGAGCTAAATTTATCCAGATAATCTCCCCACGGTGCGGTTGTGATATAATATCCCGAACCTCCATTTTCATAACTATAATTTGCCATTTTTCCGCTTCCTGAAATCGTAAGAACCCCATCCAAATCAATTATCCAGTCAAGGTCCCTATAATTTTCTCCACAATTTCCGGCAGCAATTGCATACTTTATTTTTTTATAATTATCGACAACGCTGCTCCATCCATTGTGATACTGGCTCTCAACATAATACAGTGTATCATTGCTATCCCAAGGATTTATCATTTCCGGACAAGAGCTTTTAAAATAATAGTTATTGATTCCGCAGTTATAAAAAGCTTCTTTATCTATATGACCTAATTGAGACATAGAAGTCGAAAAAACAACGTTTCCTGTGAACCCTTCACAACTATAGAAAGCCTGATACCCTATACCACTTACATTTCTTCCCATTATAAGGTTTCCGTTGAAACCGTCACAATCATAAAAGGCATAATCTTTTATGGAGTATACACTATTTCCTATTGTAAGATTTCCAGTAATTCCATCACAATTATAGAAAGCATATTTACCGATTGTCTCTACTCCATCTCCTATAACAAGCGAATTAATACTTCCCATATAACTCATCCAAGGCGCCCCTTCGGAATAAGAATAATCCGCCATTTTTCCTTCTCCTGAAATAGTGAGCGTACCTTCAGAATCAATTACCCATTCAAGATTTGTTCCATCGCCTTCACCACCGCAAAAGCCGGAACCCATAGGAGCATTCCATGTTTTTACAACATAACCTTTCCATCTGCCGTCAACAGCATTCCATGTTGTATTGTTGGCAGGATAATATATCGTATCATCCAAAGCATCAAAAGAAGGATAAGAATTAGATGCTTCGTTTACGGATGGAGCGTTTCCTTCAAAATAATAATTATTTATTCCGCAGGAATTAAATGCCATTCCTTGTATCTGCTTTAAGTTTCCAAAAAAAATCAAATCACCGGAAAGTTGGCTGCATCCGGCAAAGGCAAATGCTCCTATACCAATTAAGCTATCCGGCATAACAAGGTTTCCGTTTAGTGTACAATTATAAAAAGCATATCTCTCAATGGTTTTCAAACTTTTACCGAATGTAATTTCGCTAATACTTGTTTCATAAAAAGCATAACTATTTATTTGGGTCAGACTGTCAGGGATTACAAGATTTCCAGTTAAATTAAAACAATTGTAAAAAGCATAGCTTCCTATAGATGTTATCCCTTCTTCTATAACAAGCGATTTTATATAATCTATAAATTCTGCCCAAGGCGCAGTTGTTATATCACTATCAGAAGAATAGTCTGCCATTGCTCCTTTTCCAAAAACAGCAAGCCTACCGTCTGAGTCAAGAGTCCATTGAAGGTTTGTTCCACAGGAACCAAGAGCTATTGTTTCCTTTGCATTATATCCTTTCCATTTTCCATCAACGATTTCCCAAGTACTGTTTCCTGCAGGATAATAAATCGTATCAGTATTAACATCAAAAACATCGTTTCCTACATTAGGAACATTTACTCTAAAATAATATTCATTTACTCCGCAATTATAGAAGGCGTAACCCGAAATCTTTTTAAGGCTTTCAGGCATAATGGTTCTTCCGTTCAAACCGGTACAATCAACGAAAGCAGAAGCATCTATCCATTCTACTCCTTCACCAACTATAAGATGTCCGTTAAAACCAGAACAACCTGAAAAAGCGCCGTTTCCTATTTTTTTCACATTATTAGGAATCGCAATATCGCCTGTAAATCCGGAACAGCTGCTAAAAGCAGACTCTCCTATATCCGTTATGCTTTCAGGTATTACAAGCTTTCCCATTATTCTTGAACAACCATGGAATGCATATTTTCCAACAGTTGTAACACCATCTTCAATAACAAGAGATTTAAGATCTTCAGCATATTCTGCCCATGGAGCAGTTGTAATATTATTGTTGACAGAATAATCCGCCATTGCTCCGGTTCCGAAAATTGTAAGAACACCATATTCATCTAATGTCCAGACAAGATTTGTTCCGTCCTCTTCTCCGCCACAATAACCGTAATCTACAATTCCAATTGTTTTAAACCCACCTGCAAAACTAGACCAGTTGCTATTATCTGCAAGATAGTAAAGCGTATCATCTTCATCAAAAGACGGATAATCATAATAAGCAGCAGAAACTCCAGGATACCTTCCTCCGAAATAGTAATCATCTATTCCGCAGTTATAAAAAGACCACTCATTTAAACTTGCACTGTCATAAAATGCAACTCTTCCCCTCATACCAGAGCAATCCATAAAAGCGCTATCTTCTATTGTAATATAACTACTGTTAATAGTAAGCGAATCAAAGCCTTTACATTCTATAAAAGCACATTCTCCTATAGTTCTTACACTTTTCGGAATAACAAGGCTTCCTTTAAACCCAGAGAATTCATAGAAAGCATAGTCACCTATTGTCTCCACTCCTTGTTCAATAACAAGTGAAGTGAATCTTCCCGAATATGTTCTCCAAGGAGCGGTTGTCACAAAACCGCTTCCGGTATAGTTAACGGTATAATCCGCCATTGCACCGCTTCCGCTTATAGTGAGCACGCCGTTGGAATCAAGGCTCCATTTAAGATTTGTTCCGTCGCCTTCGCCGCCGCAATCGCCGGAAGCAACTACAGAAGCTTCGAGAGTTGTCGCGTCTTCGCTGAACTCGCTCTCAACATATTCGCCTTGAGCACCGTTTGTTCCCTCGTCGGAAACCTCGTGCTCATTTTGAGCATCCTCCTCCGGAAGTTCCTCAAGAACAAGTTCGCCCTGCTCCTGCTCTTCCAGAACAGGTTCTTCTTCGGAAATCTCCTCTTCGATTATTTCCTCTTTGGGAAGTTCTTCCTCCAAAAGTTCTTCCGAAGGGGCAGACTCCTCCTGTTCGGTTTCATCAAGAACAATTTCTTCGGCAGTTTCTTCCGAAATTTCCGCAGCCCAAACGTTCAGCGGCAGCAACGAAACCACCATCAAAATGCTAAGAAATAACGATACAGCCTTTTTCATTGCTTCAAAGCCTCCTGCATATATAAAAAACTTATATCAGCCTATAGATATTTTAATTATACATCTTTTAAAGCGATAAATCAATCCGGCTTTGCATATAAACACACAAAAAGAGCCGCGGCCAACGCCGCGGCTCTTTTTATTTTTTATGCTTCAATGGGGAAAGAATCGATTATTTCGACTGCAAATTTTCTGATATAGTTTGCGTCAACCGCGGTTACTTTTCCGTCGCCGTCAACGTCCGCCGCAAGCTTCTCTTCCTCGGTAGGAGTCTGGAGTTTTGCCGCAAAAAGTCTTGCGAGATATGCGTCCTGAACGTCAACTTTTCCGTCTCCGCTGATATCGCCGTAAATTACGGTGTTATAGGGAACCGCATTGTATCCTTTCCATTTTCCGTCAACTATTTCCCATGTGGGGTTTCCGAAGGGATAATAGATGCTGTCGGTATCCGCATCAAAAGAAGGATAAGTATCTTCCGCCACAAAAACAGCCGGAGCATTTCCTTCAAAATAAAATTCATCAATTCCGCATTTATAAAAAGCCTGATTTCCAATATTTCCTAAACTTTCTGGAAAAGTAACGCTTCCCGAAAGAGCTGTACAATAATAAAATGCATCATAATCAATGGATTCAATGTTTTTGCTCATAACAAGTTTTCCTTCGAATCCTTTGCAGTTTCTGAATGCTCTGTCACATATCACGGTAACACTATTCGGAATTATAAGGTCGCCTTTAAATCCAATACAACCGTAAAAAGCCTCTCCACCGATTATATTTAAGCTTTCTCCCAATATAAGATTGCCTTTGAAACCTCTGCAATTGCTGAAGGCATACTGACCTATATCTGTAACACCATTTCCGATATAAAGGCTTCCGGTGAATCCTTCGCACATATGGAAAGCATTTTCACCAATGGTCGTTACGCTGTCCGGAATTACAAGGTCGCCTGTAAATCCCGTACACTGGTCGAAAGTATAGTCATATATAGCTTCCACACTGTTTCCTATAACAAGTTCTCCGTCAAATCCGAGACAATATTTAAAAGCTTCTTCTCCAAGATATATAACACTGTTCGGAATTACAAGATCTCCTTTAAAACCGCCGCATTTGGCAAAAGCCATTTTTCCAATTGATTCCAGTCTGTTTGAAAGAACAAGCTTTCCATTAAAACCGGAACAATTATAAAATGCCGAATCGCCTATTGAAACAACGGTATCGGGGATTATGAGATCCCCCGTTATTCCGGAAAGGCTATAGAATGCATAATTACTGATTGAGGTTATCCCTTCTTCAAAAACAATGGTTTTAATTTTAGTGGAATGGTCAAACCAAGGAGCATATACATAGCTGTAATCCGCCATTGCGCCTGTTCCGCTTATCGTGAGCACGCCGTCTTTATCAAGACTCCATTCAAGATTCGTTCCGTCGCCTTCGCCTCCGCAATAGCCGGAAGCAACTAAATTGCTTCCGCCGGTCACGTCGTCAAGACTGCTGTCATAAACGTAATCGCTCGCGCCCATGGGATATTCCGCATGGAAAGCGGCTGTGTCATATTCGTCAAATCTTTCGTGCTTTACAAAATTGCTTTCGTTAAGAAGGAAATAATCATATTCGCTCTGTCCTGCATCCCAGGTGGAATCGAGATTATAATAATAATTTCCGAGTTTTACAATATTCCAGCCGTGGTTGCCGCCGTCTCCAAGTCCGGCAATAAGTCTTGCGTCGATTCCCTCTTCAAGAGAAAGACGGTAGAACAAAAGCGCATATCCCTGGCAAACGGCCGTTTTGTTGATTGCAGCCGCATACGCGCTGAATTTAAGCGTATATGCGTTGTTGTTCAGGTTGGTATTATCATACGTTACGTTTGCGCAGATATAGTCATAGATAGCTTTGACTTTCAGGTAATCGTTTTTGCCCTCGATATCAAGGCTTTCGAGAATTCTGTCAACTTCTGCGTCAAGTTCAGCTTCCTGGGCGGCTGTTGTGTAATAAACCATGTTATAGGTAACGGTCAGCTCGCAATAGTCTTCATACGTATAGCCGCTGATGTGAGCATCATATCCGCCGTGATGCCATTTTAGATAATCTCCGTAAATGGGATCGCCTGTGTGCTCAAGCGCTTTATGAAAAATTTCCGCCGCCCTTGCCTTAGCTTCTTCTGCATTATATGCACCCATTCTTATATGAACAACCGCCTGCGCTTTTCTGTCGGCAAGCTGCGGTTTTAAAATTTCCGCAGCTTCTTCAACAGTTTCAACATAAACGGGTGTTCCCGAGAAAAGAGTGGAATGATTCTTTTCCCCGGAAACTTCATTTTCAATGTCTTCTTCAGATATTATATCCGCATAAAGCGGGTTTACATAGGTGTAAGAAGTTTCAACTTTTTCTGCCGGCTGGGCCGTGCTCAAAACCGGAAATTCAAGAGCGAGCATGATGCTCAAAAGAACCGATATAATCCTTTTCAATCAAATCACCTTGTTTTTTATCATAATAAAGGGCAAACCTGCCCATAAATTGGGCAGGTTTGCAGATTTTTAAAAACTATTTAGGTTCAGTGTTTTTTACCGATGATTGCTGCGGCTCCGATTACAGCCATTGCTGCAAGAGGAAGCATTGCGGGAGCACCGGTGTTGGGGTTCTTTTCTTCGTTTTCTTCAGGGATAAGAATATCGTTGTTGTCGGTGGAAGGACGTTCAGCAATTTCTGCATCTCTGTAAGCTATGGCGAAGGGAGAGAGGCTGTAAACCTTTATTACAAGGCCATTAAAGGTCTTTTTAGGCTTAATAATCTCGATAGTTCCGTCGTCTTTGAGATGTGCAATTTCGAAGATATCGTTAAGGTCGCTGCCTTCCGGATAAGGAATGCAGATTTCAATTCCGCCTTCGGGGAAGTCATCATGGTGGACTTCTCTCCAACCGTCAACGGTCTTGATTTCAAGAATGAGTTCAACATATTCGATTTCGCTGTTATATTTGTTGAATTTTCCGCCGGAATAAATTGCTTTTTCCAACTCATCGATTATTTTTTCTTTGGTGGAATATTTATCCTTGAACTGTTCGGGAAGATTTGCAGGTACTCTGATTTCTTCTTTCATAACTACTCTGTGCTCATCTTCGGAACCGGGAACTTCAACATCGATAATTACATCGTTTTCGTTTTCGAGTTTATCGATAGTTTTGCTTTCTTTTGCATCGCATCCTTCGTTGCGGCAATGACGTTCTTTAAGTCCGGTTTCTTCGGTTGTGGGTTCTTTTACGGTTTCCCAATCGCTCCAATCGTGAGCATCCGGAACAACGTCAATATCTTCTTTGGTTATAGTCTGGGTTTCTGCCCATTCAGCGCTGAATTCTGCGGTATATTCGGTAACACCTTTTTCTACGCAGTTGGGTTCTTTTACAACTTTGGAAGTTACGGTTGCTTCTGCAGTTTCAACATGGCTTTCGTCACGTACGCAAACATGTTTTGCGGTGCAGGCTTTTCCGTCTTCGCTCCAATCGTAAGAAACTTCGGACCATTCATGGCCAAGAGGCTCAACGGTTTCGGTTGCTCTGTAACCGCATTCGTATCCGCAGGTGATTACGATTTCGCCGCTTTCGGTACAGGTTTCGTTTTTGGTTTTTACGCTGATGAAGTCATGAGCATCGGGATCGATTGCAACAACTTCGGTCTTGATATGCTCGGAATCATATTCGCAGGTAAAGGTCTTTTCACCTTCTGCGGAACAGGTAGGAGCGGTTGTGATTTCGCCCTCGTTCCATTTATGAGCATTTGCATCTTTTGCAACGGACTGGGTTTTGGTGTGTTCGGGGTTGTGTTCACAGGTAAAGGTTTTTACACCCTCTGCGGAACAGGTGGGAGCGGTTGTGATTTCGCCCTCGTTCCATGCATGAGCATCTTCAACAATATCGATATCGGATACTACTTTGGTCTGTTCTTCTGCCCAGGTTGCAATAAATCTTGCGG
Organism: Oscillospiraceae bacterium; assembly: GCA_017435745.1. Taxonomy (GTDB): domain Bacteria; phylum Bacillota; class Clostridia; order Oscillospirales; family Ruminococcaceae; genus UMGS1668. Next base: position 37,163 of record JAFSEN010000059.1, read on the forward strand.
TATATTTAGTCTGTCCTTTTTCGGTACAGTTGGGTTCTTTTACAATTTCGGAGGAAATTGCAGCTACTGCAGTTTCGACGTGGCTTGCATCGTTTTTGCAAACGCGTTTTGCGGTGCAGGTTTTTCCGTCTTCGCTCCAATTATATTCGGTTGCGTTCCAGCTGTGACCAAGAGCACCGATAACTTCCTGTGCTTTAAGAACTTCGCCGCAACGGTCGCAATGTTTACCTTCGGTAAGACCGGTTGTGGTACAGGTTGCTTCAACAGCCTCGTCGATTACTTCGTTATGGCCGAGAGCTTCAATTTCTTCAAAAGTAGTGTAATCGCATCTGTTGCAGGTTACATAAGGTTCATAGCCGCCTTCGGTACAGGTTGCCGCTTTGCCTTCATGCTCAACGGTGTCGTGTCCAAGTGCATCGACAACTTCCTGTGCTACGAGAACTTCGCCGCAAACGTCGCAATGTTTACCTTCGGTAAGACCGGTTTCGGTGCAGGTAGGTTCAACAGCTTCGTCAACAACTTCGGTGTGTCCGAGAGCAGCGACAACTTCCTGTTCTACAAGAACCTCGCCGCAAACAGAGCAGTGTTTGCCTTCGGTAAGGCCGGTTTCGGTGCAGGTAGGTTCAACAGCTTCGTCAACAACTTCGGTATGGCCAAGTGCTGGAATTTCTTCCTGCGCTTCAAGGATTTCTCCGCAGATTCCGCATTTGGAACCTTCGGTAAGACCGGTTTCGGTACAGGTAGGTTCAACCGCTTCGTCAATTACTTCGGTGTGTCCGAGTGCGGGAACAACTTCCTGCGCAACAAGAACTTCGCCGCATTTTCCGCAATGTTTACCTTCGGTAAGTCCGGTTTCGGTACATGTAGGTGCAACCGCTTCGTCTATTACTTCGGTGTGCTCGGTGCAGAGTTTTTCACCGCAGCGGTCGCAGATATAATCGTCATTTTCATCAATGTGTCCGAGTGCGGGGATAACTTCCTGTTCAACGAGGACCTCGCCGCA
>JAFSEN010000060.1 GCA_017435745.1 Oscillospiraceae bacterium
AGAGGTGGTACCGCGCTAATTCGCCCTCTGTCGGTTTTTGCCGACGGAGGGATTTTTTGTTTTTGCAAATAAAAGAAAGTTATTTATAAAACGGAGGAAAATGAAAATGACAATTTATGAAGATCTTGAGCGTCGCGGCTTAATTGCCCAGATGACTCACCCGGAAGAAATCAAACGCAAACTTGAAAACGAAAAAGTTGTTTTCTACATCGGCTTTGATGCAACCGCAGACAGCCTTCATGTAGGACACTTTCTTCAGCTTATGGTCATCAACAGAATGATCAAAGCCGGACATACCCCGATTCTTCTTCTCGGAACCGGCACCACCATGGTCGGCGACCCCACCGGTAAAACCGACATGAGAAAAATGCTCACCGTTGATGAGATCAACTATAATGCAGACCGCTTCCTTGAGCAGATGAACCAGATTGTTGACGTTTCCAAATGCATTGTTGCAAGAAACGGCGACTGGCTCCTCAAACTCGGTTATGTTGAACTTCTCCGCGATGTCGGCGCGCATTTCTCTGTAAACAAAATGCTCACCGCAGAATGCGTAAAGAGCCGTTTTGAACGCGGACTTACTTTCCTTGAATTCAACTACATGATCATGCAGAGCTATGACTTCCTCAAACTCTTCCGTGATTACAACTGCACCATGGAACTCGGCGGCGACGACCAGTGGTCCAACATCATCGGCGGTATCGAACTTGTCCGCCGTCTTGAACAGAAAGAAGTTCAGGGAATGACCTTCCAGCTTCTTACCACCAAAGAAGGCAAAAAAATGGGTAAAACCGAAGGCGGAGCAGTTTGGCTCAACCCGACTAAAACCACTCCTTACGATTTCTTCCAGTATTGGAGAAACGTCGGCGACGACGATGTTATCAAATGTCTTAAATTCCTCACTTTCATTCCTGTTGAAGAAATTGAAGAGATGGAAAAAACTTTTGAAGGCGCAAACATCAACGCCTGCAAAGAACGTCTTGCTTACGAAGTAACCAAAATTGTTCACGGCGAAGCAGAAGCAGAAAAAGCTCTTGAAGCCGCAAGAGCAATTTTTGCAGGAAAAGGTTCCAGCGAAAATATGCCCACCGTTTCTTTCACCAAAGCAGATTTTGTTGAAGGCAAACTTGCTGTAACCGAAGCGCTTATCAGAGCGGAAATCGCAAAATCCAAGGGCGAAGGCAAACGCCTTATCGAACAGGGCGGAATCACCGTTAACGATGAAAAAATCTCCGACGTTTTCGCAACTATCGAAAGAAGCGCATTCGACGGCGAAGTTATCCTTAAAAAAGGCAAAAAAATCTTCAAGAAACTTATCATTGAATGATATTTTAAAAGAAGCGTGCTCGTTTGAGCACGCTTCTTTTTTTGCTATTCTTTTGAAGCTATGGAATTTTATATAAAGATATGTTAGAATATAAACATATTATTAAAAAGGAAGTGATTTTTTGAACGAAAGAATCGAAAAAGCAATATCTTCCGTTAAACCCGCAGACAAAAAGGTTATGACAGCCGCAAAGGAAAGACAGGCACAGCTTGCAAAACCTCCCGGAAGCCTCGGCGTTCTTGAAGAATTATCCATCCGCGTTGCCGGCATGACCGGAAAAATCCATAATAAAGCAGAAAAATGCCGCATTGTCGTTCTCTGCGCGGATAACGGCGTTTGCGACGAAGGTGTTTCCTGCACTCCGCAATCCGTTACCCTTGCGCAGACGATTAACCTCACCCGCGGAATGACAGGTGCTTCCTCACTTGCAAAACATTTCGGCGATGAAATCGTTGTCGTTGACGTAGGCGTTATGACCGATTATAATTGCCCCGCGGTAATCAACAGAAAAATTGCTTACGGCACAAAAAACCTTTATCTTGAACCGGCAATGACCAGGGAAGAGGCTGAAAAAGCAATCTGTGTAGGCCTCGAAATGGCGGATAAATGTGCCGAAGACGGCGTTGACGCAATCGGAGTAGGCGAAATGGGAATTGGAAACACAACAACTTCTTCCGCAATTCTTTCCGCTTTTACCGGAACACCCGCAAAAATAACCGCAGGAAAAGGCGGAGGACTTCTTGATGAAGCATATCTTCATAAAATTGAAGTCATTGACGGAGCAATTGCAAAACATAAACCCGATATAAAAGATCCTATCGACGTTATTTCAAAAGTCGGCGGCCTTGATATTGCCGCAATGTGCGGAGTTTTCCTTGGCGCGGCAGAACACCGAATTCCCGTTGTAATCGACGGTTTCATCTCAATCGTTGCCGCTCTTTGCGCAGCAAGACTTTGCCTGAACGTAAAAGACTATCTAATCGCTTCCCACGCTTCTTTTGAACCCGGTTACGTTCTTGCAATGAACGAACTCGGTCTTGAAGCACCTCTTCTTATGAAAATGCGCCTCGGAGAGGGAAGCGGCTGTCCGATCATGTTCAGGGTTCTCGATGCCGCTTATGCCATTATGAACGAAATGGCAACTTTTGATGAAGCAAGTATTGACGACAGCTATCTTGAAGAAATTCGCGAAGGCGATCATTTTACGGTGAAAAGATGAAAATTTATATTTCAGGCGGAGCAAAAAACGGAAAATCCATGTTTGCACAGGAAATTGCAAAAAAACTTTCTTCCGAAGATCATCTCTGGTATCTTGCAACAATGGAACCGAGAGATAATGAGGACGATGCAAGAGTTCTCCGCCACAGAAAAGAAAGAGCCGGCTGGGGCTTCAAAACTGCCGAATGGGGCAGAAATATCGCATTGCACAGCGAAGAATTCGATTGTAAAGGAACATACCTTGTCGATAGCGTAACGGCGCTTTTGTCCAACGAAATGTTCGGCGGAATGAGCGGCGAAATCAATAAACCGGCCGCAGAAAAAGTTGCTAATGAACTTCTTGCTTTTTCCGATGCAGTTGAAAACGTTGTTTTCGTTTCGGATAATATTTTCTGCGATGCGGCTTTTTATGACGAATGGACCGATTCTTACAGAGAAGGTCTTGCTAAAGTTGACCGCGCCGTTGCGGAAAAATGCGATGTTGTCGCGGAATTTTCCTGCGGACAGATTATTTTTTACAAAGGAGCTGAACTTGTTTGAAAAAACTTCTTAAAGCGTTTTGCATGAGTTTCAGCATGTTCTGCGCAATTCCCACACCTTTTTCCCACGTTTGGGAAGATTCCGTACGCTCGCTTATGCTTGTTGTTTTTCCCTTTGTCGGAACAATAATCGGCGGAATCTGGGCGGTTGCTGCTTTTTTACTTGATAAAATAAACTGCCCGCAGATGTTCGGTGCGGCAATTCTTGCTCTTTTGCCGTATCTTCTCACCGGCGGAATCCACCTTGACGGATATATGGATTGCTGCGATGCGATTTTTTCCCGCAGACCTCTTGAAAAGAAAAGAGAGATCCTCAAAGATTCCCACGTCGGTTCTTTTGCAGTAATCGCTCTTGCGATGCTTTTTATGCTTAGTTTCGCTTCCTTTGCAAGCAGAACCGGAGAAGCATGGCCGCTTATAATAATCTGCACAGTTTCCCGGGCTTGCAGTGCAATCGGCGTTTCGACTCTTCGTCCCATGAGCCACAGCGAATATGCCGGAAACTTCCAGCAGGGAATCAGCAAAGGAAACGTAATCGCTCTTTGCGCTATTCTTATTGTATCGTTTGCGCTTTCCGCTTATCTTTTCGGTGTTTGGGGAGCGATTATCTCTCTTGCAACAATTTTAGGATACGTAATTTCCACAGCCTATGCTTTTAAAAATCTCGATGGTTTTTCTGGTGACGTTACCGGATTCGGACATACTATTGCCGAACTTTGCGGTGTTTTTGCTTTAACTCTTATGTAAGGAGAATTTTATGGAACTTATAATTGGCGGCGCTTTTCAGGGTAAAACCGCTTTTGCAAAAGAAAATTTTGGAATTTTCGATGAAGAAATCTTTGTTTGCGATAAAGATTCCGCACCGGAATTTGATAGAAAATGTATAACTCATATCGAGCGTTTCAGTTTCTGGTGTGTTGAGCACGGTTTTGAACCGGCTGATTATTTCTTTGAGCACGCAGAAAACATCGGAGATAAAATCATCATTTCCGACGATATTTCCTGCGGAGTTGTTCCGATAAATAAAACCGAAAGAGCCTGGCGCGAGGCAAACGGAAGGCTTCTTATAAAGCTTTCAAAAGAATCCGAGCACGTTACAAGAATTTTTTGCGGACTTTCCCAGAGGTTGAAATAGTATGAGTACCATCTATCTTTTCCGTCACGGAATTACCGAAGGCAACAAGCGCAGACTTTATTATGGAAGCACCGATCTTCCCCTTATCAAAGAGGGAATTGCTGCAATCAATATCCGAAAAAGAGCCAAAATATACCCGTTTTATTACGATATCAAAGACTTTTTATTTGTTACAACGGATCTGATCCGCACAGAGCAGACGCTTTTTGAAATGTACGGAAGGGAAGTTGAACACAAAATCGATCCGAGGATGAGGGAATTCAGCTTTGGCGATTTTGAAATGAAAAGCTATGAAGAACTTAAAGACAGGGAAGATTATCAGGCCTGGATAACCGGCGACAATTGGCGCAATATTTGCCCCAATGGAGAAAGCGGCGAAATTATGCTCAACCGCTCACTCGAAGCCATGAAAGATTATATAGGCAAGGACTGTTTTATCGTCTGCCACGGCGGCGTTATTGCCGGTTTAATGCTCACCTGGTTCCCGGGTGATGAAACTGCCGAACATTTTTATGCGTGGCAGCCAAAGCCCGCTGAAGGCTATAAAATAGAGTTTGACGAGGAACTTAAACCGATTTATTATAAAAAAATAACTCTTGAATAAAAGGAAAAGACCCGCTCACAGCGGATCTTTTTTGTTTAAAAACCATTATTTACAATATTATATGTATATGATACAATGATTTTGTGATACAAACTTACTTTTTCTTAATGGAGAATAATTTATGAAAAAATTATTTTATAAAATTTTCCCGAAAGATACCTATACTTTTCCTGTTATTAAAATAATCGTATGCGTGTTACTTTGGCCTGCTGTATGGTTTCGCAGAAATTTTTATGACGTAAGTATAGAAACTGAATTTATTGGAATTATAATTAGGTTGGCTTTGTGGTATAGCATACCTGTTGCTATAGGCTCGATTTTAGAAATAAGAGAAACATATCAGAAAAACCACAAAAAAGCGAAAACTACTAAAAAGAAAACTAAAACAAAGGAACTTTCCATCGCAGATATCATAAAATTATCCGAAAAAAACGATATTATTGAGATAAAAGCAATTATCAACGATGAGTATATTTTACTTGGTTCAAGTTCTGAATGTAAAACAATCGGTTATGAATTTTATAATAAGATTTATTACATAGAAGAAAAAGAGTTTGAAACGATAGAATCTTTTGAAAATGAACTGAAAATGCTTTTTCCAGACAATTCCGTGGAGGTTGCGAAAATAGACGGAGTTTCACCCTATAAATATAACATATAACAAAAAAGACCCGCTCTGCGGGTCTTTTTTTAATGATATCTGTTTTCTTTGAATTTTCCGTAATCCGAAAAGTCTTCTACAATTTCAAGACTTTCCATTGCTTTTTCAATAAATTCATCGCTGCAATTAAATGCGGTTATTTTGAAAACACTGTAGCCGTCCGACCAATAAATCTGCTTTATTGAACCGTTTTCTTTTTCTTCCGGAGTAAATATAATGCATTTTATTTCTTCTCCGCAGAAAATAAATTTTTCTTTGGAAACCTTCATCTTTTCTCCGAAAGAATGTCTGTATTCATCAAATGTAATGGCGGAATGCTGGCTGAATGTAAAGATTTGTTTTTTCTCTGTATTTTCCCAATAAAAATATCCGGAATAGGAATTTGCGCTTGCGTTATATTCTTCATTAACAAAAAGCATAGGGAAATAATAATTTTCAATATTTTCTTTCGCATCTTCATGGATTTCCACATCAAATTCAAGGATATAACTGTCGATTCCTTCATTTTTATCAAAAAACTCATTAATTACATTTATATTAATTATTTTATCATCAAACCACCCCAAAGCTGCGGAAGTTACAGAGATTAACATAAGGATCAATATTGCCGCCACCAAAGCAAAAACCTTTTTTGTTCCGAAATACCTTTTTGAGGGTTTCTTCGCTTCCGCAATAAGCTCTTCATCGATCATTCCGATTGCTTCCATAATTTTATCACCTTTCACCAAGAACACCTTCTTTCTCAAGATGTGACAAAATCTTTTTTCTTGTTCTGTGGAGCATCGAAGCAACTTTACTTTGGCTGAAACCAAACTGCTTTGAAATATCCGAAAGGGAATCCAGATAATAATATCTGCAGACAAAAATTTTTCTTTCGGTTTCCGGAAGTTTTTTAAGATAATCCGAAATAATTTCAGCAAGTTCCTTTGTTTCTATTTCATCATAAATATTGCTTTTATCCGGAACACATTCTTCAATTTCCTCAAAAGCAGCGTCAATTTCTCCTCCGCCGCGTTTTTCTGTTTTCTTGGCTCTGTATCTGTTAAGACTTATATACCTTGTAATTTTGCTGAGAAAAGCAGAAAAAACATTCGGTTTTTCCGGAGGAATTGTGTTCCAGGCGCTCATATATGTATCGTTTACGCTTTCTTCAGAATCTTCGTTATCCGAAAGAATATTGAAAGCGATTTTATAAAGATAATTACCGTATTTTTCGGCAGTTTCTGAAATTGCCGATTCGTTTCTTTCAAAATAAAGATCAATTATCTTTTCGTCTTCCAAAGATTTCACCACCTTGAAATATTTTTAAAGAACCCTTCAAAAATAAAGTACCCTTTTTTATAAAAACTTTGCATGAAATTATAAAAAAACCGAAAAGGGAAGACCTTTTCGGTTTTTTCTTTTAAATTCTTCCAAGTGCCTTCATCTGAACAAGCACTTTTTCAAGTTTTTCTTCTCTTGTTTTTGCCGAAATTTCGTGGGTGACATATTCCGGTTCAACAAGTTCAAGAATTTCCTGAACTCTCGGGTTTTCAAAAGGCTGGTGTTTATCAATATTGAGGATTATATCATAACCCTGGGCCCAACGTTCATAAAAATCTTCTTTTGGTTCAATAAAGGTCGCTTTATGTTTCCTGATATATTCTCCGGTGGTGGATTTATGAAGATGGAGCGCCTTAAAATATTTTGCAAGCTCGCCGTGTTTTCTTACCGTTTCAAGTACAAAATCAATTCCTTGTTCCTCATTTGTAATATTCTGCGGGGCGCACATAAGATGGCCGGTATCCATAAGAATACCTTTGTTTTCATAATCGGTGAGTTCCAGCATAAGAGCCGTTTCTGCGGGCTTTAAGAGCATCATTCCCGGAGTGAAGAGATTTTCAAACAGAAGCTTGAAATGGTAATTTTTGCCCCTTGTAAGCTCGTTTACGATCTCCGCAACAGCGCGGATAACTTCTTCGTCGGTATGTTCCCATTTATAGCTGATAACTTCTTCATTTGAAACATCGTTTACATGGAAAACAACATATTCCGCGCCGATTGCTTCTGCATATTCCATATCGGCACGATAGGGAAGAAGAAATTCCTCACGGTTTTTCGCCCGGTAATATCCTTCCCAAATTTCCTGCGTTCCGAAATGTCTTTCAAGATTTTGAATGTCGTTTCTCCAGAAATCCAGCCATGCGGGATAGAAAAAAAGATGGACCCCTATAACATTATTTTTATCATAAATTCCGGTCGTATCTTCTCCGCCGCGGATTACTTCGCAGCCGTCGCAAAGGCAATCGGAAATAAATTTATTCATACCGGCTTTTCCGTTATAATCTTTAAGCCATTCGTTTTCGCTTACTACGTTTACAATATGTTTCATAAATTATCACCCGACAAAATTATACTACAAAACAAAAATAATAAAAAGAGCCCTTTGCCGAAAAAAGGGCAGAGGGCTGTTCCGATTTTGCTAAATTTTGAAAAAAAAAGAACCGCAACAAATGTTGCGGTTAAAATCTGGTGGGGACAATAGGACTCGAACCTATGACCCCCTGCTTGTAAGGCAGGTGCTCTAACCAGCTGAGCTATGCCCCCAGACGACTTGCTTATTATAACCCATAAAAATCAAAAAGTCAAGCCTTTTTTTGAAAAAATTTTAAAATTTTTAAATTATTTTTTTATCGCTACAATAACCGCCCTTTGGCTGTCACGGCGAAGGGGAAGAAAGCTGTCTTCATCGAATACCGATTTAACTTCAAAACCCGCATCAGAAAGCCAATTTTTTAAATCGTCTATCTCATAAGCCTTTTCGGAAAAATCGCTGCTGTAGCGGCAATAGAGCCCATCGTTTTCTGTTTTATCGAAGAAATCAAGTGAGATATCAACAGTAACACCGTCTTTATCAAGGTTATTCTGCCAAGCGCAGAAGGTATTTTTGTTTTCATAAACAAAACAGTTGTTCGCAAGAATTTCCTGATGTTTATAAACTGTGTTAACATCAAAAACAAAAACTGCTCCGCGGTTTGAAAAAAGAGAAACTTTTTTGAAAATATCTTTAACTTCTTCTTCGTCGATAATATGGTTTATACTATCCAAAGCACAAACCGTTGCATCAATAGTTCCAAAAAGATCGAGGTCTGACATTTCCTGACAAAGGAAAAGGACGTTGCTTTCAAGCATTTCCTTTTTCTCCATTGCAACGGAAAGCATTTCATAAGAATTATCTACCGCAACTATATCATATCCGAAAGGTTCAAGCTCAAAACTCAAGGAACCTGTTCCGCAGGCAAGATCGAGCAAAAGCTGCGCATCCGGATTATATTTTTGGATTACAGTATCAAAATACCTTGCCCTTGCGGGATAATCAACATTACCCGTAAATTTATCATAAAATCTGGCAAAATCACCGTAATCGCTCATTTTTTCTCCTCAAGACGGTTGAATACAAGAATATAGCCCCCGCAGGAATCGTAATCTTCGGAAAGAGAACGGTTTACGCGGCTTATAGTTGCGGTGGAAGCGCCGGTTTCTTCAACAATATCACTGTAAACTCTTTTATCTACAAGCATTTTAGCAACATGAAAACGCTGGGAAAGTGTTTTAAGTTCCGGAACAGTGCAAAGATCTCGGAAAAAGCTGTAGCATTCTTCCTTATTTTCAAGAGTGAGAATTGCTTCAAAAAGTTCATCAAGACTTTCATCTTTAAGACGGTTGTTCATAAAAGAAGCACCCCTTTACACTTTAATGTGCTGAAACATTTCAGCTTTTTAATTTTAACACTTTAGTACGTGAAAGTCAATGATGTTATCAAAAATAAAATATAAATTAATATACAAATTTAATTGACCATTTTTGGATATACAAACAAATATTTTTATGATAAAATACTCGGTATAGAGTCTTTCTCTTTCGCGTATTATTAAAAATGCGAAAGGGGAGTGTTTATTTTTGAAATATATCATTATAAAAGCTTTTTTAATGACTTTTTCAGCATTTTTAATAATCGTTGCGCCTTTTTTATCATTTCCCGGAAATGATATCGTCGCTGTTTCTTCCGACAATATTACCGAAAACAATATTATCCTTCTGGATGCAGGTCACGGAGGAGAAGACGGAGGAGCAATAGGCGTTGGCGGAATAATTGAAAAAGATATAAATCTTGCGATTACGTTAAAAACATCCGCATTTTTTAAAATTCTTGGCTATAAAATCGAATTTACCAGAAAAACCGACACCATGACCTGCGATAAAGGTCTTTCAAGCCAGAGAGATAAAAAAGTTTCCGATATAAAAAACCGTTTTGAACAGATTGAAAAATCCCCATGTCTTTGCGCTGTTTCCATCCACCAGAACATATTCGGAGGTGAAGCAAAAGGTACCCAGGTTTTTTACAGCGGAAACAATCCGGAAAGTAAATTACTCGCCGAATCTTTGCAGCACGGAATCTCCTCAATGCTGCAGCCGGAAAATAACCGCACAATCAAACAAGCAACAAAAGATATTTACATATTGTATCACACCGAAAAACCGGCAATTCTTGTGGAATGCGGTTTTATTTCAAATAATTCCGAAGCTGCATTGCTCAGCGACGACGGTTATCAAAACAAAATATCTTTTGCAATAGCATTATCTACCGTAAAATTTCTTACCGAAAAGGAAGTTTAAATAATGGAAAAACTCAAAAAAATATTCGTCTGTTCCGAATGTGGGTACGAAAGCCCAAAATGGATGGGAAAATGTCCCGATTGCGGAGAATGGAATACATTTATTGAAGACGTACGTGCGGAAGAAGGTAATTCAAAACAAAAAACCGCCGGACTTATCATCAGCGAACCGGAAGCTGAAACTATTTCCAGCATTGCAGACGTTGACGTAAACGAGGAATTCCGCTATGTTACCGGAATAGATGAACTAGACAGAGTTCTTGGCGGAGGAATCGTCAAAGGTTCCGTAATCCTTCTTGGAGGCGACCCCGGAATCGGAAAATCCACAATGCTTTTACAGATTTGCGGAAAACTTTCAGAAAAAATGAAGATTCTTTATATCGCCGGAGAAGAAAGCAAATCTCAGCTTAAGCTCAGGGCAAAAAGAATCGGTGTTGACAGCAAAAATCTTCTTATCGCACCTTATACCGACATCGGCCAGGTTGTCAACGCAATAAATTCCGAAAAAACCGACATTGTAATGGTCGATTCGATCCAGACCATGAGTTTTTCCGGAATTTCCTCTTCAAGCGGAAGCATAACACAAGTTAAAGAATGTACTTCGATACTTACCAAAGTTGCAAAAAAAGCCGAAATTCCTGTAATCATTGTTGGACATGTCAATAAAGACGGCGCCATTGCCGGACCGAAGGTTATGGAACACATCGTGGATACCGTTCTTCATTTTGAAGGCGAACGCACAATGAGCTACCGAATTCTCCGTTCAATAAAAAACCGTTTTGGTTCCACAAATGAAATCGGAATCTTTGAAATGAACGGAAACGGACTTCATGAGGTGGAAAATCCTTCCGCTGCGCTGCTTTCCGAACGTCCGACAAATGTTTCCGGAACCTGCGTAAGCTGCGTTATTGAGGGAACAAGGCCCATTTTTGCCGAAGTTCAGGCGCTTGTTTCAAAAACAGGTTTCGGTGTTCCGAGAAGAACTTCCACCGGATTTGATTTCAACAGAACCGCTTTACTAATCGCCGTTCTCGAAAAAAGAGCCGGTTATTATTTCGGAAACATGGACACTTATATAAACGTAATCGGCGGACTTAAACTTGATGAACCGGCGGCGGATCTTCCGGTTGCAATTGCGCTTATTTCAAGCCTTACGGATACTGTTGTTGACAGCAGTATCGTTGCATTCGGCGAAATCGGACTCGGCGGGGAACTGCGCAGCGTTTCCAACACAGAAAGCCGCATAAAAGAAGCTGAAAAGCTCGGTTTTACAGAAGTTATTCTTCCTGCTCAATGTCTTAAAAAACTTAATCAGGAGGATTTTAAAATAAAGCTTACCGGAGTTTCCGGCATTGGCGAAGCTTTTTCTGCCATTCGTAAAAAAGAAGGGAAAGAATAATGAAATTTGTTGAAAAGCCTAATTTTCCTTCCGGAAACATAACAGCAGCTGCGGTTTCTTCAGAAGCTGAGGACGTGATTTCCGCATTGCAATCAGCAAAAATCGCTGTTGTTCCGGTGGAATCAAACCCGGAACTTCCTACAGGAATTGCCTCTCACGCGGATCTTCAGATACTTCATCTTGGCGGAAACAGCGTGCTCACGGCTTCGTGCTCAAAAAAGAGCATTGAAATGCTCGAAATAATGGGTTTTGATATAAAAAGAACAGAAAACGAGCTTGATTTCAGCTATCCGGAAGATTGTCTTATAAATGCGGAGATAATCGGAAGAAATATCATTGTTAATCCCGATATCATTGACAGAAAAATCCTTGAGTTTGCCGAAGAAAATAACTATAACATAATCGGTGTAAAGCAAGGCTATGCAAAATGCTCCGTCCTTGCGGTATGCGAAGATGCCGTTATAACTGCAGATCCGGGAATTGCCAAAATTTTACAGCAAAAGGAAATTGAAGTTCTTAAAATCAAAGAGGGCGGAATTTATCTCCGCGGATACGATACAGGATTTATCGGCGGCTGCGGGGGAATGGTTGAAGAAAAAATACTCGGAACTTCCGGAAGCCTTAAATCAATAAAGGACTATGAAAATATCAAAGATTTTCTTCGAAACAGAAATATTTACGCAGAAAACCTTGGCGGAAAAACTTTGCGTGATATCGGAGGAATTCTGCCGCTTTGCGAAGAATGATAAACTTACTAAAAAGCCTGATTTTATCGGGCTTTTTTATTATAGAAATACTTGACGGGAGAGGGCTTTATATGCTATAATTTCCATAGAGCCAACTTCGCTAAATAGAAATTTAGCGAAGTTGAGGGGAGAAAAAAAGGGGGGGTCAATAATGAATAAAGATAATCTTAACGATTGTCCTGAATATCTTCAGGATTTCCTTTTTTATATGGAAACCATCAAGGGTCGTTCTCCTCGGACCGTTGACGGATATTATATTGATTTAAGATCATTTATAAGATTTCTGATGATTGACAAAGGTCTTGTTTCTGATGAAATTGACTACAAAGAAATTAAAATTTGCAACGCAGGTTTTGAGCTTATAAAAAACGCAACAAGAACCGATGCTATGAGATTTCTTTCGGAATTTCAGCGCAACCATGATAACGAAGCAAAAGCACGTTCCAGAAAAGTTTCTGCAATCAGATCCTTTTATAAGTATCTTACAGTTTCAAGCGGAAAACTTTCTGAAAACCCGATGCTCAATCTTGAAACTCCTAAACTCAAAAAAACTCTTCCAAAATATCTTACGCTTGAACAAGCTCTTGAACTTTTGACGCATGTTGAAACAAACTTCACCGAACGTGATTTTTGTATAATTACACTGTTTCTCAACTGCGGAATGCGTGTTTCGGAACTTTGCGGAATAAATTTACACGATATCCGTGACAATCAGCTTAAACTTCTCGGTAAAGGCAACAAAGAACGCATTGTTTATCTCAACGGTTCATGTTTAAATGCAATTGAAAACTATCTCAGCGTGCTCAATTCCGGCGAAATTATAAAAAGAGTTGATAAAAATGCGCTTTTTCTTAACCGTTTCGGTAAAAGAATCAGCACACGCGGTGTGGAACAAATCGTGGAACATTGTCTTAAAGAGGCCGGACTTGACGGAATGGGTTTTTCTCCGCATAAACTCCGCCACACTGCCGCAACCTTGCTTTATCAGGATGCAGGCGTTGATATCCGCGTTCTTAAAGAGCTTCTTGGCCACGAAAGTCTTTCTACAACAGAAATATATACTCATGTAAGTAATAAACAGATTGAAGACGCTTCAAACAAATCTCCGCTTAAAAACGTTAAGCAACCAAGCAAAAAAATTAAAAAACAGGTTCAAGAAGAATAAAAATATACGCAGAAATCATTGAAATAATAGCAAACAAAAGTGTAAAAGCTAATAACTTTACAATGTGTTTTTTTGCATTGTAAAGCGTTTTTTCGGCATTATTGTTTTTTATTATCCCATATAATTTTATTGAGGAATCCATTGAGTTTTCTGCCATTATCAAATGAAAAAATAAATAATAAACCGTTGCAGTAAAATACAAAACTATTGCATGAATAATATTATCCGCACCAAAATTTCTGTAATTGATTGTTCTTTCAATTCCAAAAAACAAACCGCTTATAAAAACAAAAAACGGTACTGAAAATGCGCCGAAAATGTTGTTTCCGGAATAAAATATTGCCAAAAGTATTATGAACGGAAAAACAAATCTGTTCATAAAAATTCCAGCAAAGGCTTTTGGTTCTTCTGAAAAAATCATCTGTATATTTCTGTTCATTTCCTCCGGAATTTTTTCCGCAGAATAACTCCCGATAAATGTTCCTGCGATAAGTGCAATACAAACAATTATAAGAAACCTATTTTTATAAATTTCTGCCATGACATTTTTCTTGTCCATTTATTTATTCCCTCTTCCCTTTTCCACTTCCCTATCATTTATATAACAAAAAAGCTCCGGATATTCCGGAGCTTTTAGTTTTTTCTGAATTATTTATCAGCCATTGCAACTTTGATCATAATTGCACACTCAACACGTTTTCTTTCCATTTCGCAGGAAAGTTTTACGGGTTTGTTGATATCTTTATTGAAGCTATAGTTGTTTGCATTGCAGCCGCCGGAACAATAAAATTTGCACCAGCAATCTTTACAGCCTTCTTTTGTATAGATATTTGAGCATGCAAATTTGTCTTTCATCTCTACATCAAGGGTTTCATCATCAAGATTACCCATTTTCCATTCGTCGTTTCCTACGAACTGGTGGCAGGGATAAATATCGCCATCGGGAGTTACGGAAACATATTCGTTTCCGCAGCCGCATCCGCGAAGACGTTTTATTGCGCAGGGACCCTGATCAAGATCGATCATGAAATGGAAGAAGTTGAAGCATCTTCCCTCTTTTTTTCTGCGGATCATTTCTACTGCAAGTTTTTCATATTCCGCAAAAATTGTGGGAAGATCTTCTTCTGTAATTGCATAAGGTTCGCTCGGATCTGCAATTACCGGTTCAACGCTGAGCTGATCAAAACCAAGATCATCGGCAATATGATAAACGTCCTGCGCAAAGTCGAGGTTGTTTTTTGTAAAAGTTCCGCGTGCGTAATATTCTTTATTATCGCCCTGAAGACGTTTTTCAACAAGTTTCTGGAACTTCGGAACAATTACGTCATAGCTTCCTTTTCCGTTGATTGCGAGACGCATATTATCGTTTACGCATTTTCTTCCGTCGAGGGAAAGAACAACGTTTTTCATCTCCTTATTGATGTAATCAATATTATCATCGTTAAGAAGAACGCCGTTGGTGGTTACGGTAAAACGGAATTTTTTGTTATATTTTTCTTCTTTGCTTCTGGCATAGTCAACAATTTCTTTAACCGCATCCCAGTTCATAAGAGGTTCGCCGCCGAAGAAATCCAGTTCAAGGTTGTGGCGGTTTCCGGAATGTGTAAGAAGAAAATCGATTGCTTTTTTTCCGGTTTCAACAGGCATAAGCTTTCTGCCTTTTCCAAAGTCACCGGTTGAAGCAAAGCAATATTTGCAGCGAAGGTTGCAGTCATGGGAAATGTGAAGGCACATGGATTTAATCGGTGCGCCTTTCATCATATCAGTAAAACGCTCGTAATCATCTTCGCTGAAAAGCTGTCCGGCTTTTTGGAGTTCAAGAAGCTCGGAATAAACCTCGAGAAGTTCTTCTTTAGAATATTCTGCAGAAAGTTCTTCAAGGATTTCTACAGGAAATTCTTCGGGGAGCTTGTCCGTAAATTTATTAAGAAGATCAAAACAAAGTTTATCCAGAACATGAACTGCTCCGGAGTTTACATCAAGTGCAATATAATAACCGTTAAGATAAAAAGTATGTACCATTTAAAAATCTCCAAAAAAACGGCAGGCGCACCGAGCCTTGGCACGCCTGCAATTTTTAATAATCAAAAATTATTTGTTGCCTTTGCGGGATTCGTTTTCACATTCCTGGTTTGCAACAGTGCAGGAAGTTTTGCAGGCAGACTGGCAGGAAGCCTGGCATTCGCCGCAACCACCTTTTGCGCAGGATTCTTTAAGATTAGCGTTGTTAACAGTTTTAATGTGTTCCATTAATGTTATCCTCCTGAAAAAATGCATATTTCAACATGGTTAGTATAACACATAATTACAAAGGTTGCAACTATTTTCTTTTATAATTAACCCCTAATATTCCTCCAAGTGAACCGGAAATTATAATCATTAACGCTTTTATAGCCGCAGACGTTCCAAACCCAGCTTTTTCAAAAACCGCACCGCAAATCCATGCAACCGCAAAAAACAAAATTCCGGAAACAAATCCGCAAAGCAATCCTTTTTCTCCGGATAGTTTTGCCGAAGAAAATCCGGCAAAAAATCCGCCGAAAGCAAGAAAAATTACCGTTATGGGAGATATAAGCAAAACCGGGATATTTCCGACGGTAAGCGCCGCCGCCATCAGGAAAATAAGAATTGCCGAAGAAAGTATTCCTATTCCCGTTCCGAAAACCGTGCTTAATATAAATTTTTTAAAAAACTTCTGCAGCATTAAAAAAAGCGCTCCTTTCTGATATCCTTTTAAAGAATATTCAAAAAGAAGCGTTTTTATTCGGTCAACAATTATTTTTCAGAAGCTTTTTCCTTTGCGGAAATGTTCTGTGCAACTGCGCTTTTAAGGATTCTGATCTTGCTTCTGTCGCTTCCGGTTTCGATAACAACAGTATCCTCTTTTATAGAAACAACAAGACCTACAATTCCGCCGATGGTTACGATTTCATCGCCGATTTCAAGGTTTTCTCTCATTGCTCTGTCTTCTTTATCTTTTTTCTGCTGGGGGCGGATAAGAAGAAAATAGAAAACGATAAGAACGATAACAATCGGAGCAAAGCTGATGATGGTATCCATAATGGAACCTTCTGCAGATTCTGCACCGGACATAGTAAGAAGATAATGCATATTGGTCATTTTATACCTCCGAAAATATTAGTAAAAATATTATAGATTAATTATAAACCTTTATCAAGTTTTAAATTCTTTTTCCAAGAATATCGCGGTATTTCTGATAAAATTCCTCAAAAGTACCGTTATCAAGAGCTTCGCGAATCTTTTCCATAAGGGTGTTATAGAAGTAAAGGTTGTGCTGAACGGTAAGTCTGTGAGCAAGAAGTTCATTGGCACGAAGAAGATGGCGTACATATGCTCTGCTGTGAAGACGGCAGGTCGGACAACCGCATTCCGGATCGACCGGACCCTGGTCATAGATGTATTTCTCATTGTTGAGATTGCGGATTCCCTGCCAGGTGAAAAGCGTTCCGTGGCGGGCGTTACGGCTGGGCATTACGCAATCGAAAAGATCAACACCGCGATGAACAGCTTCGAGAATATTTACCGGAGTTCCGACACCCATAAGATAGCGGGGTTTGTCTTTCGGCATATAAGGTTCAACAGCATCGATTATGCGGTACATTTCAAGAGTGGGCTCGCCAACTGCAAGGCCGCCGATTGCATAGCCGTCAAGATCGAGTTTCGCAATTTCTTTCATATGTTCGATACGAAGATCCTCGAAAGTACATCCCTGGTTAATACCGAAAAGCATCTGATGAGGATTTATGGTATCAGGAAGAGAATTGAGTCTTTCCATTTCAGCCTTGCAGCGATGAAGCCATCTTACGGTACGGGCGCAGGACTGTGCCGCATAGGATTTCGGCGCCGGGTTTTCAACGCATTCATCAAAAGCCATTGCAATGGTGCTTCCGAGATGGGACTGAATCTGCATGGATTCTTCCGGACCCATAAAAATTCTGTGACCGTCGAGGTGACTTCTGAAATAAACGCCTTCTTCTTTTATTTTGCGGAGTTTTGAAAGGCTGAAAACCTGAAAACCGCCACTGTCGGTAAGAATCGGTCTGTCCCAATTCATAAATTTATGAAGACCTCCAAGTTCCTTTACAACCAAATCGCCGGGACGGAGCGAAAGATGATAGGTGTTGCAAAGAGCAACCTGGCAATGGAGCTCTTTAAGATCTTCTGCGGCAACGCCGCCTTTTATCGCTCCGCAGGTTGCAACATTCATAAATGCCGGGGTCTGAACAGTTCCGTGAACGGTTTCAAATTCCGCTCTGCGGGCTTTTCCTTCAGTTTTTATAACAGTAAACATAATTCTCCTTTTTAATAAGGCAATAATATAACTATATAAGTATAACTTAACAGACAAATCTTTTCAAGTAAAATTTGTAAAAATATATTTTCAACATTGTTTCCGTTTGTACAATAAATCTTGACAATTGTATAATTTCTATGCTAAAATTATAATACTTTTTGTATAACTGAATTATTGGAGATAGAAAATGGCAGAAATCAAAGATTTCGGAAGAAAAGTTAAAAAAATTATGAAACAGCGCGGAATAACCCAAAGCTGGCTTGCCCAAAAAATAGGTGCAACCGAAGCAACCCTTTCACGCTATGTTAACAACAGCAGAAAACCCCAGGCAGATATCGCTGCGGAAATTGCGGAAGCACTTGATGTATCGTTGGACTACCTTATGGGTATAAGCGGTTTCCCTGCCCCGATAAAAACCTTGAGCACCGAAGAATCGCTTATGCTCAGCGCTTTTGGAAGAGCGAGCGCAAGAGACCGAAAAATCATATTCGGCGTGCTCGAAGACCACATGACTGCCGAAGAACTTGAAAGTTATAAAAAACTTCAAAAAATTTAATTTTATGTGACTAAGTTACGGAAAACAGGAACAAAATAGTTTATAATACAGACAAATCAAGGAAATGATTTGAAATAAATAAATTTTTAAAGGAGATTAATTCTATGAAATATACCTGCATGATTTGTGGCTACACCTATGACGAAGAAAAAGGCATTCCCGAAAGAGGAATTGCACCCGGAACCAAATTTGAAGATCTTCCCGAAGATTTCCGCTGCCCCCTTTGCAAAATGCCTAAAGATAAATTCAGAAACGTCGCTCAGGACGTTCAGGGATAAATCTAAAAATCAAGCTGTTAGAAAAATACCCGGAAACTGATAATCAATGCTAAAAAAAGCGACCGCAAAGCGGTCGCTTTTTTATATAATTGCCATTGAATCGCCAAAAGAAAAAAATCTGTATCTCTCGTCGATAGCCTGCCGGTAAGCGTTCATCACGTTTTCATAACCCGCAAACGCAGAAACAAGCATTATAAGAGTACTTTCCGGAAGATGGAAGTTTGTAATAAGTCCGTCAAGAACTTTAAATTTGAATCCGGGATAGATAAAAATGCTGGTATCGTCGTCATCCGGACGAATTTCACCATATTTTGCCGCAACAGATTCAAGCGTTCTGCAGGAAGTTGTTCCCACAGCAATAACGCGGTGACCCGCAGCTTTTGTTTCATTGATAAGCTTCGCTGTTTCCTCCGGAAGCATATAATGCTCGGTATGCATTATATGGTGTTCAAAATCTTCAACTTTTACCGGACGGAAAGTTCCAAGACCGACATGAAGAGTTACAAAAGCCGTTTTTACACCCTTTGCTCTTATTTTGTCAAGAAGTTCTTCGGTAAAATGAAGTCCGGCAGTAGGAGCAGCCGCAGAACCTATCGGGTCCGAATAAACCGTTTGGTAACGCTCTTTGTCCGCAAGTTTTTCGGTTATATACGGCGGAAGAGGCATCTGGCCAATTTCATCGAGAACATTATAAATATTTCCTTCGTGTTCAAATTTTACAATACGGTTTCCGTCCTCAACAATATCTATAACTTCCGCTTTAAGAAGCCCGCCGCCAAAAACAAATCTTTTTCCAACTTTAGCGTGTTTTCCGGGTCTTACAAGGATTTCCCAGACATCAAGATCCTTTTGTTTAAGAAGAAGGAATTCAATCGGAGAGTGAGTGTCTTCCCTTTCTCCAATAAGTCTTGCGGGAATAACTCTTGAGTTATTGAGAACAAGAAGGTCGCCCGGTTCAAGAAGATCGATTATTTCGTAAAAATGTTTGTGCTCAACTTCCCCGGTTTCCCTGTTGAGGTGCATAAGCCGGGAATGATCGCGTTGATCCGCCGGATGCTGCGCAATAAGTTCTTCGGGAAGGTCAAAATAAAAATCGCTTGTTTTCATTAAATCACCGTTTATCCAAAATTTATAAAAATATTGACAGAAAAAATATGTAATGATAAAATCAATAACATATAATTAACTTATATATTATATTGCAATAAAACTTTTATTGCAAGTAATTTTATCATAAGGAGGCCCCGTTCATGAAAAATTATAAAGTAGGCGTAATCGGCGCCACCGGAATGGTTGGCCAGCGCCTTGTAACGCTGCTTTCAAATCACCCCTGGTTCCATATCGAAGTTCTTGCCGCTTCCGGAAAAAGTGCAGGAAAAACTTACGAAGAGGCTGTTTCCGGCCGATGGGCTATGGAAACCGAAATTCCCGAAAACGTAAGGGAAATGGTCGTTCTCGATGCGGAAAAAGATGCGGAAGGAATCGCTTCTGTTGTTGATTTTGTTTTCTGCGCTGTAAATATGGATAAAGCCGCAACAAAGGCCCTTGAAGAAAAATATGCAAAGCTTGAATGTCCGGTAATGTCCAACAACAGCGCAAACCGCGGAGTTTCCGACGTTCCGATGATAATTCCGGAAATCAATCCGGAACATATCAAAGCGGTTGAAAAACAGAAACAAAGACTTGGAACAAGACGCGGATTCATTTCCGCAAAATCCAACTGTTCTATTCAGAGTTATGTTCCTGCGCTGCATCCCCTTATGAAATTCGGAATTACAAAAGTTCTTGCCTGCACTTACCAGGCAATTTCCGGCGCCGGAAAGAATTTTGACCGCTGGCCCGAAATGGTCGACAATGTTATTCCATATATTGGTGGAGAAGAAGAAAAAAGCGAAAACGAACCGCTTAAAATCTGGGGTAAGGTTGAAAACGGCGAAATAATAAATGCCGTTTCCCCCGCAATCACTACCCAATGCCTTCGCGTTCCGGTTTCCGACGGACACACCGCCGCGGTTTTTGTAAGCTTTGAAAACAAACCTTCCATAGAAGAAATCAAGGAACTTTGGAAAAATTATAAAGGCGAGCCCCAGCTTCTTGATTTGCCTTCTGCTCCGGAACATTTTCTCACATATTTTGAAGAACCCGACAGGCCCCAGGCAAAACTTGACCGCAACCTTGAAAAAGGAATGGGCGTTTCAATCGGTCGCCTTCGCCCCGACAGCCAGTATGACTATAAATTTGTAAGTCTTTCTCATAACACTCTTCGCGGTGCCGCCGGCGGAAACGTTCTCATGGCGGAACTTTATGCCGCAAAAGGCTATTTTGACTGATATCATAATAAAATAAACCTCCGCATAAATTGGTTTTATCAATATTTTGCGGAGGTTGTTTTATATGAAAAATACAATTTTTACCGGCTGCGGAGTTGCAACTGTTACACCAATGCGACCGGACGGAACAGTTGATTTAAAAAAATATGCCGATTTTATCGATGAACTTATTCAAAATGGCGTTGATTCAATTATTGTCAACGGAACCACCGGAGAATCCGCCACTCTTTCCGAAGAGGAACAATATAATATTATCTGCTGTGCAAAAGACGTTATAAAACGTCGTGTGCCGCTTATTGCAGGTGCAGGAAGCAACAACACCCACCATGCCGCAAAGCTTGCTTTAAACGCGAGAAACGCCGGCGCAGACGCCGTTCTTTCCGTTACACCGTATTATAATAAAACAAACGAAAACGGCCTGGTTGAGCATTATAATTTCATTACAAAATATTGCCAGCTTCCTACTATTGTTTATAACGTTCCTTCAAGAACAGGGGTTGACATTAAGCCAGAAACATATCTCAAACTTTCCGAAAATCCGTTTATCTGCGCTGTTAAAGAAGCTTCCGGAAACGTTGCAAAAGCGGAACGCATTATATCTCTTTGCGGTGATAAAATCGATGTATATTCCGGAAACGATGAACTGACTCTTCCGCTTTTGAGCATCGGTGCAAAAGGCGTTATTTCTGTTGCGGCTAATATTGTTCCGAAAGAAATTCAAAAGCTTTGTTCCCTTTATTTTGAAGGAAAACACATTGAAGCAGCAAGAAAACAAATTGAACTTATTCCGCTTATTAATGCGTTTTTTTCTGATGTGAATCCGATTCCGATCAAAGAAGCTCTCAACATGCTGGGAAAAGAATTTGGTCCTCTGAGGCTTCCTCTTTGTGAGATGGATTTTGATAAAAAAGAAAAACTCCGCAATATTCTTGAAAGCTATGAAATCCTTTGAGCACGGTTTCGTTCTGCAAATCGGGCGGTTGAGCATCAAAATCAAGGAACAAAAATTATTCTCCGTGCTCAAATTTCTGCATAAAATTTTCCCGCATAAAAAATGGTTTATAAAAATAAAATGAGCGAAAAGCAGTGCTTTTCGCTCATTTTTTCAATTTATACCTACATATCCTGTCTTTTCAATTATATACTGTCCTTCTTCGGAAAGAATCCATTCAAGAAGTTTTTCAACGTTTTCGTTGTTGTTTCCTTCCCATGTTACAGCGTAAAGCGGTCCGGTTATTGGATATGTTCTGTTTTTGATGTTTTCAACGGTGGGCGCAACTCCGTCGATGCTCAAAAGTTTTATATCCGGATTTTGGATTATACCTTCAACATAATATCTGAAAGAAAAACCTATGGAATTGGATTTACTTCTGTAATCAGAAACTTTTTCGATGATTCCCGACATAAGGTCGTTAACAAGCTCGGTTGGAGCTTCCATAATTTCTTTTTCACCCATAAAACGTTTCAGCCTGCTTTGGCTTCCGCTTCCCTCGTTGCGCTGATAAGCGGCAATTTTTTCGTTTTTGCCGCCTACTTCGCTCCAATTTGTAATTTCCCCGGCATATATTGCCCGAACCTGTTCGGAAGTAAGGTTATCTATAGGGTTATCTTTATGGACAAAGAAAACAAAAGCTTCCTGCGCAATCGGAGTATAAACAAATTCGGTTCCGTGATATTTTGCTTCTTCAATCTGTTCTTCAGAAGGATATCCGCCGAAGAAAATATCCGTTTGTCTTTCGCCAAGCAATTTATATCCGCTGACGGTGTTGTTATATTCAAAAACGCCGTCCCAAAGTTTTGTAGTTTCCGGATAGGTTGCATTTACAAAAGCAGAATAAACCGGAAAAACCGCAGCAGCGCCGTCTATTCTTGGAAGATTTCCGGAAAGTTTAAGGCTTGCTTCTTTATCAAGAGTAACGATTTTTGAATTTTCTTCAAAAGGAAGATATTCGTGAACATTGATATTCGGGGTCGGATTTACGGTGATGCTTTTGTCGTAAGCTTCGATCCCGTATTTTACTCCGCATACGACAGCGGTTACCGCGAAAAAAATTCCCCAACCGAAAAGAACTTTCTTTTTGTTTTTGAACCAAATTATAGGAACAAAAAACGCAAGCGAAACCGCAATCAGAGCATAGGCAATAAATTCATCATATACAAGAAGCCCGATAAAAAGCGAAGCAAAAAAGCAAACCGGAATAACTACCGCGGTAAGAATAATTCTGCAAAAAATATCTATTATTTTTTTCTTATTTTCCAAAACAAAACCCCCAATCTTTATTTCTGTTTAAATTATATATCCGGTTCCCGCTCTTTTCAATCGATTATACAAAACATTAATCAATTCTTAATAATTTGCGGATCATTAGCGTTCTTATTTTTCTATATATAATAAAGTTGTATAATATTAGAAAATATGATAAAATACCTTTTGGTTTAAAACTTTTGAAAAGAGGTTTGATATATGCGTAAAATTGCACTTCGCGGTCTTTTTGGCCAAAAACGCAATACAATTTTACTTTGGAGCGTTGTTTCCCTTTCCTTTCTTTTTCTTGTTCTTTCAACAACTCTTATAACGTCCCTTCAAAAAACCGATAAGGAACAGCGCAATTCTACATACGGAAGCTGGCAAATCATGGCCGCAGACAGTGCCCTTGCCGGAATCGAATCCGGAGAAAAAGGTTCTTCTTTTTTAATTAATGAAGAACTTATTTCCGAATTTAAAGAAATTTCAGATAAATCGATAATTCTTCCCATGGTTTCCGTTTCCGGAGTTGATTATTTTTCCGGCGATAACGAATATTATATCGTTCCTTCATCGCAGGATTTCATCGATATGGGATATCTTACGCTTAAAGAAGGAATATGGCCTGAAACAAAAAACGAAATTGCGCTTGAATATGCTCGTCTTTCTTCCCTTAATTTAAAACTCGGGGACAGTTTTACCGTTGTTTCACAGGTTCATATCCCGGCAACCGAAAACTATATTTCAAGGCTCAACGAAGTTGTTGAACTTGCAAAACTCGACATTATTGCAGAAGGTTCCGCTCTTTATAACAGAAAAGCCTGGAACGAAATCAACCATTCCGTCCTTAATTTCAACAAAACCATATATGAAGAATTCTTTTTCGCATATCCCGGCCAAAAGGAAGGAAGTTTTCTTGCAATGGCTCTTGCGGATGAAGAACATCCCAACGGTCAGATAATTCCTTTTGACGATATGACCGAAGAACAGTTTCTCAAAGCATATTCCCATTTCATTTCAAACTATTATGACTTTGAGGGCGAAATTTCGGAATATATGCTTCCTCATATGACAAAAGAGGATGCAGAATTTTTCTTTGGACAAACCGCCGACCTTGTCGGATATGAAAATTTAAACGTAAGGGTAACCATAAATAAAAGAGATATTATAATCCACGTTCCTTACACATATACCGTTTGCGGTGTTGTCGATACTTTTTCCGACAGATGGGATACAGGAATGCTTCCTCTTCCCAGCGGATTTATTACCGAGGAAAACTACAATGTTTATATAGGTGCCCAACAAAAGGTTGTTGAAAAATATCATAATTTTGATTTCAAACCATACAGCAAAATTGCTTTTCTTTATTCCGAAAGCCATTCTCCAAGCGAAATCTGGGAAGAATGTCGCCTTATGTTCAACGAGCTTTTAACCGATGAAACCCAGCTTATTGCGGAAGACAGTATTTATTCTCCCCATGATTTCTGCGAACTGCGCCTCAACCGCTATTCCTATCCTTCTTCTTCCGAAGGAAACAGCCAAACCCTTGCCCTTGTTACAATTATTCTTTTTGTAACAACAGTCTGCGCGGTTTTCCAAATTTTCTTTACCCAGATGCGCAAAAGGCTCCGCAGAATCGTTCTTATGAAATCCATCGGCGCGGAAAGCAGCCAGATTGCGCAGATGCTTCTTTGGGAATTTATATATTTCTGGATATCCACTCTTCCGGTAGGAACTCTTTTAGGAATCGGCGGAGCATATATTACAACTTTCATTCTTGAAAAAATTCAGGCAAGAGATATCATCTTTACAGCTGACCCGCTTATCCTTATCCTTGCTCTCCTTGCCGGTACTGCTGCGCTTTTCATCGGCATGATGATACCCAGCATAATGGCTATCGGTGTTCCCCTTACCGGAAGAACCGCACGCAAAAAACCTCTTGCTCCGCCAAAAAAGGAAATCCGCCAAAGTTTCTTCAACGTAACAGTAAGAGGCCTTTTTGCAAGCCGCAACAGAACCCTTGGAAATGCCGCCCTCTGCGTTTTTATGATGCTTATCACAACACTTTGCATTTTCATCGGTTTCCGTTTTATGACCCCTTACAGAGAAACTGTTCAGCGCGACGGCAGACCCGATTATTTCCTCCAGCTTCCTTTTTCCGCTTCCGACAGGCAACTTGAAGAATATATTGCGGAACTTGAAAACCTTGGAGTATGCGAAAGCATTGAAGTTCAGAGAACCGCCCAGGACGCCGTTCTTGACATTAATTCCATCGACAGTTTTCTTCTTGACCGCGCTTACGGAAACAACATTAAAACTATTACTGATAACTACGGCGCTCCGGATTTTTCCGGATATCCTGTTGAACTGTATGCTATTTCTTCTGAAAGCGAATATTTTGAAAAATTCAACTCCGCCGCAACTTTCGGAAGTCTTGATAAAGCAGCTTTTGAAGCCGGCGAAGAGGTCCTTGTTTTTATCCCGCTTTATAAAGATACAGAAAAAGGAAAAGAATTTGCCGAAGGCACCGGTTGGGAACGAGTAACTTCCTCCGGAATTGATCTCACTTTCTATAACGAATATAAACATGTTTATGACAAAGAAACTTCTCTTTCTGTCGGGGACAAAATCACTCTCGGTGCACAAACACGCTATATCGGCGGATTGAGTTATACTTATAAAATCATATCCGATACGGTCAAAGTCGGCGCAATCTGCTATTATTTCCCGGAAGAAGGAATTTGGCCAATAAGCGGTTCCGACGAAGGTTATCAGGTCGTTTGTTCTTCAAAATTTGCCGGTTATATCCTTCCAAACTCCATAAGGACCCGTTCTTCCAACGAGATCCGTTCATTTAAAATAATGTATATGTCAACCGGCTACGGAACGACCGATTTTTACATTAATGCAAAAGAAGGTCTTTCGAAATACGACGCAGACACAAAGCTTCTTGTTTATGCAAGAAGTGAATATATGGATATTGAATTTTATCACGAAAGCAACAGCAAACTTTTGCAGGATGCAATAAACAATATCCTTCTTATTTGTCTTCTCGGTCTTACTGCCGTTCTTCTTGCCTTAATTATTTTTGCAAATACGATCACATCGGATATCGAGCAGGAAAGAAACAAAATAGGAATTCTGCAGTCCCTTGGCGTAAGCAACAAACAGTTTATAAAACGCCAGCTGTATATCGGTCTTGCCGTTTCCGGCGCGGCTGTTTTGATTGCAAACGTTCTTCTTTGGGGATTCATTATTGTTTACTCTATTCTTTCCGATGCGGTGCTCGGAAATCTTCTTTGGGGATACCCGGTTATTCTCCATATTGCCGCATGCCTTCTTCTTGCGGCAATAATAACCGTTCTTTATATCATCCCGATGAAGAATATCC
>JAFSEN010000061.1 GCA_017435745.1 Oscillospiraceae bacterium
TAGCTGCTAACGGCAGCCGGGGGTGACCCCAGGGAGAGTGCAACAGAGATATACCGCCATGTTTTTACGTGGTAAGGGTGGAAAGGCGAGGTAAGAGCTCACCACGCTCTATGGTAACATAGAGGGTCTGTAAACCCTATCCGGAGCAACACCGTACAGAAGAACAACGCACCGGCCCGGTGTGCTTCGCAAAGGTGGCATTAAAGCCGCACGGGTGACCGGCGGCGAAGATAGATTGTCGTCATTACAGAACCCGGCTTATTTTCCGGTCACGCCAAAAAGGACTGTTCCGCTTTGCGGAATAGTCCTTTTTGGCATATATCTTTACATTTTATTAAAAAATTCCCCGAAATATGCTCATATTTTAACAATATAATATAGTTACAGCAACAGAAAAAGTCGAAATTTTTTCATCGCTTTCCCCTCTTTTCTTTTCAAAAAATAGTCCAAAAAAGTGCCGCCTTCCGGAAATCCGGAGGGCGGCGCTTTTTTATTACTATACGGAATTTTACTGTAGGGCGGGGGCTTGCTCCCGCCGTTTTTAGCATGTTTTATATTGATATTTCCGATTATAAGTGGTAAAATAAACTTAAATTATGGCAACTTGTGCCATATTCTATGCATAGCTTCGGCTGCGCATTTTTTTATTTTGGGAGGAAGATAGAATGAAAAAATTATTTATGGTAATTATTATATTAATTTTGATTTCTACCGGGTGCACAAATAAAATTGACAAAGAATATATTGAAAATATTTTGACCTCCTCTGATTCCTGGACTTATTCAACAAAATCCGAAAGTCGAATCTATGAATTTTACAGTGATTACAGCGGATTTTATAAATGCTTTGATTACAATATTAATGGAAGCGTTTCCGGATCTTTCAATTGGTGGATTGAAGATGGTATTATTTATACTGATAATTATAATTTTTGTTTTCTTTTGAAAAATAATGATAATATCTATTTCTTGGAAGATAGCAAAAACGAAAACATGAAATATTTTCAACAATAAAATTTCATTTAATACGGCGGGAGCAAGCCCCCGCCCTACAGTAAAACCGGCACACAAAAAACGGGCGCACACACAGGTGCGCCCCTACATATCATAGATATAAAAAAACTCCCTGCTGAAAGCGGGGAGCTTTTTTGTAATTCAACGGAACGGTCAAGACCGTTCCCTACGGTTTTTGAATGAATCCCTCCACCGTGCCATACGGCAACGGTCCCCCTCCCTTTAGGCAAGGGAGGCAATTTTAAAATTCGCCGGGGTGGTTTTTGCGCCATTGAAGATAGCTGTCAAGGATTATAACAGCCGCAACCGCATCGATAACGGCCTTGCGTTTTTTGCCGCGGGTGTCGGTTTCGTTAAGAAAACCGGCGGCGGAAACGGTTGTCTGGCGCTCGTCCCACATTCTTATTGGAACAGAGATTTTTTCGCCGAGCTTTGCCGCAAATTCGCGGCAAAGTTCCGCGCGGGGACCTTCAGAGCCGTTCATATTGAGGGGCAGACCGACGATTACCGCTTCCGCTTTGTTTTCAATTGCGGCGGCGGCGGTTTTTTCGATTGCGTGCTCAAAGCGTTTTTCGTGGATAACGGTTATCGGAGAAGCAAGAAATTCCGTTTTGTCGCACATGGCGATTCCGGTTCTTGCGTCGCCGAAGTCAACGGACATTATTTTCATTATTTGGTACCGAAAATTCTGTCGCCTGCGTCGCCAAGGCCGGGAAGGATATAGTTAACTTCGTTAAGACGTTCATCAAGAGCTGCGCAATAAATCTGTACGTCGGGGTGTGCAACGTTGAGTCTTTCAAGGCCTTCCGGAGCAGCAATGATGCAGAGGAAGCTGATATCTTTTACGCCGCGTTTTTTAAGCTGGCCGATTGCGTCGATTGCGCTGCCGCCGGTTGCAAGCATAGGGTCAACAAGGAAAACTTTGCAGTCTGCAATATCAACGGGAAGTTTGCAGAAATATTCGATGGGCTGTGCGGTTTCTTCGTCGCGGTAAAGACCGATATGGCCAACTCTGGAGCTGGGCATAAGTTTCTGAACACCGTCAACCATTCCAAGACCTGCGCGGAGGATCGGAACAATTACGGGTGCTTTGCCTTTAAGCTGTTTTGCGGTGCATTTGCACATAGGGGTTTCGATCTCAACGGGTTCAAGTTCAAGATCGCGGGTTGCTTCATAGCAAAGAAGGGTTCCGATCTCGCTGATAAGTTCGCGGAAATCTTTGGTTCCGGTGGTGGTTCTTCTGAGTATGGAAAGTTTGTGCTGAACGAGCGGGTGGTCAAGAATGAAAGGTTTTTTCATGATATATGGTTCCCCCTTAAAAAAAATGTCATAAAAATTATCGTAATCGAACTTCGATATTACAGGCATATTATTCTTCCTCGAAAGCGGTTATCATATCAACGCGCTTCTGGTGGCGTCCGCCTTCAAATTCTGTGGAAAGGAAAATATCTGCAAGCTGGAGAGCAACTCCTGCGCCAATGGTTCTTGCGCCCATGCAAAGGACGTTTGAATCGTTGTGTTTTCTTGTAAATTCAGCGGAAAAATGGTCGCCGCAGCAAGCAGCGCGGATTCCTTTGAATTTGTTTGCGCAGATGCTCATTCCGATTCCGGTTCCGCAAATAAGGATTCCTTTTTCACATTCGCCGGACTGGATTGCTTTGCAAACTTTTTCCGCATAGACGGGATAATCGCAGGAAGCGGTGCTGTCGGTACCGAAATCGATATATTCGATTCCTTTTTCATCAAGATGTTTTTTCAGCTCCTCTTTATAGAGGTAGCCGC
This sequence comes from Oscillospiraceae bacterium, assembly GCA_017435745.1. Lineage (GTDB taxonomy): Bacteria > Bacillota > Clostridia > Oscillospirales > Ruminococcaceae > UMGS1668. The sequence goes on from JAFSEN010000061.1 coordinate 2,796, forward strand.
CGTGGTCGGAGCCAAGAGCGATCATAATTTACCTTCTTTCTGAAGTTTTTCTCTTTCCGCCTGAGCAAGGCGAAGATAGTTTGGAACAAGTTCCCCGGCGGAAACTGTTTTTCCGTTTTCAAAAAGCTTTTGTGCCGCAACGCAAGTTCCGGAAGCATGTCCGAGAACAAGCTGGGAAGGAGCGGTTTTTACAAATTCGTCCCCGAATTTTTTAAAGCAAAGGGCTGCGCCGTCGCCCACAAGCGTAACCTTTTTTCCGGTTTCAGAAACGTATTTTTTTATATCCTCAAAAAGGACATCCGTTGAAACGGCTCTGTCCTCGCAAAGGCGGGTAATTTCTGTTCCGTCGCTTTCAAAAAAAGCGGTGTAAACCTGGTTGCATCTTGCGTCCATTGCGGCGCAGATTATTCCGGCGGAACTTTGTAAATTGTATGCAAGCGCTTCAAGGGTTGAAACCGCGGCGCAGGGTTTTTCAAGGCTCATTCCAAGGGCTTTTACCGCCGCAATTCCAATTCTTAAACCTGTGAAGGAACCGGGACCGCAGTTGACCGCAAAAAGATCAATATCGGAAGGGGTGATCCTTGCAGCATCAAGTACTGCTTTTGCCATTGGAAGAACGGTTTCGCTGTGGGTAAAACCGCTGTCAAGATAGAATTCGGAAATAAGTTTTCCGTTTTCGGAAAGAGCGACGGAAGCCGCTTTTGCGGAAGTATCAAAACCAAGGATCCTCATTTTATCTTTCTCCCCTTTCAACGGTAATTTCCCTTTCGGTATCGCCGAGGCGTTTTATCTCAACGGTGATAAGTTCTTCGCCTTCAAGAAAATCGATTACGTTTTCGCTCCATTCGATCATGAGCACCGCGCCGGAATCGAGATAATCATAAAAACCGGTGGAATAAAGGTCATCAAAACTGTTTATGCGGTACATATCGAAATGGCAAACCGGAAATTTTGCCCGGTAGCAATGAACAAGCGCGAAAGTTGGGCTTGAAACATCGTCTTTTGTTTCAAGAGCTTCGCACATATATCTTGTAAAAGTGGTTTTGCCGACCCCGAGTCCGCCTTTGAACGCAACGATATCCCCCGGTTTTAAAGTTTCTGCAAATTTTTTTGCAAAAGCGGCGGTTTCCGCTTCGCTTTTAACGATAAATTTTTCCAAAATGCGCCGCTCCTTTTTATATTCTCTAACTTAATATAATACTATATTTCAGCATTTTTAGCAACATAAAACAACAAATTTTACCTTCCTTCCAAAGCTAAACTTTGGGTTTAGAAAAATAAACCGCCTGTCGGTTGAGTTATTTTCCCTTCGGATTTATAATTAAAACATCGAAAGGAGATGTTTTAATTGGAAAAACAGACATTGGGACAAAAAATTGCCGAACTTCGCAAAGCGAAGAACATGACCCAGCTTGAGCTTGCAACACAGCTCAACATCACGGACAAGGCTGTTTCTAAATGGGAAAGAGATCTTTCCTGCCCGGATATAAACTCTTTTCCTAAACTTGCTGAAATCCTCGGTGTTTCCGTCGATGAACTTTTGCAGGCAAATGTTTCCGGAAAAGAAAAGGACGAAAACAAATACACCGTCGATATGGTGCTCAAGGCAATACCTCTTGCATTGAGTATCGGAGTAACCGTGCTCGCCGCCATTGACCAGATACATTGGGATGACGCGGTAAGTTTGCTTGGACTTGCGGTGCTTGCTCTTGCTGTAAGAAATTTTAGGGAAAAATAATATCGGCGGAAGCAATCCGCCCTACTATAACAAAAGCGCAAAAAAGCCCCGTGCTCAAAATTTGAGCACGGGGCTTTTAATTTCAGCCTTCATAAATAAATTTTTGGAAACCGGAAGAAAAATGCTGGGTGCCGTCCGGTTCTACCCACATTGCTTCGGTATTTTCGATGGATTCGATAAGCGCCATTCCTTCTTCAAGATTAAGGTTGAAACATGCGGTTGAAACAGCATCCGCAAGTCCGGAATCGGGGGTAAGAATAGAAACCGCCGCAAAAGTATTCTTCGGGAAAAGGGTTTCTGGGTCGATTATATGGTGATATTTTACTCCGTCAGCAATATAATAACGCTGGTAGGAACCGCTTGTAACCAGAGCAAGATCATAGAAAGAAACTTTCAGCAAAAAAGTCTGTTCGGAAGTAAGGTCCGGATTCTGGATTCCTGCGACCCAACCCATTCCGTCACCCTTTGTTCCGATGGTGCGGATGTTTCCGCCGATGTTAAGGGTGTAATTGTCGGTTCCCATTTCCTCAAGTTCAAGGGCGATTCTTTCGGTGGCATAGCCTTTTCCGATTGCGCCGACGTCAATTTTGAGCATCGGATCCGCAAAGAAAATGGTGCTGTTTTCCTTATCGATTATAACATCGTCGATGCTGCAATGTTTTGCGGCTTCCTCAAGTTCTTCCATGGAAGGAACTTTTGCGTTTGCCGGGTCATAGTTTCCCGCTTCGCGGTAGTTATGCCAGATTCTGAGCACGGAGCCCATTGCATAGTTTGTCTTTCCGCCAGTAAGGTCATACATTTCGCGGCAGAATTCAAAAAGCGCAATAATATCTTCATCAACCACTACCGGAGCTGTTCCTGCTTCATTGTTTATGGTATAAACGTTGTTCACACCTTCATAAGAATTATAGATGTCATAAAGTTCGTGGAAATGTTTAAGCTGTTCTTCAATAAACGCGCATTTTGCGTCGAATTCTTCCTGGGAATAATCATATCCAACGATTGTGGAAACTGTGTCAAAATAATCCAGATAGGATTTTGTGAATTTTGTTTTCTCCGGCACGGAAGGATCTTCGGGAATTTCGGGTTCGGGCTGAGCACAGCCGGAAATTCCGAGCACCATGAGCACCGCGAGCAAAAGGGAAAGAATTTTCTTCATGTTTTTCCTCCTTTTTAATAAAGCAAAATTTCGGCAACAGCGTTTTATCAAAAAAAATAAAACGTTCTTGCGGAAATTTTGATAATTTCAAACCCTTCCGCCGCGGCATAAGCCATGCGGCACCTCCCCTGTTAGGTGAGGTAATAAAAAATAAAAGGGGGATTAAAATCCCCCTTTATATTTTGCAGCTAATTTAAAATTAGTCAGCGTAACCTACTGCTTTAACAGTTGCTTCGATGTAGGATTTAACCTGCATGGTGCAGCCAGCATAGAGGTCTGCTTCGTTGAGAGCTACCATGTGGTTGTTGTGTTCAACGAGTTCGATAGCTTCGAGATCTGCAACGGTTTTGCCTACGAGGTATGCGCAGTATGCGTCAGCCTGTACGTACCATTCAGCACCGATAGGAGAAGCAACGGTCATGCCGTAATCTTCTTTGAGCTGATATTTGGATCTGAGGTCTTCTTTTGCAGTGAGGGTGCCGTCAGCGTTGAGGCCGATAGCAGGCTGTACAGCGTCAAGACGTGCAGCAAGGATGGTGCCGTCTTCAGCGGTTACAACTGCAGCGAAGTCAGAATACATCTGGATGGAACCAGCTTTTTCAGCGGTTGCTTCGGTTACGGAGCAGGTGGTTACAA
>JAFSEN010000062.1 GCA_017435745.1 Oscillospiraceae bacterium
CAAGCATGGAACCGAGCATAACAACGTTGCCGCCTGCTGCAAGAGCTTTTACGATATCGCCGGAATACTGCATACCGCCGTCTGCGATGATGGGTTTGCCGTATTTTGCGCCGATTTTTGCTGCTTCATAAATTGCGGTAATCTGGGGAACACCGATACCTGCAACAACGCGGGTGGTACAGATGGAACCGGGGCCGATACCTACTTTAACTGCGTCTGCGCCTGCAAGGAAAAGATCTTCGGTTGCTGCTGCGGTTGCAACGTTACCTGCAACAAGTGCAATTTCCGGATACTGTTCTTTAATCATTTTTACACAGTTCATAATGCCTGCGCTGTGACCGTGAGCGGAGTCGAGAACAAGAACGTCTGCGCCTGCTTCAACAAGAGCTTTTGCTCTTACGAGAACGTCGGAAGTTACGCCGAGAGCTGCTGCACAAAGAAGTCTGCCGCCTTTATCTCTTGCGGCGTTGGGGTACTGAACAGCTTTTTCAATATCTTTGATGGTGATAAGTCCGGCAAGTCTGCCTTCTTCATCAATAATCGGAAGTTTTTCAATTTTGTGTGCACGAAGGATTTTCTGTGCTTCTTCAAGAGTGGTTCCAACGGGAGCGGTTACAAGGTTTTCCTTGGTCATAACTTCTTCGATTGCTACGTTGAAGTTTTCAAGAAATTTGAGGTCACGGTTAGTAATGATGCCGATAAGTTTTTTGTCTTCATCGCAAATCGGAACACCGCTGATTTTGAATTTTGCCATAAGGGCATCTGCTTCCGCAACAGTATTGTCTTTTGCAAGATAGAAGGGGTTAACAATAACGCCGTTTTCGCTGCGTTTTACTTTGTCAACTTCCTCTGCCTGTCTTTCAATGGGCATATTTTTGTGGATAACACCGATACCGCCTTCTCTTGCAATGGCGATTGCCATTTTTGCTTCGGTAACGGTATCCATTGCTGCAGTCATAATCGGTGCGTTAAGAACGATATCTCTTGCAAGTACGGTTTTGGTGCATACGTCTTTCGGGAGTACATCAGATTTTGCAGGGATAAGAAGTACGTCGTCGAAAGTAAGTCCTTCGTAAAGGAATTTTTCATTGGTGTTCGGGTTTACCATGTTTACGCTCTCCTCCTGATATTTATAGTCGTTATTACGTTCACATATAAATTTTAACTATTTTATCACCTTTACATTTCAATTTCAAGTACTTTTTTAATTTTTTATTGCAATACTTAATAAATATTTTGTCAAAAAAAATCTTCTTTTTTTAACATAAAAAAATTCCTCTGTACTTAAAACAAAGGAATTTTTATTTTTCAAAACTTATTATTAAATTCTTTTATGACGTAATAATAATCCGAAAGCGCTTTTTCCAAACCCTCAACATTAAAAGGTGCATAACTTACCGAGTAATCTGTCGGATCATTTGCGTTTATTTCAAAATATTCGCTCCAGGGCGCACGAAAAACAACTTCAAGATAAAGCTTTGTTCCGTCGGAAGAAAAATACCCTTCAATGTCATTTATCTTTGAATACTCGTTTGTTTTTGCGTGGTCAAAAACCGTATATGAACAAAGGTCGTAAAAAAACTGTTCTTCTTCCGTTAGCCCAATCGGACGGTATTCCGGAACATTTTGCAAAACTTCGGAATATGCCCGCTCTTCTTTTGGGGTATAGATAGTTTTTGACGCAAGAATTTTTTCGCTGTCACCATGATAGATTGTTACCCGGTAAAAATATATATCCGCCGTTGCAACAAATATATCCTCATGGTGCCATTTCCCGGATTTTTCTGTAACCATCTCATCGGATAATGTTTTAAAATCCTCCCCGATATTATGGTCGTCTTCCCCGCGGCAGATTTCTGTTCTTATCCTTAAATCATATTCCGGTGCTTCGCCTTCAATAAAATAATGCAGATACGCAAAACGTTCTCTTTCCGACAGGTTATCAAAAATCCGTATATCTTCTTCCTCATTCTTTTTACTGTCGTTTATTGTAAAAGTGACTATCGGTTCACCTAAAGATTCATTATAACCGGGATCCGGTTCACCAAAATTTTCATCGCATCCGATGAAGCAAAGAATAATAGCAAGCAAAGCAAAAGGCAAAATTATTTTTTTCAAAGCAATCATCCTTTTCCGTTTTTGCTTATATAAAAATTATATCCTTTCCAAAAGTTCCTTTGCAATTTCCGCCGCAACCGCAAGTTTATATTCATATCTCGAAGGCTTCGGAGAAAGTTCGCGGTAAAAAACTTCCGTTTCGTTTTCCTTTGCAATTGCAAAATAGACACGTCCCGGAACAGAAGCAGCGGCATTCGCCGGGTCAACGTTGCCCATGGTTCCGGTAACGCCGATTCCGTAATCGGCATTATAGGTTTTTTTGCAGGCTTCTGCCATGGCGATTGCCGTTTCGTCCGAATAAACGGAATATTTTTCAATGGTTTCCTCCGGAACACCCTGCATAATTTTTCCGATGTTGCTGTAAGTTACAAAAGAACCTTTAAGAACCGCGGAAGCACCTTCCGTATCTGTTATAAGCGAAGCAATCAGACCGGAAGTGCAGCTTTCCATTGTGGTTATGGTTTTTCCTTTTTCAATAAGTTTTTCGGTGATTTTTCTGTAATCGCCTCTTATTTCCTGTTCTGTCATCCTGCACCTCCGAATTTTTTCCAAAGCAAAAACATCTTCCCGCTCCGGCAAAATCGTTTTTCTCCGTTTTCTTTTGCAATCGTTTATTCTTCCGCGATTACGCCATAAGTTCAGAAAGAAGGCGTTTTATTTCAGCAAAAACAGACATTCCGTCTTCGGGCATTTTTTCGGAAGAAACGCGGAATTCTTCTTCATCAATCCTGAATTTCACAACAATTTTCATTCCGTCAATGCTTTCCGATTCTTCCAGATTGTTCCAATGCCGCATTTCGTTCACTTCGATTACGTGCAGAAAGTCATCGAAAGCATAGCAGGAAACGAAGCTATCCTTCGATGTTTCTTCGCCGCCGGTTCCGATATATTCGGTAAGTTTTAAAACAAGAGGATCCTCGGTTGTCCAAAGAACAAGTTCATAATGTTCCTTTCCCTCTTCGGTATAGGTTTCTTCGTAATAATCTATCAGAAGAACGTCTGCCGCCTCGGTATAATCAGGGCCGGTTGGAACATCCGGCGACATGGCGGTGCTGATCATGTACGAAATTTTAACATCTTCTTCCGGCATTATAAATTCCATTTTAATTCCCCTATCGCTATATGTATAATCGATTATTTCATCATTGAGGAAAAATGTATATCCGGCATCGGCGGCAATATATTTGTTTTTAAATATCAAAGTAACTTTTTCGCCTGCTTTTGCGGAATTTTTTGGAAAAAGGAACGCCAATTTATTATCATATTCAATTTTATATTTTCCATCGGAACATCCTGCAAAAAGAAGAACGATCATCGCGGCAACAGAAAGCAGAATTATCCCCAAAAAGATATTTTTGGCAATATTCATAATATCGAAGATACCATTCATTTTCCGTTCACCTCGTTCCTTTTTTAATATTCTTCAAGCTTTCTTCCGCATTCCATACAGAATTTTCCGCTGTTTTTTGTTCCGCAGCTGCAAACCCATTTTTCAAAAGATTTCTGCGAACCGCATTCGCTGCAGAAATTGGTTTTGTTTTCCTTTCCGCATTTGCAGAGCCAGGAAACTTTTTCAAGTGGTTTTTCGGTAAAATTTTTGCTTTGAACCGCACTTGCCGCAACAACCGGATTTGCGGCTTTGGCTATCGCAGAATACAATCTTGCTTTTTCCTTTTCCTTTTCAAACCTATGAATCGTCATTTTGTCCGCTTCGGAAACGGAAAAATCATTGAATCGCGCATTCGTTATTTCTATTCCGTAACCTTTTGCCAGCTTGTTTGTTTTCTCGATAATTCCGGGAATAAGTTCCGAAGGCGGAATTTCCACCTCCGGAATACTGCTTACCGGAGTTTTGTAATATCTTGTAATATTGATTTTCGCGGTATCTCCAACAGCATCTTTAAGCATTGAAATCGGAAAAATATCCCCGGTTGCAATTACATAAAGATTTTCATCGAAGATTTGCCAGGAAAAATCAATAAGATAATTCATCTGGATAGCAAAATCAAGGCCGTCATTAACATAAGGAATATAAGCCAGATCCCTTGCCGTGCTTTTTCCTCTGGGTTCAGATTTCATAAAACCGCCTCCAAAAAATGTTGATTAAAAAAAGCAACCGCGCTCAGAAAAATAAAGGAATTTATTTTTCGTGCTCAAAATTCAAGGTCTATGGAATTATCTTTATCTTTTTCAAAGTCCTCTTCGGAAAGCAAACCGTCACGCTTGCAGGCAATGGTCATTGCCTCAATTTCAACAGTGAGATCGAGCATATCTCCGCTAAAAAGGCTTTTATATTGCTTTTCAAAAGCAATTTTCATATCATTAAGGTGCTCAAGAACTTTTTGCACCATTTCTTCGGAAGCCAATTCGTTTTTTTCGATTCGTTCGTATTTTTCGATAATTGAACCGAAAGTCGGAAGATAATAAGTGAAAAACTGGCGGTTTTTCCGCATAAGTTCCGGATTTTGTCGAAGAACCCCAAGAATTTTATCCGCTCCGGAACAAACCTTTATTCCGCTGTTTTTAACCGCAGTGTTTTTGATGCTCATAACATTTCTGCGGATGCTCATAACTTTGTTTCTTCCGTCGGAAATAATTCTGTTTGCCTTTGCTTTTGCGGTTTCTTCTTCGCCGGGTTTTGGTTTTCTGAATGCAAAATATATAACCGTCCCGATGAGCACCAGAACAAGCGCAATTATTATTCCGATTATCCACAGCAAAACCGTAAAAAGCGACGGAAAGAACATCTTTGCGGCAATGAGCACGCCTATGCAAACCGCTATTGCCAATATCCCTGCTGCGCCGGTGGATTTTTCGTCCAAAAGCTCACCTTCTTTCTGTTTTCGGTTGCTTTTTTTATTTTCTTATATCAAGAAGTTTTGCCTTGAGTTCGTTTTCAATCATTATCATTTCGTTTTCTGCCGCAAGGCGTTTTGCTCTGCCTTCATCAGCAATGCGAAGCACTTCATCAAGGGTGGAAATCAGCTGTTCGTTGGTATAGCGAACGGTTTCGATATCTACGATGCTTCTTTCGCTTTCCTCTGCAATGGCAACGGTGCCGGTTTTAAGAGCTTCTGCGTTCTTCTTGAGAAGTTCGTTGGTAAGATCAGAAACTTCTCTCTGGGCTTCAACAGCGGCCTTCGAATGTGCAAGGCCGAGGGCAAGCACCATCTGGTTTTTCCAAAGCGGAATTGTGTTGTTGATTGTGGATTGGATTTTTTCCGCCATAAGAGTATCGCCGTTCTGGATAAGGCGGATTTGCGGAGCCATCTGGATGCTGATGGTCCTTGTCATTTCAATGTCATGGAGTTTTTTCTCAAATCTGTCGCAAAGGTTTGCAAAATCGTTTGCTGCCTGAGCATCTTCCGCAAGACCGGAAGCTTTTGCTTTCTCTTCAAGTTCAACAAGGGTGGTTGCTCTTTCCTGCTCAAGTTTCTTTTTGCCCGCAAGGATATACATGGTAAGTTCTTTAAAATAGGAAAGGTTGTTTTCATACATCTTGTCGAGCATCACTATATCGGTAAGAAGCTGATTCTGGTGGTCTTCAAGAACGCCGGTAATACGGTCAACGTTAACTTCCGCCTTGTCATATTTTGTTTTCAACTTTGCAATTCCGCTTCCGGCTTTTTTAAAAATGCTGAAAAAACCTTTTTTCTCTTCGGGTTCGATATTGAAACCTTTAAGTTCCGCCACAAGGTCGGTTATCATATTGCCCACTTCACCAAGGTCTTTTGTGCGTACTCCTTCAAGCGCATTATCGGAAAAATCCGCAATTTTCTTTTGCGCGGCGCTTCCGTACTGGAGAATAATACCGGAATCGTTAAGGTCGATTTTTTCTGAAAAATCATCAACCATTTTCTGTTCCTCTTCAGTAAGTTTTGTATTTTCAAGATAATGAACGGTAATATCTTTCTGCTCGGGAATTTCGACAATTTCCGCTGTAGGTTCGGCAGTAAGTTCTGGAACACCCAGTTCAAGAGTGATGGTTTCTTTGTTTTCAGACATTGCATTATCCTCCTTTTGTGACCTATCTTCTATATAAATCCGGCAAAGCCGGAATTGTTTACGAAATTCAGTTTTTATATATTTAAATCATCCAAAAAAAGCGGCGGGCGGTAAAAGCCCGCCGCTTTTTTTATTATCTTTTTCCTTTAAATAATTAAATTATGCGTTTACAGCGCCGCCGCAATATTCGCAGCATCCGCTTGCATCGGGAGTTGTTGTTGCACCGCAATAAGGGCAGGTTACCGCGGCTTTGGGTGCTGCTGCAGCAGCGGCTTCTTCGCGGACCTGTTCGCGAACTTCGGTAAGAGCTTTTTTGATTTCTTCGCCCATTGCTTTATATTCTCTGTACTGAATATTGTTTTCGGGTCTTGGGGGCATATTTCCTCTTACTTCAATTTCTACGCTGCTTCCGTTAAGGCGGAATCTGATTTCATCAAAATAGGGATTGCGTACGTTTATCACAACGTCAAAATCATAGGAATATTCATATCTTGCCGGAACATAGCTTACTTCTTCGCCGCTTTCGGTTGTACGCATAATCTCTGTTCTGTCCTCGTCAACATCGATATTGCATCCGGTTACGTCGGCAAAATCAAGAACATCCGGGTTTGCTTCAGCAAGATTTCTTGCGGAAGTTACCATAAATCTGCGTGCATCCTCATCAAGAAGGATTTTCGTATTTTCTCCGAAAGTTCTTGTGGTTCTGAATTTTGCAACTTCCGCCTTATTCGCTTCGCGGTAATCAAGCTGCTGCTGAATTTCGGCAACGGTTGAATTTCTTCTGTCGCTGAACCAGGGAGAAAGTTTCTCCTGGCATTTACCGCACATTACGCCGTCTTCAAGTTTTTTCTTTCCAAAAACGCCAAGTTCTTTTCCGCAGAAAGCGCAGTTTTCTTTTTCAAAAAGTTTTCCAAAAAGTCCCATAGTTAAATCCTCCTGTCATTGTTCATTTTTTTCAAGTTCGGGAATTTCTCTTCCGATTGGGTCGGCAAGTTCCTGAAGGAGCAGATGAAGTCTGTAGCCGTTTGTTCCTTGAGGATCATAAAGATTTTCGGTGACGATTCCTTCTTCTGTTTGCCATTCAGCGGAAAATTCTGTGGAATCACCGCCATCCAGAATCGTCGGCTCTACGATAAATTTCTTCATCAGTTTTTTGAAGAAGCTTTCCTTTATCACTTTCGGAGCGATTTC
>JAFSEN010000063.1 GCA_017435745.1 Oscillospiraceae bacterium
CTGTCAGCGAAGCTGACTGAGGGATTGTAACTCTGTCCTATTTTATTAAAAGCCTATAATTTTCAGCTTTTCGATTTATCAGACAACCCTTCCGTCACGGCTTACGCCGTGCCACCTCCCCTTACACAGGGGAGGCTTTTTTCTGTCAGCAAAGCTGACTGAGGGATTGTTCTATCTGTTTATCAAGATATCTGCAAATACCCTCAAAATTATCTTTTATTTCGCCGTTCGGTATTCTTATCACTTTAAGACCGTACTGTTCAAGAAATTCCGTTCTTTTTTCATCATATATCCGGTTTTCGCTTTCATAATGCTGAGAACCATCAATTTCAATAACAATTTTTGCTTCAGCAGAATAAAAATCAACTATATATCTGCCAAGAATTTTTTGTCTTGAAAATTTCACAGGACTTTTTCTTAAATAATCATACCAAAGATGTTTTTCTTCTTTTGTCATATTATTGCGAAGAATTTTCGCATTTTCTGACAACATTTTATTATATTTTCTTTCCATAAAAGACAATCCCTCAGTCACGGCTTTGCCGTGCCAGCTAAGTCACCCTTTTGTCGTCTTCGACGACATTTCCCCTGTTAGGGGAATCTTCTTTGCACAAGGGAGCCTTTCTGCATGATAAAAACTTTTCCGTCGGAAAGGCCGGAAAAAAGTTCTTTATCGCAGCAGGTGAGAAAAATTTGGCTGTCGCCGATGGAATTTAAAATATAATCACGGCGGATCGAATCAAGTTCGCTCATAACATCATCGAGAAGGATAAGGGGAGGTTCGCCCATTGTTTCGCCGAGCATTTTTGCTTCACCGAGTTTAAGGGAAAGAATGCAGCTTCGCTGCTGGCCTTGGGAACCGAAGGAACGCACGGGCATTTCATCAAGGGTTACCTCAAGGTCGTCCCTGTGGGGGCCGACGGAAGTTATTCCGTGCTCAAAATCATAATTTCTTGAATTTTTAAGAGCAGAGTAAAATTTCTGTGCCCAATCGGCGGTGCTCAAAGAGCTTTTTGCTTTTTCTCCTTCCGGAAGAACCGTTGTTATATATTCCGCGGAAAATTTTTCTCTTCCTGCGGACATTCCTTTATAAATATCTGCGGCCTTTTTGTTAAGGCTTTCGCAATAATTTACCCTTGTTCGGATTATTGAAGCGCCGAGCCGGGCAATTTGTTCGTCATAGATATCTATCATATCTATAAGGCCGGAATGATATCTTGCATCCTTGAGCACAGTGTTGCGCTGGTCAAGAACTTTTTTGTAATCCGCGAGCACCGAAAGATATTTCGGATAGAGCTGGCAAAGGGAAGTGTCGATAAGTCTTCTTCTTTCCTTTGGGCCGTCACGAAAAAGATTCATATGGCTTGGGGAAAAAACAACGCCGCCTATTGTTCCGGCATATTCCGCGGAAGATTTTATATCTATTCCGTTCTTTTTAAGATTTTTATTTGGTGAAAAGGTTATTTCGGCGGTTTGTTCCCTTTGTTCGGAAAAAAATTCCGCAAAAAGCTTTGCTTTTTCTTTTCCGAATTGGATAAATTCCGAATCTTTTGTTTGGCGGAAACTTTTTGCACCGGTAAAAAGCCAAAGGGCTTCCATAAGATTTGTTTTTCCCTGGGCATTTTCGCCGCAGATTATATTTACCTTTTCGCCGGGAATCATTTCAAGGCTTTCGATATTTCTAAAATCCGAAAGCGAAATTTTACGGAAAATCATTCTTCTGTTTCTTCTTCGGAAGTTACCATATAGGATTTTCCTTTTACTTCCGCAACGTCGCCCGGGCGCATTTTTTTGCCGCGCATTTCGCAGATTTCGCCGTTTACTTTTACTTTTCCGCCCTGGATAAGTTCCTTTGCTTCGCCGCCGGTCATAACAGCGCCGGCAAATTTAAGGAAGGAATCGAGCTTTATAAATTCATCGCGGACAGCAACTTCAACAGGGGCGGAAGAAGAAGGTCTTCTTACAAGTTTAAGCTGAATTTTGGCCATTGTTTACCTCTTTTATTTTATTATTCATCTTAAGGCTCCCCTGTGTAAGGGGAGCTGTCTGCGAAGCAGACTGAAGGGTTGTAATATAAAACAATCCCTCCGTCAAGGCTGCGCCTTGCCACCTCCCTTTACACAAGGGAGGCTTTGTCTTTAGATATCCGTTTTCATTCTTACGGGAAGGACAAGGAAGAGGAAGCTTTCGCCTTCCATAGGAATTATTTTTACAGGGGAAAGGGGGCTGTTGATTATCATTTTTACTTTGTCACAACCGGTTGCGCGAAGCGCTTCGAGAAGATAGCGGTTGTTAAAGCCCATATCGACGGAATCGCCTTTTATATCACATTCCACAACGTCGCTTATTTTACCGAGAGCGGTTGAGCAGGAAATTTTTATCTCTCCGTTTCCTATTGAAAGGCGGATAGGGCTTTTAAGTCTGTCGTTTATAAGAAGGCTTGTTCTGTCGATGGAATTGAGAAAATCTCTTACTTTAACTTCAACAACGGTGTTGGAATTTACCGGAATTGAAGAACGGAAATCGATAAAATCGCCTTCAAGAAGACGGGAAACAACATCGTATCTTCCTACGCGGAAAATAATATGTTTTTGGGAAAGGGCGATGAGAACATCTTCATCTCCTTCAAGAAGTTTTGAAACTTCGGAAAGGGATTTTCCCGGAACGATAAAATCAAGTTCGTCGCCGTAAGAAACCTGTTCTTTTCTTATTGCAAGGCGGAAACCGTCAACGGATACAACGGAAAGAACATGGTCTTTTATTATAAATTTGGAACCGGTATGGACGGGTTTGAAATCGTTTACCGCAACAGCAAAGATCGTCTGTTCAATCATGCTTTTAAGGGTATCCTGCTTTATTGTAAAGTTGATTTTTTCGTCAACTGCGGGAAGCTGGGGAAATTCTTCCGCTTCGATTCCGATTATATTATATTCTGCTGCTCCGCCGCGGATTTTTGTTATTAATTTTTCGTCGCATTCGATTTCAACTCTTTCGGAAGCAAGGCGGCGAACCATATCGAAGAAAAGCTTTGCGTTAAGGACGATAGAGCCGTTTTCGGAAATTCTTGCGGGCATATAGGTTTTTATACCCAGTTCCATGTTATAGCAGCTGAGGGTAAGGTTTTCGTCTTCTGCGACGATAAGAACGCCTTCCATAGCGGGATGGGTGGTTTTTGCTGCAACGGCGCGGGTCACGTTATTGAGCGCTTCGGAAAGTTCCTGGCGGCTGCAAGAAAATTTCATAAAATCTCCTCCAATTTGAAAGAAAGAATATTATTATTCAGTAATAATAGTAGGGGCTGTTGAAAATGTTGAAAGATTTTAAAAAAGGCTTTTTTAAGCAATTTTTTGTTTTTTGTTTTATGTTGATTAAAATTTGAAAAAATTTTGAAAAGTTGAAACAGAATTTTGTAAAAAAGCCGTTGTTGAATAATTTAAGTTATAATGTGAAAACTCTGTTAAATTAACATTGTTTCAACAATTTTCAACAGGTTGAAAAGTTTACATATCCCTTACGTTTTTGGTGATATCTTCGATGATTTCTCTGAGTCGGGAATCTGTTTTCATCATTTTTTCGGTTTGGCTTATGGCATATACAACGGTGGAATGGTCCCTTCCGCCAAATTCTTCGCCGATGGCCGCCATGCTCATTTGGGTGATATCTTTTATTACGTACATGGCTGCCTGTCTTGCGCGGCTTATATTTGCGGCGCGTTTGTTGCTCTTGATATCCTGTTCGCTTATATTGAAGGTTCGGCTTACTTCGCTTATTATTTTGCTTATAGTTACCGGAATAGGCTGGTTGTCGTTAAGAATATCGCGGATAGCGGTTTGGGCAAGCATTATTGTAATAGGTTTGTTTTCATAAATAAGGGAATTTGCTTTTATGTTCTTTACAGCGCCTTCAAGCTGGCGGATATTGCTTTTAAGGTTATTTGCAATATATTCCGCAACTTCGCCGGGCATATCGATATTAAGAAGATCTGCTTTTCTTTGGATTATTGCAATTCTTGTTTCAAAATCCGCCGGCTGGATATCGGCCATAAGTCCGCTTTCAAAACGGTTTCTTAAACGGTCCTCAAGAGTTTTTATTTCTTTCGGGGGGCGGTCGGAAACAAGGACTATCTGTTTTCCGGATTCATGAAGAGCGTTGAAAGTATGGAAAAATTCTTCCTGGGTGGAATCTCTTCCGGCGATGAACTGGATGTCGTCCACCAGAAGATAATCTACCTTGCGGTATTTTTCGCGGAATTCCGGGGTTGTCTGGCTTCGGATTGCGGCGATAAGTTCATTTGTAAATTCTTCGCCTTTTACGTAAGCAACGACCGCTTCGGGTTTTCTTTTTTTAACTTCGTTCATTATTGCAAAAAGAAGATGGGTTTTTCCAAGCCCGGAATCGCCGTGAATGAAGAGCGGGTTATAGTTTCTTATATCGTGGGTGGCAACCGCCATTGCCGCAGCATGGGCAAATTTGTTGGAAGAACCTACGATAAAAGTATCGAAAGTATATTCATAATCCCCGCTGGGGTTGCTTGCAAGATTTTCGACTGCGGGTTTGTTTTCTTCTGCGGAAGCATGTATGCTCTGTTTTTCCGGGGCGGAAAAATCAATAGTTACTTCAACAGGGAAACCGAGAACGTTTTCGAAACCTCTTGAAAGAAGATCTTTATATTTTTCGGAAACTATATTTTGTTTAAAAGGGGAATTTACGCAGAGCGAAACTTTTTCCGCGGTGAACTTGACCGGTTCGATATCTTTTATCCAAAGGTTATAGGCAACTTCGGTCATTTGGGTCTTGCAATATTCTTTTACAAGGCCGAAAATTTCTTCAAAAGAATCCATATTTTTCCTCCGTTTTAGTATTATTTTTTGTCTTTTTTATATAGGAAGAAAGGATGAATATAAATTAGGACAGAATAAATTATAGCACAAAAGTTTTTAAAAGAAAAGGTTTTCCACATATTTTTGGCGATATATTTATAAATGTATTATAAATTATAAAGGAATTGTGGAAAAAGGCGGTTTTGTTTTTATGATGTCATAAGATTAAAAAGCCTCCCTTGATTAAAGGGAGGTGGATTTTTTATCACGCCGTAGGGGCGCACCTATGTGTGCGCCCAATTTTGGGTTGGACAGGGTTTATCCCTCATCCGTCAAAACCTTCGATTTTGCCACCTTTCCCTCTGGGAAGACTTTTTTTGCGGAACGGTCAAGACCGTTCCCTACGGTTTTCGGTATGTTTATCAAAAATACTGTAGAGGCGGATATTATCCGCCCGGTTTTTTACCTCATCAGAGGAGGGATTTTTTATCACGCCGTAGGGGCGCACCTATGTGTGCGCCCGTTATTCATGGAACAGGGTTTATCCCTCTTTCGTCAAAACCTTCGGTTTTGCCACCTTCCCCTCTGGGAAGGCTTTTTTATTTGTAGGGGCGAATATTATCCGCAAGGTTTTAATGGGATAGGGTTAACAATCCCTCAGTCACACCTGCGGTGCGACAGCTCCCTTTACACAAGGGAGCCTTGCTATCTGGGAAGGCTTTTTTGCGGAACGGTCAAGACCGTTCCCTACGGTTTAAAAAGAAGACTTTTTTTATAAAAATGTTATTTTTTTCTTTTATATATTAATTATAATTATAAAATTAATATTGACATTTTTAAAAAATGGCTATATAATCTACTGTTGCAAGGCAATTTTGAAAGGAGGGAAAATCAGAGATGAAAAGAACCTATCAGCCCAAAAAACTCCACAGACAGAAAGTACACGGCTTCCGCGCAAGAATGGCAACCAAATCCGGCCGCAAAGTTCTCGCAGCAAGAA
>JAFSEN010000006.1 GCA_017435745.1 Oscillospiraceae bacterium
ACTATGTTCTTTCGGAAAAGATGTCGGAATATCTCTGCAATTTTGTAAAAAACGGGAATCCCAACGGTGGAAATCTTCCGGAATGGAAACCCTGTACAAAAGATAATAAAAAGGTGCTTAAATTGGGAAAAGAAAAAACCGGAATGGGAAAAGCAAATATGGCGAAACTTTTTTATACAATGCTCACAACAAAATCAGTCGGAGAATAAACAAAAAACTTTTAATTAGGATGCCCGGGGTTCGAATCCCCGATGGCTCACCACGAAAAAACCGCTTAACAATGCAAATTGTTGAGCGGTTTTTTGTATATTAAACCACACTTTTTCCCACCCCTTTTTGAAAAAAGCTTTGTTTTCCCATACTTTTGCAAAAAGAAGTGTGGCGCTATTTTTAGAATAATATATTAATATATACTTGCAAAAGAATATTCAGCCTTTTTTAATCAGGCTGAACTATATTATAAAAAGTTGTGAAAGGAGAACCTGAAATGAGAAAAATTGTTGCTTTGCTGCTTACTTTGTCGCTTGTTATTTGTCTTTTTGCCGGATGCGGCGGTGATGAAAATCCGAAAAAACCTTCAGATAGCCCTGCGGAAAAAACAGGTGTTACTGACGGCTATTGGGTGGTTGAAAAGCTTGAAATGGAAGGCACCGAATTTTCCGGAGAAGATATGACGGGAATTTTTGGACCGGCGGATTCAATAATGGCGCTTGCTTTCGGAACGGACGGTACGTTCAATGCTGTTTTGTTTGAAGATTATGTCAAAGGTACGTATAAAGGAACTCCGGAAGCACCGGAAATAGATTTTGGCGGAGAAATCGTAAAAGGCGCTCTTGATGGAGATACCCTTGTGCTCACAATGAAAGACGGCTCCTTTACGCTGAAACGCCAGGACAAAATTCCGGATTCCCTTGCAAATAACCCATGGGTGACCTACGCACCGGATTTTGACGCAAACCAGACTTCTGCAATGAGCAACTTTATGTCTTATGGATATTATCTTATTGAAGATGATGTGCTTTATGGCTTGACCCACAGCGAATCAAGTTACGGAAGCCTTGGCGCAATGTCTTTTCATATGAAAGGCGACTTCCCGGAATTTGATGAAACCACAATTCTTGACGGAAACGGCCGCGCGAACTATCTTTGTAAGGAAGGAGATACCCTTTATTACATAAGAGATTTTGAAGCGGTCTGCTGCATAAATACCGATGGTTCCGGTGCAAAGGTTCTTTATGAAGGAGCCTGTGATTATCTTCAGATCCACGAAGGAAGACTTTATTTTGCAGATGAAAATTATAACTTCGTATCCACCGATATGAATGGAGGAGATTTTATCACCGTTGTGGATAAGGAAATCTATTATCCCTATTTCATCTGTTCCGACTGGATGATTTTCCAGGACGATGCAGATGATGAATCGCTCCATCTTTATAATATCACCCACAAAACGGAACTCAACATAACCTACGTTCCCGCCTATAATCCGATTTTGGACGGCCATTATCTTTATTATACAGATATGTTCGAAGATCAATATTACCTCTGCAGAATTGATATGAGCGACCCGGAAACCTTCCTTTTTGAAGGAAGTGACCTGCCCTTGCGCGAATCCGGATTTATGATTGACGATAAATTTGTTTATACCACCAACGGAATCAGCATTGAAAAAGAAAACTGGCAGAAACTTACGGATGACAGTGATGTTACCGAAGAAATATATGCGTGCGTTTCCGAAGGATATACGGTTTATCATGAATTTGACAGCGATGGACTTATCAGCAGAAAAGGTCTTATGAGCAAGGAAAAATTCGGAGGAAACTCGTTTGCTTAAAACACAAGCTTAATAAAACCGCAAAATTTTGTTTTTAAGTGAAGTTCCCACCCGTTTTCCCACCCTTTCGGAAAAATCCCCACACAGGAAATCCTTTTCTGTGTGGGGATTACTTTTATAAGATGATATATATTTATATTAAGAAAACGGAAAAGGAGATTACCGCATGAAAAAATTTTTTCTGATACTCCTGCTTGTGATTGCGATAATGGGGGTGGTTTTTATTTCAATAAAAAAATTTTCCGGAAGCAAAGCTCCAGAAGAGACCCGTTCTTTTGAAACGATTAATTTAAGAATAAGCGGAATGCGTGTGACGCAGGAATATGAAATTATTTGCCGCGGCGGTGAAACGGAAATTTTACTTTACCAAATTTTCTATGCAAACGGAAAAGATGAGCGCCGTCTTGAAAAAAGCGCTGCTGTTAAAACTGAAAAAATCATTGAAATTCTGAATTCCTGCGGTTTTTCCGGCTGGAACGGTTTTAAGGGTGAACACCCGAAAAATGTTTCCGACGGCGATATGTTCCGGCTTGAAGCGGTTATCAATGATAGTGAAAAAATATATGCGGAAGGCTCCGCAAATTTTCCGAAAGGATACAGTGAATTTAAAAAAGAACTTAATGAATTGCTTGATGATAAAAACTGATTTTTGGAGGCGTGAAAAATGGCAAACCTTAAAAAACTTACAATTCTTCATTCGAACGATCTTCACGGCGATTTTATGGCAAAAGAGGTTGATAAGGAACTGCTCGGCGGAATTTCAATGCTTTCCGGTTACATAAACAAAGTCCGTAACGAAGAAGAAAATGTTCTTTATACCATTTCCGGAGATATGTTCCGCGGAAGCGTAATCGACAGCGAGTATAAAGGAATTTCCACCATTGAAATTATGAATATGCTTGCGCCGGACGTTGTGACCCTCGGAAATCACGAAGTTGACTATGGCCTTGCACACTTGCTTTTTGTTGAAAAATGCGCCCAGTTTCCCATAATCAATGCAAACCTTTATATCACAACAAACGGAGTGCGCCTTTTTAAATCCCACCTTATCAAGGAAATCGGCGGAATGAAAATTCTTTTTATCGGAATCCTTACGGAAAACGTTCTTCATTCCACAAAACAGGATAAAATAATCGGTTCTTTCGTTGACGTTCACGAAGCTGCTTCGGAAGTGGGCAGAATTTGCGACAGTTACAGAACGGAAGACATTGATTTTACGGTTCTTTTGACCCATATCGGTTTTGAAGAGGATAAAAAACTTGCGGAAGCTCTTGATCCGCGCTGGGGTGTTGATATCATAATCGGCGGCCACAGCCACACGAATCTTGAAAAACCGGAAATCATAAGGGGAATCCCGATAGTCCAGGCAGCATGCGGAACAAACCAGATAGGCAGATTCGATATCATTGTTGACACCGACCGCAACTGCATAGACCGTTATACCTGGCGCCTTATCCCGATTGACGATGACTATTGCCCGAGGGATTATGCCCTGGAAGAAGTTATCGAAAAATATAAAACCGAAACGGATAAAAAATATAAGCGCATCATAACCCGCTTTGCGGATAAATATACCCATCCCTGCCGCCACCAGGAAACCGCCCTCGGAAAGCTTTTTGCCGATGCGTTCAAGGAATCTCTCGGACTTGATATTATGATGGTCGGTTCCGGAAGCATCCGCGGCGAAGAACTTGGACCAATCGTTATGCTCGAAGACCTTACCCAGATTTTCCCTTATAATGACGAGGTTTTCAGAATTTCCGTCACCGGAACACAGCTCAGAAAAATAATAAAACATGTTCTCAGAACAGGAGCACTGCTCGGAGTTACCGAATTTTATCAGTTTTCAAGCGGATTCCATATTGTTTTTGATTATGATGCTCAGGAGCTTCTTGAAATTTCTCTCGACGGAAAGGATATCGAAGACGGAAGAATTTATAACGTCGGAATAAGTTCCTTCCATTTCAAAAACCTTAAGGAATTCCTTGGCGTTTCTGAAGAGGAAGTTTCCAAAAACAAAGCACCGAAAATTGTTGCAACAAAAAGCGCCGATGTTCTTGAAGAATATTTCAGCCACAAAGAACTTGTTAAGGTCCCGCAGAAAAACCGCCTTGTGATAAAACAGGCGGCTGCAAAAAGGAGCGTTTGATATGAAAAAAATAAAAGGATTGGCGGTGATTTTGGCTATGCTTGGAATTTTATCAATGTTTTTCGGCTGCAAAACGGATATAAAACCGGATTATCCTTTCGACACCGAAAAGGCATATTATCAAAGACGCGGCGGAGTTATGGCCGGCGGAAGCTATAAAATCGAAACCGAACCGGAAGGGGTTGTTGAAGTTTACAGCTATCCAACTCCCGTTCCGG
The DNA here is from genome assembly GCA_017435745.1 of Oscillospiraceae bacterium. GTDB lineage: Bacteria > Bacillota > Clostridia > Oscillospirales > Ruminococcaceae > UMGS1668. The sequence continues at coordinate 4,202 of JAFSEN010000006.1, forward strand.
AATATGAAGACGGAATGAAAGATAAGGGAGCGGATATATTCTTTGTCGGAATAACACCCGGAGAAGTCACCGTTACTGAAACAGAATTTTTCCCGACCTGCCCGCCGGAAAGCTTTTCTTTTGTTCTTGTAGTTGACGAAAACCTTTCCGTAAGCCGAAAAGATGATTGAATAAAAATCAATATAAATTGAGGTGAAACCAATGAATAAAAAAACCTTGGCGGTAGTTACCGCAATTTTAATTCTGTGTTCGCTTATTTTCTGCGGATGTGAAATCAACATCAATCTTCCGGAAAATCCTTCGGAAAATTCTTCGGAAGGTTCTTCGGAAAATTCTTCCGAATCCGAATCTTCCCAAAGCGGCGTTGTTTCTCCCGGAAAAAGACCTTTTAATCCGGAAATAAGCGAACCAATTCACGAAAATAACGAAGATCCGGATTCCTATGAATCCCTTATAAATACCCTTTATTATACCGAAAGTGTATTCGGCGAAGCCTTTATCGGATATATCGAAGGACCGATGGGAACCGGTTATGAGGAGTTTTTTGAGGAGCGGGGATATATGGAAGAATATCCTTTTATCGCGGAAATTCCTTATGAAAGATACGTTGAAACAAACGGAAACGAAATGTACTGCATTGTTCCAAGGGACAAAAATTCTTCCGTTTCCGTAAACGAATGGAAATCTTCCCCCACCGGCGGAAGTTACGGAAAAATTCTTTATAAAAGCGATTCCGGCGAACCTTTCATCATAACCTGCAACGAGGACGGCTCGAACCCCAACGTAAAAATTGTGATAGTCGATTCCGATGGAAATGTTTTTGAATTCAGCCCCTATTTCAATTCCCAGCTGGGATGGCTTGAAGTTTATGAAACTCCTCAGGCAAGATCTTATGATTTTACGGTTTATGAAAATTCAACGGATAATGATATCCTGGTTTTTGAAGATCTTCTCGGAGATTGGGCGGGATTTTATACAACTCCGGAAGGCGATGAAGTTCAGTTCCATTTTAATTTCTATCGTGCCGCTTATGGAGAACCCTGCGTAACTTTCTGGTACGGTGAAGACTACGGCGTATATAAAGAATATTATGAAGGTTATGCCTACGAGCAGTATGACGAAAACGGCGATTTTACGGGAAGCCTTATCCTTGAATTGACCCTTACCCAGGGGACAAATTCCGCGGAAAAAGGACCGATCCTTCTTATGTCAACCTATGAATTCAGAAGAGCGGAATGGGACAAAAACTGGATCGTTGTAAGCTGCACCGGAGGCGGAAACCTTCTTGAAGAATACGGTCTCGGCTGGTTCGAAATGGCGCAGACCATGGGATAAAAGAAAGGAGAATTTTATGGGACTTTTTGACAGCCTTAAACAGCAGGCAATAAACGCACTTAAAACAAACGGCAACAAAGCCGCAAAACAGCTTGGAGACAACATTAAAAATGCGGTAAGAAACGC
>JAFSEN010000007.1 GCA_017435745.1 Oscillospiraceae bacterium
GTAAGGTTTCTGTAAATAGTTGATTTATTTGTGGGATTTGTGTGGTAAATAATGTCGTACAAATTTGATTTTGTAGAAATTATACAATGTTATGAGAGGTTATAAAGAGTTACATCAGGTAGTAGGGCGCATCGTGGGGAAGAGAAGAACGTCGCGAATGGAAGCGCTGTCGGTAAGAAGCATAACGAGTCTGTCAACACCGAAGCCAAGTCCGCCGGTAGGAGCCATGCCGTATTCAAGAGCGGTTACGTAGTCATAGTCAACCTGCGCTTTGCTGGTGGGGTCAAGTTCAAGACGTTCCGCAACCTGGCGTTCAAAACGACCTTTCTGGTCGATAGGATCGTTAAGTTCGCTGAATGCGTTGCCGAATTCGGTTGCGTTGATGAAATATTCAAAACGTTCGGTGAATGCGGGATCTTCCGGTTTGCGTTTTGCAAGAGGGCTGATTTCAACAGGGTAATCGTAGATGAAAGTAGGCTGGATAAGGTTTTCTTCAACGAATGCATCGAAGAATTCGGCAAGAATTGCGCCTTTGGTGGGAACTTCCGGAAGTTCAACGTTGTGTTTTTTGGCAAGTTCAATTGCTTCTTCGTCAGAAGCAACTTCTGCAAAGTCAACGCCGGAATATTTTTTGACCGCTTCGATCATGGTAAGTCTTTCCCAATGACCGAGATCGATTTCGGTGCCCTGATAATTGATTTTAAGGGTTCCGCAAACATTCATTGCAACGGTTTTCATCATATCTTCAACAAGATCCATCATTCCGCGGAAATCGGTAAAAGCCTGATAAAGTTCGATGGAGGTGAATTCCGGATTATGTTTGGTGTCCATACCTTCGTTACGGAAAATACGGCCTACTTCGTAAACTCTGTCAAGACCGCCGACGATAAGGCGTTTGAGGTAAAGTTCGGTTTCAATGCGGAGAACCATATCCATATCAAGGGTGTTGTGATGGGTAAGGAAAGGTCTTGCGGAAGCGCCGATTTCAAAAGGAGTAAGAATAGGGGTTTCAACCTCGAGGAAGCCGCGTCCGTCAAGGAAGGAACGAAGTTCGCGCATGATCTGGCTGCGTTTGATGAAGGTATCTTTTACTTCGGGGTTGATGATAAGGTCAACGTATCTCTGTCTGTAACGGAGTTCCTGGTCTTTAAGGCCGTGGAATTTTTCCGGAAGGGGAAGAAGAGATTTTGCAAGAAGAACGATTTTGGTGGCTTTAACGGAAATTTCGCCCATGTGGGTGCGGAAAACAATGCCTTCAACGCCGATGATATCGCCGATATCCCATTTTTTGAAATCTGCATAATCTTCTTCGCCAACCATATCCTTACGGATATAAAGCTGGATTCTGCCTTCTTTATCCTGAAGGTCAGCAAAGGAAGCTTTGCCCATTCCGCGTTTGCTCATAATACGGCCGGCAAGAGAAACGGTCATGGTGCTCTCTTCGCCTTCTGCGGGATCGACAAAAGTTTCTTTAATGGTGCCGGAATAACCGGTTACGTTGAATTTGGTGATGGTAAAGGGGTCTTTTCCTGCTTCACGGAGTGCGGTGAGTTTATCACGGCGAATCTGGAGAAGTTCGGAAAGCTGTTCTGCAGAAAGTTCCTGCTGTTCCTGTTCCTGAATCTGTTCAGCCATTTATTTTATCTTCCTTTCAAAAGGTTATTTTATTGCATAATAGAACATCTTATTTTAACATATTTAAATTAAAATGACAACAGTTAAACAAAATAAAAAAGCCCGCATTTGCGGGCTTTTTTATTTTGGAACTATCAGCCGATGCTGATTACTTTGAATTTTGCGGTGTCGCCGGTGGGAAGAACAGCTTCCGCAATTTCGCCGACTTTTTTGCCGAGAAGAGCTTTTCCAACAGGGGATTCGTCGGAAATTTTTCCAAGGTCAAGGTCTGCTTCAGTGGAACCGACAATGGTGTATTCAAGCTCTTCCTCAAATTCTTCGTCGTAAACTTTTACGAAAGAACCGAGAGAAACGGTATCGGTAACAAGGTCGTTTTCGTCAAGAATAACAACGTTTTTAAGCATGACCTCAAGGTCTGCAATTCTTGCTTCAACAATAGCCTGTTCGTTTTTTGCTTCATCGTATTCGCTGTTTTCGGAAAGGTCACCGTAACCGCGTGCTACGCGGATTTTTTCGGAAACTTCTTTTCTGCGAACGGTTTTGAGCATTTCAAGCTCATCTTCAAGTGCTTTAAGGCCGCTTGCAGTTACAACAACTTTTTTATCCATATCAAAATACCCTCCTTAGGGAATCACAATGTTTCAATTATATGCGTGTCAAGATGAAAAGTCAAGAAAAATAATGTCGCATCAGCCTTCGGAAGATGTTTCTTCGGAAGTTTCGCCGCTTTCGGGAATTTCGGAAGAAACAGAAGAGGAAGCAACCTCGATAGCTTTGGAAAGCTGGGTATCAAAAGCTGCATCAAGAAGGGAAAGATCGCTGAAATCAAGATCCTTGAAATTATATTCGACAATATGGTCGGGTGTAATTCCAACACCTTCCCATGCAAATTTGGAATTTGCAAGATAATATCTGCCGACAGTAAGCTGGATTGCGGAACCGTCGTCGAGCTTATAGGTTTCCTGAAGAGAACCATAACCGGTGGTCTTTGCCCCGACAATATGAGCAATTCCGAAATCGCGGAGAGAACCGGCAAAAAGTTCGGATGCTCCGGAACAGATTTCGTTTACAAGAATTACAACGGGGATATTGGTTTCGTGTGAATTTGAAGTGTAAAGAATTTCGCTTTTTCCGTTGCTGTATTCAACTTCAAGAATATCTCCGGAAGGGGCAAATTTGTCGACCATTTCCGCAGCTGCGGAAATAAGTCCGGTGCTTACGGAACGCACGTCGATAATAAGTGCGGGTGCTCCGGCAGAAATTGCTTTTTCAACTGCCTTGCTGAACTGGTCCGGGGTTCCTTCGGAAAAATCATTAACACGAATGTAATGATAACTGTCGAAAGTTCTTGTATATACCGTGGTGGGAACAAGAACTCGTCTTGTGATCTCCATCTCGCTGTCTTCGCTGTCGCGGCGGATAGTAAGAGTTACCTTTGTACCCGCGTCGCCGGTAAGAAGAGCTTCTGCCTGGGGAAAACTTTCGGAGGTAACGTTGATGTCATCAACTTTTACAATAACGTCGCCGGGAACGATCCCTGCGGAGGATGCGGTGGAAGTTTCGTAAACGTTATCGACGACCATATATCCGCTGCTGTCCATTGAAACGGTGATTCCGATTCCGGAAACGGTTTTTCCGGAAGCGGAAACAAATGCTTCATATTCCGCGGGGTTCATATATTTTGCATAGGGGTCGCTGATTCCGGAAAGATAACCTTTAGCAACGGAGTCCATAAGAACGGATTCGTCTATTGTTTCGCCGTGGTTATAGCGAACATAGTTATCGATTTCGGTAAATTTTGCGAACATATTTTCGCGTTCGGTGATACTGCTTACCATCTCATTGAAATTGTTGAGAGAAAGAACCATTGTAAGAGCAAAAGTCATTGTCACAGCAATAAGAATAAGAGTGATTGCAGTACCGAGGCTTATTTTTTTACCCATAATTTTCTCCTTGGTAAATCAGGTTATATAGGGAAGAGGATTGGTGTGTTCGCCGTTAAGACGTACTTCAAAATGAAGATGCGCGCCGGTGCTCCAACCGGTGTTTCCAACTCTTCCTATCTGCTGACCCATAACAACAATATCGCCGACCTTTACGTCGATTGCGCTGAGATGAGCGTAAAGGGTGGTGATTCCGCCGCCATGATCAACAATTATATAAGTGCCATATCCATAGGAATAGCCGTTATAGGGGCAGATTTTTGTGTGAACAACAGTGCCGGTGTTTGCTGCAACAACCTTTGCTCCGTGAACGCCGGAACCTGTGATATCAATTCCGGTATGGTAGTCGGTGTTGTTGAAACGCCAACCGTAATAACTGGATATTTTGGAATATCCGGGAACGGGCCACATCATTTCGCCGCCGACATAATCTTCGTTGGAAGTGTTGAGATTTTTATAAATGTCAAGCAGCTCTGCCTGGATTTGTTTCTGCATTGCAGAAAGTTCTTCATAGTTTGCTTCGTATTCTTTCTGCATTGCGGAAAGGTCATGAATGGAGCTTTTTGCTTCTTTAAGCTGTTTTTCAAGTTCAGCCTGCTCCTCTTCAAGACCGGCTTTTTCTGTTTCAAGCGCTTTTTTCTCGGATTCGAGAACAGCTTGTTCTTCCTCAAGGGAAATAAGTTCATCCCTTAATTCGGAAACGATTTGTTTGTCGTGTTCGGCGATTCTTTTAAGATATTCGCTTCTGGTAAGAAATTCGGAAACACTTTCGGAAGAAAGAAGCATAACAAGCGAATTTGCGGTATCGGAATAACCGCCTGTCATATAAATTGCTTTGACTCTTTCACGGAAAAGATTAAGAGTTTCCTCAATGTTGTTTTCTTTTCTCGTTATTTCGCGGTTTTTCTGGAAGATATATTTATTGATAAGCTGGATTTTTTTCTGTCCGACTTCAATAGCCTGCTGCGTAATGCTTATCTTTTCGTCGATGGTGTTTGCAATAGCCTGCTGTTTCTTTTTGCTGTCCTTGATGCTGGAAATTTTGTTGTTATAATCCTGCATCTCCTGCTGAATACGGATCTGTTCGTCCTGAAGATCGGAAATCTGGTTGCGATATTCGTCTTCGGAAGCATCTCCGGTGCTTTCGGTTTCAGAAGCAGCCTTTGTGTCGTCGGCAAAAGCCACAATAGAAACCGGGATCATTGCAGCGCAAAGAATGCAGCAAAGAACTGAAACGAGGAAGCGTACATATTTTTTTTCTGACATATTGTCCTCCTTATGTCAAACTTTAAGATGTTTGCCGATAAATGCAATACAGCCGAAAAGGCCGATGAATGCACCGCCGCCGATAAAACCGATAAGAAGATAATCGGAAACGGCAGAGAAAGGAACAAGTTCGGAAACAATCTGGCTGAACCAGGTTGCAGATTGGGAGCTGACCCATTTTACAATGTAATCATAAGCGAAATAAATAATTCCGTAGGAAATTCCGCCGGAAATCATGCCGAGGCTGAGTCCTTCAACAATAAAAGGAAGACGGATAAAACCGTTTGTTGCGCCGACGTATTTCATTATATTGACTTCGCGTCTTCTGCTGAAAACGGTGATTTTAATAGTGTTTCCGATAATCATAAGAGAAACCACTATAAGAAGGCCGATGATAATGGTTCCGCCGATATATGCCATTTGCTTGATTCCGGTGATAACTTCCGCAACTTCGGTAAGTGCGGAAACGGATTCGACCCCGCCGAGCGCCTGGATATGGAGAACGGTGTTTTCAAGGTCGGAAACATCATGGAATGTAACGCGGAAAGAATCCGGAAGGTTGTTTTCATCAGCGTATGCATCGAAAAGCATTCCGTCATCGCCCATGGATTCCATCATAGAAAGAAGAGCGTCTTCTTTTGAAATGAATTCAATTGTAGAAACTTTGCCGGTGGCGATGATTCCGTCCCTGGTTTCGTCGATTTCGGAATCGTCAAGACCGTCTTCAAGATAAACGATTGCTTCGCTTTGATCCTCGATCTCATCAACAATGCTGGATATGTTGATGGAAAGAAGAGCGGCTGCTCCGATAAGGAGCATGCAGGAAACAAGAACGCCGATGGAAGCAAGGGACATAAGGCGGTTGTTCCAAAGATTTTTAAAGCCCTGTTTTACAAGGTAGAAGAAACTGTTCAGCATAAACTCGCCTCCATTTCTTCAGAATCGCGGACAACTTCGCCTTTTTCAATGGCTATAACCCGGTGGTTGAACTTTTCGACAAGGTCGTGTTCGTGGGTAACCATAACGATTGTTACGCCAAGTTTGTTGATCTCGTTGAGAAGATCCACAATTTCATAGGAAAGTTCCGGGTCGATGTTTCCGGTGGGTTCGTCGGCAATAATAAGAGAAGGGGAATTTACAAGGGCGCGCGCAAGAGCAACACGCTGCTGTTCACCGCCGGAAAGTTCTTCCGGTTTGCATTTCATTTTGGAAGAAAGTCCAACAAGGTTGAGCATATAGGGAACCTTGCGTTTGATTTCTTTTGAACGCACGTTTGTTACGCGCAAAGCAAAAGCTACGTTGTCATAGGCTGTCATGTTGGGAATAAGGCGGAAATCCTGGAAAACAATTCCGATGGAACGGCGGAACTTCGGGATTTTATATCTTGCCATTTTTCCAAGATTCTTTCCGTTTACTTTAACAACACCGGAATTCGCTTTTTCCTCGCGGAGCATCAGCTTGATAAGGGTGGATTTGCCTGCGCCGGATGAACCTACAATAAAAACGAATTCGCCGTCGTTGATTCGAAGGCTTACGTCATTAAGCGCAACGGTGCCGTTCGGATATTTTTTGGTAACATTCTGAAATTCTATCAATGTTGTACCTCACAATATGACGGTTTAGTATTTTACGGGATTTGCGGAAAGATATTTTTTGACCATAAGAGCAACTTTGAAGATGATTGCATGGTCAAATTCGCGAAGGTCAAGGCCGGTAAGCTTTTTGATTTTTTCAAGACGGTAAACAAGGGTGTTTCTGTGAACAAAAAGTTTACGGCTGGTTTCGGAAACGTTGAGGTTGTTTTCAAAAAATTTCTGAATGGTGAAAAGGGTTTCCTGGTCGAGGCTTTCGATGGAACCTTTTTTGAAAACTTCTCTGAGGAACATTTCGCAAAGGGTGGTGGGAAGCTGATAGATAAGTCTTGCAATTCCAAGGTTATCATAGCTTACAATGGATTTGTCGGTATCAAAAACTTTGCCGACTTCAAGAGCAACCTGTGCTTCTTTAAAGCTTTTTGCAAGATCTTTGATTCCGGTTGCTGCGGTGCCGATACCTACGTTTACTCTGGTGAAGAATTCACCACTGAGAGTATCGACGATGGAGCGTGCAAGTTTTTCAAGATCGGCGGTTTCGATTCCGGGTTTTATTTCTTTAACAAGAACAACGTCGGATTCGCTTACGCTGAAAACGAAATCTTTGGATTTATCCGGGAAAAGGTTCTGTACGATATCGAAAACGGAAATATCGTTGGAACTGAGAACGCGGATAAAGAGAACAACTCTCGATACATCGGTGGGGAAGCGAAGTTCCCTTGCCTTGATATAAATATCTCCGGGAAGAATGTTATCGAGGATAACGTTTTTGATAAAGTTTGCGCGGTCGTATTTTTCATCATAATACTGTTTGATTCCTGCAAGAGAAACGGCCATAAGGGAACAGAACTGGGACGCAAGTTCATCGGTTCCTGCAACAAAAACAGCAAATTCGGGTTTTTCGTCGGAACCGAAAGTTTTGTATGTAAATCCGTCCCGGGTATGGCATTCTTCGGTGGAACCATATTCGGTTGCAAGAAAATCGTTTCTTTCTCCGGTGCGTGCAAGGTCGCTGCATGCAACAACGGAGGAGCAGTCATCAACGACGCCGACAGTACGACCGATACTGTCATGCATCTGGTGTATTATACCTTGAAATAATCTGTTTGACATTAGTACCCCTCTTTCAATAGAACACATAATTAAAAATGTCCATTACATATTTTAATGGATATTAAAGAATTTTTCAATACAATTTAGTAAAAATTTCATAAAAATTCACATTTATTTTTATGCCTGTTTACCAGTCAAGCGGTGTTTTTGCATAAAAGATGTTAAAATCCTTTGTATAAACTGCCGTTTTTTCAAAAAAATTCAGATTTGGCTTAAAAAACAAAGGCCCGGCTTTAAAAAGCCGGGCTTTTGTGCAAAATAGTTATATTCTTTCTCACAGATTCATCACTTGACCGAAAAAGGTTTTTCTTCATCAAGATCGGCGATTTTTTCGGAATCTTCCTCAAAACGTATCACAAACAGCCTGTGAGGGCTGAATTCTCCGATATAATCTTTCGTTTCTTTTCCGCAGATATCGTCGCGGAAATATGTTTTATTGCTGTTTTTCATACAACCACCTCCGATTTATAATATGAAAAACAAACAGCAAAGTATCGTCTTTATAAAGTATGGTAAAAAAGAACGATATCTTCAAAACGGCCGTCTTTCAAGTGGAATCCGCCGGGGATTGTTCCTATTTTTATGAAGCCGAGTTTTTCATAAAGATGCAGAGCAGGATGATTTGAAGCAACGACAGCATTGAACTGCATCAGTTTAAAACCAAGTTCCGCAGCTTTTGAAAGAGAATGGCTTACAATGGATTCGCCGATGTGCTTTCCTCTAAGATCAGCCCTTACAGCGTAGCTTGCGTTTGCAATATGTCCGCATCTTCCGATATTGTTTGGATGAAGAATATATAATCCCACAATCTCGTTGGTATCTGTATCAAATGCAATTCCGGTATAATCCTGGGATTTGAAAAAAACTTCTGCTTCTTCAACAGAAAGACATTCAAGCTGAGGAAAGGCAACCCCGTCTTCGACAACCTTATTCCATATAGCCGCCGCATCTTTTGCATCCGAATCAAAAAACTCTCTAACTTTAATCATAAAAACGCCTCCCGGTGTTGATGGATATATTTTACCACATATTTCTCCGGAGGTATATGTTTCGACCTAAAAATCACATAAAAAAGATTATAATTTTCGGGACGGGGGGAGGGGATTCTTTTGAGAGTTGTTTATGCTGATATCCTCCTGATAATAAATCTTGCGGTGGATTATCTTATATTGTTTGCTTCTTCCCGGCTTGCGGGAATAAATTTTATAAGATTTCGCGGGTTTCTCGGTGCTTTGATAGGAAGCGCCTATTCATTGATAATTTTTTTTGATGTTCCCGCGCTGATGTTTGCGGCAACAAAGCTTGCTGTTTCGGCGATTATGATTCTTGCTGCTTTTGGAAAAAGAAATTTTTGGGAATTTTCAAGGCTTCTTGCAATGATGTACATATGCAGTTTTCTTTTTTCAGGATTTATGATGCTTATAAACGGATTTGTAAAAGCGGATTCGTTTTTTGTAAAAGGCGGAATAATCTATTACGATATATCGGCTATGGGTATATTAATTTCATGCAGCGCAGCTCTTGCCGTATCTGAAATATTGAGAAGAATTTTCAGAAGGGGAGAACCGGAAGGAAATTTTATAGCAAAAGTTTACCACAAAGGAGATGTTGCGGTGCTCAAGGGCTTTACCGATACCGGAAACAATCTTACCGAACCTATAAGCGGAACGCCCGTTGCGGTTGCTTCGCCGGAATCTCTTGAAAAAATATTATCAAAAAATTTGTTCTTGTCTTTAAAAAAAGGCGATTTGAGCACAGAAGAAAGAATTTTTGCAATACCTTGCAAAACAATTTCGGGAACGGTGCTCATATATGCTTTTCAACCCGAAAAAGTTGTAATTGCTAATGAAAACGGAGAGTTTGAAGCCGAAAAAATAATGATTGCCTTTTCGGAAAATGTTCCCGAAAAAACTTTAATAGTTGGGAAAAATTTAATTTTAAAAAAAGCCGGCAGAATAATTTCGGAGGTGTGAGTTATGAGCATCATGATGAAAGCAAAATTATTATTTCTTGAAATTTTGAAAAAATATTTCGGAAAAAGCGTGTATTATATAAATGGGCCGGAAAATCTTCCTCCGCCTCTTGGGAAAGAAGAGGAAGAAAAAGTTTTTTTAATGCTCGAAGAAGGAAAACCCGGAGCAAAAAATATATTGATCGAGCATAATTTGCGGCTTGTGGTATATATTGCAAGAAAATTTGAATCAACGGGAATAGGAATAGAAGATTTGATTTCTATCGGGACCATAGGACTTATAAAAGCAGTCAATACTTTTGTAGCAAGCAAAGGAATAAAACTTGCAACTTACGCTTCAAGATGTATAGAAAACGAAATTCTTATGTTTATACGCAAGACCCAGCCCCAGAAAAATGAGGTTTCAATCGATGAACCGCTTAATGTTGATTGGGACGGAAACGAACTTTTGCTTTCGGATGTTCTCGGAACCGAAAACGATATCGTAAACAAGGGGATTGAGCAGGATGCGGAAAAAACCGTGCTCAATGAAGCGGTTGACAGGCTAAGCGACAGAGAACACAAAATAATGGTGCTCCGTTTCGGCCTTAAAGGGGAAAAGGAGCACACGCAAAAGGAAGTTGCAGATATGATAGGAATAAGCCAATCCTATATTTCAAGACTTGAAAAGAAAATTATTGCAAAACTTAAACGGGAACTTGAAAAGACAGCCATGTTCTGATTAGGGGTTTAGCCGCCATATCATAAAATTAAGGTACCCGGCGAAACACACCCAAACAAAATACGGAAGTATAAGCCATCCTGCAAGCCTGTTAATTTTATAAAAACTCGCCATTGTTATGCCTATGAGCACGAGAAGAACAAGGAGCCAGACGAATGCAAAAAGATATGCACGGAAATTGAAGAAAATAAGGCTCCAGCAAAAATTGAAAACAAGCTGCGCCCCGTAAAATAAAAGGGCTGAATCAAGTTTTCTTCCGTTTGAGCACCATATGGCGGCTGCAGCTATACCCATGAGCACGAAAAGAATGCTCCATACAATCGGAAAAAGTTCCGGCGGCGGAGAAAATTTTGGGCGGTTTAATTCGGAATAAAAGGGAATACTGTCTTTGATAAGAAAAGCAGAAAGTCCCCCGATTCCAAGCGCAAGAGCAACGGAGAAAATATATGGAACAAATTTTTTAAGCATATAGAAACACCTCCGTGGAGATTATACGGAAAAATAAAAATTTTTATACGCAAAAGGAGAATACGGATGTTTGGAAAAAAGAAGGAAAAAGAAAAAGTTATAATTCCGCTTTATAAAACTCTTCCGCTTGCGCAAAAAGAGAAAGAAAACGGAAAAACACCGGAAGAAGCCGTCGAAATGGCAAAAAAATGGGTTGAAGAACACCGGCTTTAAAAAAATCCCCGATTTAAAACGGGGATTTTTTTAAAATTATAAATATTTATAAAAAAATATGTCGCATAAGCGGATTTTGTGCTATAATATATCAGTCTAGTTGTATATAACTGGAAGGAGTGAAAAGAATGGACGAAATCTGCAAACAAATTCGCAGAATGACAGTTGAATGTATCGGAAGCATCGGAAGCGGACATATCGGCGGTTCAATGTCGATTGCCGAACTTATGAAGGTGCTCTATTTCGACAAGATGAATGTTGATCCTTCCAATCCCAAGATGGAAGGACGCGACAGACTTGTTGTTTCCAAAGGCCACGCAGGCCCGGTTGTTTATGCAGCCCTTGCTCTCAAAGGATTTTTCCCCAAGGAATGGCTCTATACCCTCAACAAATTCGGAACCAACCTTCCGAGCCATTGCGACATGAACAAAACCCCCGGTGTTGATATGACTGCGGGTTCCCTCGGCCAGGGTTTTTCCTGCGCTGTAGGTGTTGCAATCGGTTCAAAAATTAAAAAAGACGGCGCCACGATTTATACCATTATCGGCGACGGAGAATCTCAGGAAGGCCAGATTTGGGAAGCAGCAATGCTTGCCGCAAGCAAAAAGGTAGATAACCTTATCGGATTTACCGACTATAATGGAATGCAGCTTGACGGTAACGTAGAGGACATCAACTCTCTTGGCAACCTCAAGTCCAAATGGAAAGCCTTCGGCTGGTACACCCAGGAAATTGACGGCCACGACTGCGAAGCAATTTCCGCAGCTATTGACCGCGCAAAGGCAAAAAAAGGCCAGCCTTCCATGATTATTCTGAAAACTGTAAAAGGCAAAGGCATCAGCTTTGTTGAAGCAGCCGGTTACAAATCCCACAGCATGACCATGAACAAAGAAAACGTAGAAGCCGCACTTGCGGAACTTCAGTGAAAGGGAGGCGGATTTTGTTATGATGATGAGAGAAGCTTTCGGAAGCACTATCGCTGAACTTATGAGAAAAGATGAACGCATCTGCGTTCTTGATGCCGACCTTGCAAACTGCAACGGAACTGCCGGTCTTCGCAACGAATTTCCGGAAAGAGCCTTCGACGTAGGTATTGCCGAACAGAACATGGCTTCTGTTGCCGCTGGACTTTCTTCCTATGGATTCATTCCCTTCATTTCTTCTTTCACTCCTTTTGCAACAAGAAGAATTTGTGACCAGATAGCAATTTCAATTGCTTACGCAAAACAGAACGTAAAAATCGTCGGTTCCGACCCGGGAATTTCCGCACAGCTTAACGGCGGAACCCATATGAGCATGGAAGATATCGGCGTTCTTCGTTCCATCCCCACAATGGTTATTTTTGAACCTGTGGATAACGAACAGATGATCCAGGCTCTTCCCCAGATCGTTGATTATAACGGCCCGGTTTATATCCGTATGTTCAGAAAAGAATGCCCGGATATTTTTGGAAAAGATTATAAATTCGATCTTTTCAAAGCGGACAAAATCAAAGAGGGAAAAGACCTTACCATTTTCGCTTCCGGAATTATGGTAAAAACCTCCCTCGATGCTGCGGAAAAACTTGCCGCAGAAGGAATTGACGCTGAAGTTATCAACGTACATACCATCAAACCCATCGATGCGGAAACTGTAATCGAATCCCTTAAAAAGACAAAATGCGCCGTTGTTGCGGAAAACCACAACGTAATCGGCGGTCTTTTCTCCGCGGTTTCCGAAGTTGCGGTACAGAATTGCCCCGCAACCATTATTCCCGTTGGCGTAAAAGACGTTTTCGGCGAAGTAGGAAAACTCGGCGAACTTGCCGAAAAATTTGAAATGACCGAAAAAGACGTTATCGAAGCGGCAAAAAAAGCTGTTGCAGCAAAATAATAGAAAGGCAAAGATCCAATGAAAAAGAAAGCAAAAAAACCACTTTTCGACCCAAGACTTCCCGGAGCTAAAATGATTTTCTACGGCGCAATCCTTCTTATGATCGCCGGAGGCATCAACGCATTTTTTTCCTGGGTATTTGTAGTCGGTACCTATCTCGGCGCCGTTGAACTGGGAGATGTTCTCAGCTCTGCAATTGCAACCTGCCTTATGGTAGCGGTTGCTTTCCTTGTAGCAGTTGACGGAATCAACCACCGCAACCACCCCAGCAAGGCAAGAGGCACTATTTTAAAAGCAATCTGCGCTTTTGTAATTGCGGTTGCGTTTATGCTCCAGTTCAGCAACTTTGAAGAAGAGTTCTGGGGAGTTGTTGCCGCAGGTATTACAATGGGAGGTTCCATTATCATGGCTATCGGCGCGTTCAAAAACGCAAAAATGGCCGGCGGAAAGAAATAATTTAAAAAAGCAGGTCATTGACCTGCTTTTTTTATTTCTTCATAAATTTTTTCGGAAACCGGAAGGAACTCCTCCGGTTTTATTTTAAGCACCTTTCGGTCATAGCTCAAAATTCCGTTTGTTTCGTCCTCAACGTCGGAAATTTGGGTGTAAATTGCGGCGCAAAGGCCGTTTTTGATTGCCGGAATAATATCACGCTCATAAAGTGCGGTTATTCCGGAAACAAGTTCTTCGCGGCTTTTGAATTTTTTATATCCGTATTCCTCGCCGACGTTGAAGCGGTGACCTTCCGGAGCAAAAGCGTATCCGCCGAATTCCGTAAGAACAATCGGAAGCTTGCTTTTCTTCATCTTGAACGGTTTGAAATAGCAATGCTCGCTAAAAACGTCGCTTTCGCCGCCTTTGAACCAGCCGGAAGTTGAACCGATGAATCTGCTGTCATCAATTTCCTTGAAACGGCGGTAAGCTTCGGTGCTTTCAAACTGTCCCCAGCCTTCGTTGAAAATCGTCCAATAGCAGATGCAGGGGTGATTTTTAAGCTGCCGGGCGGTCTGTTCCATAGCTTCGAGAAAGGCTTTTCTTGTTTTGGAGTTGGGGTGGAGTTTTTTGTCGTTACGGTGTTTAAAACCGACAGTCGGAAGCGCGGTATCACGGAAAAAGTTGTAATCTCCGTTGTTGACCATATCCTGGAAAACGACCATTCCAAGCCTGTCACAATCGTAATAAAACTGCTCCGGTTCGATTTTTATGTGCTTGCGAAGGGTGTTGAATCCGAGGGATTTTGCCGCAAGAATATCCTTTTCGTAACATTCCGGGGAAGCGGGGGTGAAAATTCCGTCGCTCCAATAA
This sequence comes from Oscillospiraceae bacterium, assembly GCA_017435745.1. Lineage (GTDB taxonomy): Bacteria > Bacillota > Clostridia > Oscillospirales > Ruminococcaceae > UMGS1668. Next base: position 14,101 of record JAFSEN010000007.1, read on the forward strand.
CCCTGGTCAAGAAGTCCGTGGAAGAAAAAAGGTTTTCCGTTGAGGCAAAGCCTTTGGATCCCGTCGATTTCTTCTATCGAAAGGGTGCGGAGGGCAAAATATGTTTCGATTTTATCTTCGCCCGCGTTTATTTCACATTCGTAAAGATAGGGGTGCTTCGGCGACCAGATTTTCGGAGATTTGAATTCGATTCTTGCTTTTCCTTCGGAAAAATTTTCAATGATGGTTTTCTTGGAAGTTTTTATGGAAATTGTTCCTTCGGAAATTCCTTCAATAGAAAATTCGGCAAAATCTTTTCCGGTTCTGATATCGACGGAAGCTATATGTTTTTCCGGAACGGATTCGATCCAAACTGTCTGCCAGATTCCGGAAACGGGGGTGTACCACATTCCGCCGCGGTTTGCGCTTTGTTTTCCGTAAGGAAGAACAAGGCTGCTCATTTCGTCCTTTGCCTTAACGACGAGGACGTTTTCATCCTTGAGGAAGGGTGTGATATCAAAGGAAAAATGTTCGTAACCGCCTTTGTGTTCGCCAATTATTTTTCCGTTAAGCCATGCTTCGCAATATTGATCCACCGCGCCGAAATGAAGAATTGTTTTACCGCGGGAAAAATCTTCCGGAAGGCGGAAAGTTTTTTTGTAAAATAGATAATCTTCTTCGGGGATATTCCGGTGCAAACCGGAAAGCAGCGATTGTGGAGGGAACGGAACGGTTATTTTTTCTCCGAAAAAACCGGGAATAACGCTGTTTTTTGCGGTGGTAAATTCCCATTCGCCGTTAAGACAGAAGAAAGAATCTCTTTTCATTTGCGGGCGGGGATAAACGTTCCATGGAATTTCCGGAAGGTTTTCGCCTTCCTCGGTATATAAATCAGCAAAAAATTCTTTTTTCATTTTGCCTCCATATTGATTTCGGTTGTCATATTTCCGTATTCTTCGGAAAAACCGTCGCAGATAAAAATCTGTACCATAACCGATTTTTCGTTATTTAATGAATTGATTACAAAAACGTCGTTAATGTTTATGCTGCAGGGATAAAGCATTTCGGGAATATAGTTTTCTTTTTTGGGGAACGCCGAAAAATCGTTTTCAGTATCTTTAAGCCGGAAAATTTCAATGTATTCACAGCTTTCGTCAAAAGGAGTATATACTTTTCCGAAATATTCAGCTTTATATTTCTTTCCGTTAAGCTCAATTTCTGTAAGAGAAAGAGGAGTTATGAGATTTTTCAAAAGTTCCGGAACAATTTTTATTTCTTCGCAGTAATGTTTTTTAAGCAGGGAACACATATTTTCGGAAATTCCGAAATTTCCTACATATTCGGAAAAAACATGGGCTTCGCCGTAAAAACCGACTACATCGCAACCAACCTTATCAAATTCGCGGATGAAATTTTCCGCCATTGATTTTTCTCGATTTGCCTCAATGTAACTTTCGTCGATATTTTCCTGCCATGCTTTGTAATAATTTCTTCCTTGCTCAATGTTGTCAGCAGCAAGGCGATATTTTTCCGAATCCGGAAAAACGGTTTTCAAAAATCTTTCTCCGGTCGTGTCATAAGCATGGCCGATATCCGTTCCGTGAAAAACGGTTTCGTGGCAGAGAAGCTTGATTATAATAAAAAAATCCCGGTCAAAAATCGAATTTCCGGCCGTACCTTTATTATCGCGCCAAAGTTCATCAAGAATGGAATCATCTTCTGATTTTATCCAAAGATTCAAAAACTGCGCTTCAAAATATGGGATTTCCAGAAAAAGATGGCGGAAACCGCGGCTGTAAAAATCATTCCAGATTTCAAATTCTTTTAAGCAAACAGCTTCGGAACCATGAACTTCTCCAAAAAGATATGCTGTTTTTGTCATATAATCTCTCCTTGTTATTATTTTTAAAGAAGGGGAGCAGTGCGCATTTTTAGCACATCCTTTCCGATATGATAAATAGAGAATATCACATATTAAAACAACTGTAAAGATTATAAAAAAGCATAAAAAAATCGGATAGCCGAAAAGGCTATCCGATTTTGGTCTGAGTGACGGGACTTGAACCCACGGCCTCTACCACCCCAAGGTAGCGCGCTACCAACTGCGCCACACCCAGATGCTGTTACGTCAGCAAGGGGTATTATAGCACAGGCAGTAACAAATTGCAAGCATTATTTTCAATTTTTTGCAAAAATTATTTAAAATTTTCAATTATTCCAAAATAATCGTGGTTGATAACGGCTTTTGAATATGCAATTTTATTTTTTACAATGTTGTTGATATATTCAATATAGCTTTTATCTACTGAAATTTCTTCGGAAGATGGAACAAATTCTCTTTTTGTATAGTTGTAATATCCAAGCTTTGTTTTCCAATTGTAATCCGGCCAAATTACAATCGCTTCAGAACCGGAGAAAACATCTCTTCCGACAAGAAGCCTTGAATCGTAAGTAACGCCGAAAAGGTTGCAGAGGGTCGGAAGTATATCCAAAGAATAGGTGGGTTCATCAACATCTGTTGCCATGTCTGCGTGCTCATTTTCAAGGCATCCGGACCAGATTATAAGCGCGTTGTGGTCCCTGCCGGGGTTATCGGTATATGCAAAACCGTAAAGTTCCGCAAGATAATCTTCGTCGTTGCCCCAGCTTTCGCCTTTTTCAAGGGCATAGGGGTAATGGTCGGAAGTGAGCACGATTACCGTATCGTCGGCTATGCCGGCTTCTTCAAGTTTCGAAACAAGGAAAGAAAGAGCATGCTCAAGTTCAAGGTTTGCGGCAATATAAGACTGAACGGTCGTTGAATAATCAAGATGTTCCACAAGTTCGCGGTTTCTTGCAGCCATTGCGTGATTAAAACCGGTATAAAATCCGTGACCGCTGACAGTCATATAATAAACGGAAAAAGGTTCGGAGTTTATATAATCGGAAATAGTGCCTTCAAAAAGTTCAAGGTCGCTTGCGGGCCAGTAAAGATCGCTCATCTTGTTTTCAAGACCGTTTCCGAAGGCCTCAAAGGTTTTGTAGCCAAGTTTTGTGTGGGTAAGGTTGCGGCTGTAATAATCGTAAGAACCATTGTGGTAGGAAGCAGAAAAATATCCTTCTTCCAAAAGCTTGTTTCCGATGGTAAAATTCGTGTTTCCTTCGCAAAGTCTTAAAATACTTCCTACTCCGGAAGTGGGGATTATTCCGGAAAAAATTGAAAATTCACCGGTGGAAGTGCTTCCGCCCCAGGTGGGTTGGTAATAATCGTTAAAAGTAAAACCGTTTTTGGAAAGCCGGTAAAGGGTTGGGGTAAGTTCCGGGTCGATTATCTCCTTTGAAAAAGATTCTGCTGCGATAAGAATAAGGTTTTTTCCTTTAAAAAGCCCGGTATAGTCGTTTTGTTTTGTGCCGGAAAGACTGGAAATATATTTATGAACGTTTATTACGGAACTGTCCGAAGTACTTGCAATAGCAGTTTCAAAATCAATATCAGTAACGTTAAATCCGTATTCTTTTTCCTCGTTTTTATCATTTATCGGTTCATCTTCGGAAGGTTCTTCGGGAACAGCGGGAGTTTCCGGAGATTCCGGTTCTTCAATAACAAAATCATCGTCAGAAGGGTTGCCGAAGATTTCGTATTGATAATCAAGCCTTGTTCCGGTAATAAGCCCGAAAGATCTTGCCGCATTGTCGAAATTATATGCGCTCTGGTAAATTCCAAACATATTTTCGCTGCTGCGGATAATTTTTGTTCCGGAAACAGTAAAAACAAGAACAACCGCCGCACAGATTGCAAGAGCGGAAGCTTTTTTATTTTCGGAAAGAGAATAATCGAATTTTTTGGTACATAAAACAATAAAAACAATGAAGGGAAGGAACATTGCAAGAATTGCAAAAAATCCTCCGGTAATCGCTTTTATAAATGCGTCGGAAAAATCGGTAAGAACCCCGCCGGTTCCTCTTGCAATGGAATCAATGGTCATAAAAACCTGGTAGCTTCCGTTCACAAAAGCTTCCACAACAAAATAAAGGCAAAGAGCAAAAATAAAAACCGCCCCGAAAACTTTGCGAATAATTTCTTTTTTGAAAACAAGAGAAACTATACTTAAAACAAGACCGAAAGCACCGGATAAAAGTATAAGCGGCAAAAGAAAATCCGTAATTTCAATTCCGCATTTTATTCTCAGCGCGAGCTCAAGATAAATTATTGAAAGCGGGATATATAAAACCGAAACATATTCGGAAAAATTTTTAATCGATAAAGTTTTTTCTTTAAACATTTTTCTACCTTCTGCAACAAAATATAAGCAAATTATACCACTAAAGAGAGATAAATAAAGTGGTTTTATAAAAAAATTATAACAAAAAATCAGCGTGACATAATTATTACAAAAAACGAAAACAAAAAAATAAAAACCCCCGAAAACGGCTTGTTTAAGGGGATCTTTAACCTTTGGAGCTAGTGACGTGACTCGAACACGCGACCTGCTGATTACGAATCAGCTGCACTACCGACTGTGCTACACTAGCTAATATTATTAATGTAACTTATGATATTATATATGATGTTTCCTGCCCAGTCAAGAAGAAAATTCTCATAA
>JAFSEN010000064.1 GCA_017435745.1 Oscillospiraceae bacterium
ATATTGAGAAAGGAGCGAAACTTTTAATCACTTTTGAGAAAAACAAAAAGGGAATCCCATATCTCCGAAAGGTTGAAAGGCAGGAAGAGCGGAATTCCTGTCTTATGCAATAACAAGCAGGGAACTTGTACGGCAAGTTCCGCTTGTCAGGGGTCACCCCTGAAACCCCGATGAGGAAAGGAGCTGATTTTAATGAACAGGAATGAAAAAGAAAGGACAATGCGGCTGGATTTAAGAGTATCGCCGCAGGAAAAGAAAAAGATAGAATCCACAGCAAAGAAATGCGGAATATCCGTTTCGGAATATATGAGGCAGAGAGCTTTGGGATTTTCTCCGAGGGAGATTCCGCCGGTCGAATTTTACTCCGTTATGCAGAATCTCTATCGGATAAACGAAAAACTCGATAAATATTCCCCGGAAACGGAAAAGAAGCTTGATTCTCTTATCGAAGATATGCGTCTGCGGTTTCTCTCTCCAGGGAAAGAAAACGCAGATGAGATAAAAAATCGGTGAGCGGATAATGGCAACAACGGGATTCTGGCCTGTGAAGAGCAGGCTCAAAGACGTGATAGATTATGCCGAAAACCCGGATAAGACCATTGATAGAAAATGCGTCGATGAGGATTTGTGGTACGTTATCCGTTATGCGGAAAATGACAGCAAAACCGATAAAAAGATGTATGTAAGCGGAATAAACTGTTCGCCGAAAAACGCATATGAGCAAATGAGCGCAACAAAAGCGAGATTCGGAAAGCAGGGCGGAAATGTTGCATATCACGGTTATCAAAGCTTTAAAACCGGAGAAGTCACTCCGGAAGAAGCGCACGAAATCGGAATAAGAACAGCGAAAAGAATGTGGGGCAGCAGGTTCGAGATAGTTGTCACAACTCATCTTAATACCGACAATATCCACAACCATATAGTCATAAATTCCGTTTCATTCGTTGACGGGAAGAAATACGAAAACCATATCCGCGACCATATAGAACTCCGGGAAGAATCGGACGAGATATGTGCGGAATACGGAAAATCCGTTCTGAAGGATTCTAACTTTTACAACAAAGGCAAAAAGAAAGAATACTGGATCCATAAGAACGGTGGCATGACCCATAGGGATATGCTAAAAAGAGATATCGATGAAGCACTTTCCGTTGCTATGACAAGGCAGCAGTTCGATCATCAGCTTATGATGCTCGGTTACCGATATGTAAGAAACGGAAACTATGCGCACCCGTCAATTATCGCACCGGGCTGGAAAAGAGCTGTCCGCATAGATTCCCTTGGAGAAAAATATACCGAAGAGAATATCAGAAACCGCATACTTGAAAATCCGGAGCACCCGGAATATCAGCCGAAAAACTGGATAAGAAAACCGAAGACGCCCCTTTATGAAATCGAGATAGAATTCCGAAAAGCCATGCAGATGGATGCAATTCAGCTTTTGATGCAGATATTTATTGATATGCTTCTGCATGCGCTGAATCTTGATACGCCGGAAAGGAAAAGACCGATTTCACCGTTACTGCGTGATGAGGTCAGAAAATTGGATAAATACAATGAACAGATAAGGCTTCTTGCCGGATTCAAAATAGAAACCGGTGAGGAGCTTCTTTCATTTATCGAAGAAACGGGAGAAAAGATAAAAAATCTCGAAAACGAACGGCAGAAAATCTATAACAAAATCCGAAGGGTTAAAATACCCGAAGAAGAGGAAAAATTAAAACAGAGAGCAAAAGATATTTCCGCGGAGATAAAGCCTTTGCGAAAACGAAAGAAAACCGCGGAAGAAATAGCGGAAAACATTCCGAAAATCAAAGAACTTTTAAAAACGGAAATGGAAATGGAAGTTTCCGTTTTGCAGAAAGAAAACATCAGACAACGATCGAGAGAGAGGTAATATACATGAAAAACACAGAAAGATTTATAGAGAACATTGAGATAACGAAACTTCATC
>JAFSEN010000065.1 GCA_017435745.1 Oscillospiraceae bacterium
CGTTTTCAACTTTCAGCTTTCAACTTTACACTAAAAAAGAATCCCCCCGTCACGGCAAAGCCGTGACACCCCCCTTTGACAAGGGAGGCAAATGAAAAAAAAGCACCCCCCGGGGTGCTCTTTTTTTGATTTATAAAATTTTGTCGATTTCGGTGCGGATGCGGTCAAAAACCTCTTCGATGGTGCCGGCGGAATCTATTATTGCGATGTTGTCACGGTCTTTGAGCATTTCAAAAACGATTCCGTAACGGCGGCGGGTTTCGGAAATCATGGCGGCGTTTTCCTCATAAATTTCAAAATGAGTTCTGCCGGCGCGGATATGTTCGTGGCATTTTTCCGGATCCATATCGAGGAAAACGCAGATATCCGGCTTTGTGATAAAGGGGCAATCGAGGTTCATCCCCGCAACCCAATCCAGCGCGCCGTCAACTCCCTGATATGCAAGGGAGGAATAATAATAGCGGTCGCAGACTACGTCCGTTCCCTCTGAAAGGTGCTTTATAATGCCGTTTTTCGGGCTTACGTTATGCTGAACTCTGTCCGCCGCAAACATTGCCGCAAGCTCCTCGCGGGTTCTCGGATGTTCGCCGCCGAGACCGTCCCTTACCATTCCGCCAAGACCTGTTGCGGTGGGTTCCGCGGTATGGTGGACCGTTCTGCCTTTCGAGCGGAGATAATCAACAAGAAGATTTGCCTGGGTTGTTTTTCCGCTTCCGTCAACGCCCTCGATCACAATAAAAAGTCCGCGTTTGTTTTCCAATTTTCAAAACGCCTCCTTCGGATTTTCTATGGTTGATTATACCCCAAGGGGCATAATCTTGTCAAACGGGTTTTTCTTTTCAAAATGCGGGATTTGTGGTATTATAAAGATACAAATTACCAAACAGAAGGTGAGTGCCGTGGCAAGAAGCAAGGAAGAAAAACAGCTTGAACGTAAACAGCGTAAAAAACTTTTGAAAGAAAAAGAAAGGCAAAAAAACGAAATACCGGAATCGTTTCCGGAACGCAAAACCGGTCCGGATTACAAAAAAATCCATTCTGATTTTCTTAAATTCAGCGGCCCTCTTGTTACCTTTTTGCTTTTTCTTGTTCCTGCAGGCATATTAGTCTGGGCTTATGTTTCAATAAACCCGGAAATGAAGGATTTCCGAGAATCGCTTTTCTGGATTATCGGAAGCAGAGTGACTGTAAGCGCCTTACTGATATATCTGGGTTTTTTCGCGAAAGAAGAACATGGGCTTTCCGGAAAAATCGCGTTTGCCTCCGCTTCCGTTCTTCCCTGGTTCAATCTTGCGGTATCGGATATCCGTACGGAATTTATTGCCATTTTATCTGTATTTTTAATTTTTGTTTTTTCGGAATGCCGGAACATCTTTTTCAAAAACAGAATGTGCAATCTACTGTCCGTTACATCGCTCTTTTTGCTTCTTTTGATCGTTCGGACGAACCTTTATGCGGATATGATTGATTATCCCCCGAAATACTATATTGTACCCTTTGTTTTCGGGGCAATCTGCTGGATTCTGGTTTATTTTCTGTACGATAAAGGATATATCTCCATACCTTCAAAAACTCCTAATGACATAATTATTGCGGTATTTGCAACGACTGTCGCGGCAATGTTTTTTATAATGCCTGCGGCAAACTATATGTTCGACCGTTCCGAAGGAACTTCTCAGATTCTTGTTGTTGAGGATAAGCCACAGCAAAATACAAAAATCCGGAGATATTATATAACCGTAAACTATAATGGCAAACTGACGGAAATCAGAGTTTCCGAAAACAAGCATGCAAATCTTGAAATCGGCGATACCGTTACTGTTACGGAATATAAAGGTTTTCTCGGCGACGGATATCTGGTTGTTGATGAAGAATGAATCCCCTCGCCACTTCGTGGCCCTCTCCCCTTTGACAAGAGGCGCATTTTCCCCAGGGGAAGGCATATCACAAAGGAGGTTTCTCTTATGGAAGAATTTTTTGAGGCAAGTCTTTTTTCAAAG
>JAFSEN010000066.1 GCA_017435745.1 Oscillospiraceae bacterium
AGACGGAATATATTACCATATGACAACTTCCGACGGAAAAGCCCAGGCTTTTGTCCGCAGCGAATATAATGAGGAACTCGGCGGTCAGGAACTTATCTGGAATTCCGTTCCGAGAAAGCTTGACGAAAGCCTTGATTGGGTCGAAAGCGGAGAACCTTATCTTGATGACGAAGGCCTTATCTGCGTTGAGATAACCGAAGTTTTTAAGGACGGAACGAGAAAAACCGAAACCGTAAAAGCGGAAAAGAAAACAAAGCTTGTATATGCGGATTTTATCGAATATACCGAAAACAAAGCTTTTGAAGTAAGAATCAACGCGGAGCGCGACGCAGACGGAAAATTTACGGAAATACACGGCAACGGTTGGGGCGCAACAAAATATAACGACGACGAAAACGGAAACCCGATTTATACAATGCCTTATGAAAAAAACGATTGGGAAAGTTATATCCTTGAAAACGGCGACGCTGCAGTGGAAATAAAATATTATAAAATTGACGATCCGGAAAAAATTATTGAAGAAACCGTAATTTTTGACCATAAAAAGTATTGATAAAACAAAAAACCTGCCCCGAAACCGGGGCAGGTTTTTTGTTTTGCTTAAAAAAATATTCCTGTTCCGAATAGACTATAAATTTAGTCTTGACAAGACTATAGAAATAGTCTATATTGAAGCTGTAAAGACTATAAGTTTAGTCCAAAGGAGGATTTATATATGAAAGAGAAGAAAGAAAAACTCAATAACTCCCAGGTAAAAGTAATGCAGCTTCTTTGGGAAACCGGCGCAACCACCGCGAAAAACCTTTGTCTTATGGCGGCGGAGCGTTATGACTGGAACAAAAACACCACCTATACAATAATAAAATCCCTTGTTGAAATGGGCGCGGTTGAGCGCAGCGAACCGGATTTCCTCTGCACTCCGCTTCTTTCTCTTGAAGAAGTCCGCAGAACCGAAACCAAAGGCCTTGTTGATAAATTTTTCCACGGTTCCGCAAGCGCGTTTTTTTCCGCGTTTCTCGAAGACGAAAGCATTTCTTCCGAGGAGCTGGAAGCCCTTAAAAAAATCATCAACGAGAAGAAATGATTTCCGTTTTAATGAATCCGAAACGAGGTGATTTTTGTGATCGTTGATTTATATTTAAAAGTTTTAAACCTTTCAATTTCTGCAATTCCGCTGATTGCGGCTTTGCTTGTTCTGCGGCTGCTTTTCAAAAAAATAGTTCCCCGAAAGGTTTTCTATATCGCATGGGCGCTTGTTTTCCTCCGGCTTATGGTGCCGTTTTCTCTTGAAAGCGACCTTAGTTTCTTTAATATTGTTCCGAAAGCGGAGATCGTTGAGGAAAATATCGGAACATCGGTTGTTTTTGTAGAAAACAAAAACGAGCGGGTGGAATTTCCGGTTTTTGTAAATCCCGGAAGAGATAACCCAAACGTTGATATGCCCTATCATTCCGCCATAACCGGAGAAATCGTAACCGGGCCGGATATCACAACCGTTCCCATGGATAAAAATCAAATTTACGGAACGGTCTGGATTTTCGGAACGGGAGCACTGCTTCTTTTCGGAATAATCGGATATTTCGCCGTGCTCAGAAAACTTAAATTTGAAAGTATCGAATATACCGACAAAATCCGCCTTTCGGAGTTTTTCAAAACTCCTGTTGTCTGCGGGCTTATCCGCCCGAAAATAATCCTTCCGATGAATTTTGACCTTGACGACGAGGCAAAAATAAAATCCGTAATTTCCCATGAGTGTACCCATATCCGCCGGGGAGATAACCTTTGGCGGCTTTTGGCAACGTTTACTCTTTATGTCCATTGGTTCAACCCGCTGGTCTGGATCTGCTACAACGCTTTTATCCGTGATATGGAAGTTTCCTGCGACGAAGCGGTTCTTTCCGGTGCAAAAAACGATATTCGCGGCGAATATGCCGAAAGCCTTGTTGCCCTTGCCGGAAAAGGAACGAACCCCCTTTATGGCGGAGTTCTTTCCTTCGGCGAATGTGCTGTTAAAGAAAGGGTGAAATGTATAATGAACTTTAAGAAAACAACTTTGATGATAATAATTCTCTGCGTTGCGGCAATTGCTGCGCTTGGGGTTATTTTCCTCACCAATCCAAGTGTGCTTGAAGAAGGCGAACAGAGCGTTTCTTACGAAACATTTGAAACCGAAAATTCAAAGGCGGTTTACAGTAAAGAAAACGGACTTGAAATTGAAGTTACCATAAAGAACACCGATAATAAAACAGTCTGGCTCGGCCCGGCAACATATATTTATTCTGCGGTTGAAGGCAACAAAAGCCAGTTTATCGGGGTTTACAACAACGGCGGAGTACTTATGATAAGAAAAGACGATGAAGCTCTTTTCTGCGACGCTATTCCGGCGGAAAAATTCCACGAATCCGTAAGAGCGGCTCTTCCGGCAGGAGAATATATCCTCGAAAGAGAAGTGTATTTTGACGAAGGGCTTACCCCCACAAAGCTTTATGCGGATTTCCATTTTGAGATAAAGGAAAACCATTCTTTTAAAACTGCAGAAGATATTGTAGCTTTCGTGAAAGAAAACCCGGATATGCTGAAACTTATCGAAAACCCTTCCTCCGAAAAACCGAGAGCGCTTAAAGATTACACAAAAGCAAATCCGGAAATTCCGGAAGCCGTTGTTGAGTTTCTTTATCTTTTCGACAGCGCTTTTGTAACCCTTGAAGTTCCGGATTTTTCAAGCCTTGATGACGGAACCGGAATTTTTGACGAGCTGGAACAGCTTCTTCGCTACCAGGTTGCAAGAATGAGGATTGAAAATGATTATAACGTCGATTTCGATCTTGAAATTGAAGAAGAATCCTCTTCCGGCGGAACCTATGTTTATACTTATATCTGGAGCCAGACCACCAATACCGGAAGAAATCCTTCCGGAAGAGATTACTGGAAGTTTGTTCTTGAAGAATCTTCGGCGGGAAAACTGAAAATCAAAGAATTTGAATATGAAGAAAGAGGAAAAGGCGGACTTTATCCCGGCCTTGAAAATATTTTTGAAGATATAAAAACGCGTTATTATTCGTATCACAACGATGATTATGAGTTTATCGCAAACATCGGAATCTGCGAACTTATGATAGAAAACGGATTTTTTAAAGATCCTTCCGAAGAAGATTCTTTCCGAAGCGATCTTTCCGGAAAAATTGTTTCCGGCGACGCAATAAACGAAATTATTCCTTTGAAGGATTTTCCGGAAGAAGAGATCCTTGGCGCAACCGAAAAAGCGGAATATTACAGAAATTTGCTTCTCAATATAACTTCCGGTGCATCCGAAATCAAAGCGGGGGGAATCACCGTTAATTTTCCGCAATACGGAACAGACTGCGTTGTAACGCTGGACGAAGAAAACGCGGGAAAACTGATGAATGCAATCGAAAAAATAAATATTCTTACGGTTGTTCCAATGCCTAACCCGAACACCGGCGGAATGTTTGAAATTTATCTTGAAACAGAAAGCAACATTGTAAAAATAAAATATGACGGAAGGCTTGTTCTTTCCCACAGAGGCGCGGAATATGCAAGCGTTTTTGACGGCGAGTTTATCGCCGGAGTTTTCGGCGAAATGCAGAATATTATAGATGAGGTGCTTGCAAATTCGGAAGAATACAGCGAACAGGAAACAAGCCCCGCAATCGGACATAACCTTTATTCCGCAATCTATTCCGGAGAAGTTCCGGAAGGAAAATATATTCCGAAACCGAGCGTTCTTCCTTCGGAAGTTGTATGGGCGGATAATGAACAAAGAAAATATTGCAAAAAACTTATTGAGGACATTGATATTGATTTGGCAAGCGCGTTCGTCGTGGGAAATACAGGATATGAGAACACAAAAGTTGGCATAAGTAAGACGGAAGCATTCGGGCTGCTCAGTATTCTTCAGGAAACACAGCTTTTTGTAAGTGAACCGACAAATCCCAATACTCCGGCAGCGAAGGAAATTCATATTGTAATGCAATCCGGCGATTATATAAAAATCGTTTGGGATACAAGCTATTTTACCCTTTACCGCAAGGGAGATGAAGTTGCTTACCGCTTTGACGGAAGCAGAATGAAAGATTTCTTCACTAAATTTTCAAATGCTGCCGACAGCTTTTTTGCTCAGGGAGAGGGCACACAGGCACAGTATCCCGGCGGCGAGGATATGGAACATCTTATTCCGGACGGAACGGAACCTTATGTAACTCTTTTCAGCAATTCCGACAAAACCGCGGCGGTTAATTATGCAATAGCAGAAGAACTCCGTGACCTTCTGACATACGAAAATATCGAAAGAATTGATGATCCCGAAGAAGCGGGAACTTCTTCTCCTTCCCTCGGAAAAGCCCTTGCAACCGTTGATACGATTGAATTTATAAACAAAGATGACGGAAAGAAATATACTCTTTCGCTTTACGAAAAAGGATTTGTCTTAAGCGGAAGCGCGCCGGCAAAATTTAACGGAGCAAAAATCACCGTTGAAGAAGACACATGGGAATATTTTATCAACAAAATCAATACCGAATTTGAAAACGCGGAGTATCTAATTCCTTATTGGTTCGGGCTTGTAAGCCCAAAAAGGGTTAAAGAAGTTGTTGTTTTCGGAGAAAACGGAGAAAAATACAGCTATACCCAAAAAGACGATACCTTTGATAATTTCTTCAGCATTTTTAAATCTGACATAAAAGTTTCTTCCCTCGAAGAACGTTTTGACGGAAACAAAATTGCCGAAAATCTTTCCGGAGAATATATCAGAGTTAAAATTTATTTTGAAACCGGAACAGTTTATGAAATCATTGCGGAGCGGGATTATATCACCATGGTATCGAGCGATATGAACTACGGACTTCGCTATGTCCTTGAGGAAAAAGCGGATGCTTACGATGCCTTCCTAGATTATGCGGAAGGCGGCCCCATAAACGCAGTTACCGGATAAACTAAAGAGGTGTTATTTATGTTTAAAAAACTTCTTGCGGTTTTAATCGCAATATTAATGCTCTGCTCCTGCGCAGTGCAGGAAGAACCTGAAATTCCGGAAACGGAAACTCCGGCTGTTCCGGAAGTGGAAACTCCTGTAATTCCTGAAGAGAAAGAATCCGAAGAACCGGAAGCCGAAAGCGAAGCTGAAAAAGAAATATATCCGCAGGGATTTGAATTTATCAATGAGAACGATGTTGCATATATCCGTGTTTCGGACAACATTGGAAGTACAAGCGAAATCTATCCTTATGATGATTGTTTCGCTGAAATTATCGAAAAACTCCGCGGTTTTGAAATTGTTGGAACTCCGGAAAAATTCAGCCAAAGCGATTTTGAAGCCCAGGGCGATGAATACGTTTATATGATATTAACCTTCAACAGCGAAAAGGTCTATAATCTTATATTTACAAGCGACTCTCTCCGCATGATCGGTCACGATATCAAAGGCTGTCTTGAATACAAAACCGCGGCGGACGGCTATGGGCTTTTCAAGAGTTATGCGGAAGAGAACGCCAACGACAATGCTAACCCCATGACCGGCAAGCCGGTAATTTACCTCTATCCCGAAAAGGAAACCAAGGTGACCGTAAAGCTCGATTTTGACGGAAAGCTCACCTATACCTATCCCGCCCTCAATAACGGCTGGAAAGTCCTTGCAGAGCCGGACGGCACCCTTACAAACCTTGAGGACAATTCAACCCATTATTACCTTTTCTGGGAAGGCTTCGCAAGACCGGAATGGACTTATGAAAAAGGCTTTGTCATAAAAGGCAGCGAAACCGAAAGCTTCCTCCGGGAAAACCTTGCAAAAATGGGCCTTACCCCAAGGGAATATAACGATTTCATCACCTATTGGGTGCCGAAAATGCAGGGAAACCCCTATAACCTCATTTCCTTCTCCGGCGATGAATACTCCGAAATTGCAAAACTCACCGTTGACCCCAAACCGGACAGCATGATAAGAATCCATATGGTATGGAAAGCGCTTGATGAGCCCATTGAAATCGAACCGCAGGTCCTTCCGACTTTTGAAAGAAAAGGCTTCACCCTTGTTGAATGGGGCGGAACGGAAATTTATTAAAAAACCCGAAACAAAATCCGATTTTCTGCGACTTAATATACAGGGGGTGGAACGGATGCTCACAATGCTTAAAAACCTTAGAAGAGAAAGAAAAATGACCCAGGGGAACCTTGCGCGGATTTTTCATATCTCACAGACCTCCGTCAGCAAGTATGAAACCGGAGAAGCTGTTCCGGATCTTGAAATGGTCGTAAAAATGGCGGATTTTTTCGGCGTTTCGCTGGATGATTTCATAATACGCGAAGCAAAATAAAAATTATAAAAGCGCATCTCCAACCGGGCGATGCGCTTTTTTAGCTTTGCAACCCGAAGTTGCGGAAATTCCACCAAAAATCGATTGCAAAAGCCGCTTATATTTATTAAAGTTAGGCTAAAACAAAGATTTTGAAAAATAATTTAGACAAACGTAAAATATTTTAACAAAACCTATTGACAACGTGGTTTTACAGATGTACAATCAAACTGTAATTAGACAACTGTAAAAAGGAGATTTTTAAAATGAGCGAAAAAAAAGAACTTGTTCATCTTCCCAATTCCGAACTTGAAATCATGATGGCAATATGGGAAATGAAAAAACCTGTTTCCCGTCTTGAAATTGACGAAAAGCTTGCCGAAAAAAACTGGCAGCCCACAACTGTCCTCAAGTTCCTTTCGCGCCTTACCGAAAAAGGTTTTCTTTCCTGCGAAAAACCGGAAGGCAGCAAAACAAATATCTATACCGCCCTTGTTTCCGAAGAGGAATATCTTGAATTTGAAAGCAACAGCGTTCTTGGAAAATTTTGCGGACGCTCGGTAAAATCCCTTGTTGCAAATCTTTATGAAAACAACACCATCAACGACAGCGAACTTGACGAACTTCAAAAATTTATTGAAGAAGCGAAACAAAAACGTTAAAAACAGACACTTATATAGTAGAAGAAAATACTTATAAGAGGGTGAAAGCTTGATTGAAAATCTTTTTATAAATATTCTCGGAATTTCGATAACTTCTTCCGCCGCTGTCGCCGCTATCCTTCTTATTTCAAAATTTGCGGAAAACAGGTTCCGCAAAAAATGGAGATATTGGATCTGGATTTTTCTTGCGGTTTATCTCATCATTCCGATAAAAATAAATCTTCCGTCCGCACCGATAAAAATGGATGTTCCTCCCCATGAAATGATTATCACCCAATCTCCGGAGATTATTGAAGAACCTTCTGCTGTTCCGGAACCCGGCGAACAGAATGTTCAGCCTGAGCACGGTGAAAAACCGTTTACTCCGGATTTGAGCACCGACGAAGAACCTTTGAGCACCGAACCGAAAACTTTTGTTTTCCCGGTGGTTTTTGTGGGCGCGGTTCTTTGGATTTTCGGCGCGATGATTGTTTGCGGCTGGAACATTGCAATGTATATCCGGTTCCTCAGCCGTTCAAAACCCTGGAACCGGGAGATAAAAGATGAATTCGTGCTCAAACTTTTTGAATGTATCAAAGAGGAAATGAATATTCCGGAAAAAGTAAAAATATATGAAAACCGCCTTATAAAAAGCCCTATGATGGTCGGTTTTGCAAAGCCGAGGGTTCTCCTTCCCTCCGAAGCGCTTCTTCCGGAAGAATATGAATTCGTTCTCCGCCATGAACTTACCCATTATAAACGGGGCGACCTTTGGTACAAAATGCTCATGATGTTTGCGGCTTCCGTTCATTGGTTCAACCCGTTCATCGGTTTTATGTGCCGCAACGCGGAAAATGATATTGAAATAACCTGCGATGAAGCGGTTGTAAAAGCTATGGAAGGTGACAGAAGACAGGAATATTGCGCCACTATTCTTAACATTATGCGAAGGGGACAGAACAGCCCGCTGCTTCTTTCAACAAGCTTCTATGGCGGCAAAAAATTTCTTAAAAGCCGTTTTGCCGCGGTTCTCAACCCAAAAACCCACCGTGGCGTTGTTCTTTTCATCATTGCCGCAATGGTTATTGTGATAAGCGGAACAATGGTCGCCTGCAATTCCGAAACGGAAGAGCTTCCGAAAACGGACGAAGAAATAATTGCTTACGCAACGGAACTTGCGGATCTTATTTATAAAGACCGCGATAGTGTGGAAAATACCGATTATAAAGAATATCTTACCGACAGAGCGCTTTCTTCTGTAAAACAAACTGTTTCTGCATCAAGATATTATATTGAACTTGAGGAAATTACATATTCCGAATATAAACCTTATCTTACTTTGAAGGAACAGAACAAAAGCGAAAACAGCTTCGAGCTTACCTTTGAAGCGGGTCTTGAATTCCATTTTAAACAGATGAAAAACGGCGAAGTTTTCAACAATTACGATGATTATAAAGTCGAAGAAATAAGACTCTGCTATGATTTTGAAACCGGAAAATTCAGCGAAGTTACCATGTATGATAACAAAAACGAAGTTTATTCCGCAGAATATTTCGGTTCCGTTCCGAAAAGCGTTCCACCGGAAGTAACCGGACCGGACGAGGAAGGAAACTTCCCGCTTATTTCTCACGAAGATTGGGACAGATGGGTAACTTATGAAGGCGAAACCCAGACCGCCGACGAAAAACCAACGGAACCCATTTCTTCAATTCTTGAATGTCCGGAATATCTTGAACATCTTAAAGAATATTACCCGGGAATAAACGATTGGGAAGTTGTTTATGAAACCGCGGATTATGAACTTGTAAACACTTACGATCCTTACACATATTGTTACCGCAATATTTATATGCCAAAAAGGTTCGCGGTTCTGAAAACCGAAGAATCCGGCGATTTCGACAGACTTTTTGTAAGCACCTATGAAGATTACTGGGCCGTTTATACCGATGAGGGCTATGTTCCCCAAAGACAGTTCCAGTGCACAAATTATTCCGCTTTTGAATCCGATGTTCAGGTCGGAGATATGAGCGGAGCGGAAATTTACGACACAATTTTCGTTGTGGCAAAAGGTCTTTGGTTCCCGGAAGAAGAAAAAACGATTGTTTTTGAAGCAGGATATCAGACAGCCTTTGCGGTTTACGGAACAAAGCAGCCGATCCACGTTTATAACACATATAATTTTGATTATGTTTATGACGCAAGCGACCGAAGAATTGAAGTTTCCGAAAACATGAAGGAAAACAGATATCTTTATTACAGCCTTACGACGAAGGATTTTAAATCCAACATGAAGATAGCCGCCTATGATTTTGAAACAAAAACCCTTGTTCCTTTCGAAGGTCTTGAAGATTATGCCGGCGGATTTGCCCAGAACTATTGGCTCAGTTCCGACAAATTCATAATGGAAGCCGATGGCGTTCTTTATTTTTACAACGCGGAAAACCCGACAAAGCTTGTTGCAAAAATCGGCGGAAACGGAAACGGAGCTTATGACGGAAAAGTGACCGCGCATGCATATATCAAAGAGGATAAAACCCACAGCGGACGCTACGCCTGGATTTATACCGTTGACGATACCCAGGAACACGGCTGTCTTATATTTGATTCCGAAGGAAACATCATCGAAAACTTCACCTTCGGACTTTACGGCGGCTATATTGGAAGCTACAGTTTCCACGACGGCCTTATCTATTTCAGCTATCACGGCAGCGAAAGAATCAACTATGCGGTTGATGCAAGGCCGGGAAAAGACCATATTTTGCAGGCAAACGCCTGGTAACGGATATTTTTAAAAAATAAATAAAAAACAGTGCCGAAAGGGCGGATTTTCCGCACCTTTTGGTTACTGTACCCATTTTTCGGAAAACGGAGGTGTTTTTTCCTTGAAAAGAACAGTTTTTACGGTAATTATCATGCTTATTCTTGCAATATCTTTTGTTTCCTGCGGCTGGAAAGTTGAAATCATCGACCCCACAAATCCGATTGAAGGCGAAAGCGAACTTGTTATTTCAAAAGAAGAAAAAGAAAAGGAAAATTCCGAAAACGAAAATTCTGAAAAAGAGGAACAGAACAAAGCGGAAGATAAAGAACCGGCCCTTTTGGGAGAATATGTTTTCCTCAAGGACTTTGATGAAAGAACAAGCTATCATTTTATAGAATTTGCTGACAGAATCGTGATCTATTCCGTTTCCGGAGAGATTTCGGCTTTTGATATAGTTACAGGCGAAAAAATCTATGAATTTTTCCTCGGAGATATAAACGAAATGCAAGCTTTCGATCTTGTTAAAACAAATGAAAAAGAAGGTTTTGATTATCGGGTTTTGTGGAAAGACAGAATAATTTATCTTTCCAGCAAAGAACCGGAAAAAATTGAAGAAGTTCTTCTTCCCGAAAACATTATGAAAACGGCGGAGGGCTATGCCTCATATTCCGTTTTCGAAGGCAAAATAATCTGGAAGGCTCCGGAAGGTATCCGTATGATGGATATGGAAACAGGGGAAGAAAGCCTTATTCTTGATAATGCCGTAATAGCCGAAAAGGTAAGACCGCTTGCGGAAGTTGCAATTGAAGGAATGTGGATCGGCGACAACGGCGTTGAATGTACCTTTGAAATTCCAAGATTCATCTGCGGCGGAACAAAAATTGCCGTAACCGCTGTTTCAAGAGATTATGTATTTTGGATGATTGCGCTTTATGATATTGAAAAAAACGAATTTGAATGGGTTTATTCCTTCAACGAAATGGTAAATACCGAATATCCCGTTGCAGACAAATATGTTGTGATAGGTGAAAAATGGATCAACGCAGAAAGCGGAAATTATAAAAATTTTGCAGCAGAGGATTATGTGCTCAAATCCTGCGACGGAACCGAGTTTATAAAAGTAAGCTGGGACGATATGGACGGAAACGGAATGAAAGTTTTTGCCGGAAATTTTGAAAATATTGAAAACGGCGGCGAAAAAATTGCGGAAATTACACGGGAAAATGTTCGTGGACATATCGTTGCAATTACCGAAAACTATATTGTTATAAGGGTTTTTGAAGACGAAGTTACAGACCATTATATCGTAAAATACAGATGAGAAAGGCGGCCGGAAAAATGAAAAAACTTGTATGCCTTGTACTTATTTTTACAATGCTTCTCTGCGGCTGTTCCCGCTGGAACGTTGAAATTGTTGACCCCACAAAGCCGGTCGAAGGCGAAAGCGAACTTGTTGTTTCCGAAGATGAAACTGAAGAACAGGAAGAAAATGACGAAGAAGAACCTACAAAGAATAAAAATGTCGTTTTTAAAATCGGCGAAAAAGATTATCCGGTAAACGCTACCGCAGGAACGGTTATAGCGGATAATGGAAACGGAAGTTATCAGATTGATGCTCCTTTTTCTGCAAAAGAGCCTGTTAATATGGATTTTTCTGCGCTTGCAGGTTGTGAGGAAATAAAAGAACTTTATGTTTATGCTCATACAGATGCAAAAAGCATTGTTGTTCCGAAATTGCCAAATCTGGAATCACTTCATATTTTCGGAATAAATGTAGAAATCCTTGATGTTTTCGGAACAGGGGGAATAAAAGACATGCATATATGTCTTCTTCCGGAAGAACTTAAAATTGGGGCAGGGCCGGAAATGCTTACGCTTGATTCAGATCTTGATCTTGCAAAACTTGCGGGAGCAAAAAATATAAAAAGTCTTACAGTTTATGGAGATAAAAATCTCTCATTGGTCGCAGATATCGGCGAAGTGGAAGAAATATATATTATCGGCGATGAAAAAAATCTTGGCGAGCTCAAGAATCTTAAAAGTTTAAAACATCTTTCTGTATATGGAATGGGACTTGACTTTTCGCCCATAGAGGATCTCACGGTGGAAACTCTTGTTATAAGCGATATTGCCACAAAAGATTTTATCGACAGTTTTACATATTCCGAAACTCTGACGGAGCTTCAAATGGACGACGAATTTTTGTATGACGCGTCTTTTCTTGAAAAAATGCCGAATCTTAAAAAACTTCTGCTCATTGTTTCGCCGGAGCAGGACGAAGCAGTAACTCTTTGGAATGAAACTCCCCTGGAAAAAGAAATTATTTCCATGCTCAAAACAAATATTCCGAAGGAACAGCTCGAAGCCTTTGTCGAAAAGGGTGGAGAAATTTATCTTGCTGCTGATACTTGGAGAAATAGCTGATAGCAAAACGGTTTTCTATTACTGCTTAATGGAGAAAAATTATGAAAAAACTTATCTGCCTCGCACTTATTTTTACAATGCTTCTCTGCGGTTGTTCCCGCTGGAGCGTTGAAATTGTTGATCCGACAAAGCCCATCGAAAACGATTCGGAACTTGTTGTTTCCGAAGATGAAACAGAAGAAACGGAAAAAACGGAAGAAAAAGAAGAAACGGAAACAGAAGAGCCGGGAATTTCCGAATCGGAGGGAACAAAAGAGCTTACGGAAAATGACGAGCCTTCAGTTTCTGATTTTACATATATATTTGATGCGGAAAAGGACGAAAATCTTCCGCTTTCCGAAAAGCAGAACGAGCTTATTGAAGAACTTTTGCAAACGGAAAAATGGACCGACCTTCCGGAAAATTGGCAGGGAAAAGGCGGAATTCTTTCACCATCCAATATTTTTGGAAGTGAAGGGAAAGGAACTCTTTATGTAAGCCCCGACGGCGATAACACCCTTATTATGCTTAAATGGGGAGAAAATCAGAAGTATCAGAAATATTATTACGCACCAAAAGAAGTTGCTTATGATATCGAAGTTTTCCATGAGAAAATCGTTTTTTCAAAAGAAATTTTTGAAAATCCGCCTTTTACTTCGGAAGAATTTGCGGAATACCAGAAAAAATATCTGGACGGTTTCTTTTGGTCGCTTCCTGTTTGGCGTTCTTTTGATGAAGAAAATTATTTTGACGATATCTATACATATCATCTTTTAAGCTCTGCTTATTATTCATATAACGGAACATATCTTGACGACGACCCGGAAAGTGAAGATAACATCTATCCCGAAGAATTTGTTGTGGATTATATTCAAAAATATTTTCTTTGGGACGAAGAAACCATCCGAAAAAACGCAAAGGAAGGCGGATATGATTCAGAAAGTAAAACATATAATCTTTATTTCGGCGGTGGCGGCGGATATTATTCCCCGGTAATTTCCGATGTTCGCCAAAACGGAAATGTTCTCGAAATTGATATTGAACAATATTCCGCCATGGACGAAACATATGGAACTGATTTTGTTCTTTCAAGGTTCAACACCCTTACGATAAGACTTGATGATGACGGAACCTGGAAATATCTCGGCAACAAAATTTATTATGTCGGAGAATAATGTTGACAGGAAGGTGAAACAAAATGAAAAAATTAATCTGCTTAATGCTTGTTTTTATAATTGCGCTTTGCGGCTGTTCCCGCTGGAGCGTTGAAATTGTTGACCCCACAAAACCGGTTGAAAGCGAAAGCGAACTTGAGGATTCGGAAGAAAGAAAACCGGTGGAAGTTCTTAATGAAAGACAGCAAAAAGCGATTAAATCCATAACGGAATATGAACTTAACAACGTTATCTGGGACGAACTTCGGGCAAAAGGAATCGTTCCTTCCTTCACAAAAATTGAATTTTATGACGAAGAAAATTGGAGCGGGGTAATTTTGCTCGAAAAATCCGGCAAAATTCTTGAAATTCCTGTTGAAGGAATCGCTTCCTATACCGAAGACGATCATGTTTTTAACAATTACGGAACTATAAGTTTTCTTGATGAAAAAAACGCGGTTTTCTGCGGAAAAGAAAAGGCTTTTTTCTTCAGCACAGAAACACTTGAACCCCTTGACATAAATCTTGAAATCCCGGTTTTCGAAGGCGAAGAAACCTGGATAAACGGCGTTGGATTTAACGAACAGACGGAAAAATATATTCTTTTTGCAACAGGAATAAAAAGACCGGAAGTTGAAAAAGAATTTTCCGAAATGTTTTTCTATGATGAAAACGGAAAAATCGAATCTTCGATGAAAACCTCCGTTTCCGGAACATCTAAATGCCTTGATGAATATCTTCTGCGTGATTTTCGCCAGACAAAGTTTTTTGAATTCAGAGGAGAAACTTTTGTCCACACCGGATATGAGGCAACTGGACTTGAAAGCGGCGCGGAAATTGATTTTTATGATGAAACAAACCTTAAAAACGGAGATTATAACCTTAAAATAACCGGATGTTCTGTTTCCGGAACGGAAGAAACAAGAAGCTACATGGCTTTTCTTTCCGAAAACGGAAAAAACGAAAAAATTATGATGTTCGATGGCTCTAATTTCAGCGACCCGAATTATTCGGGCGAAAGCGAACCCCCGACTTTTGAAGTGAACGGCGACATCGTAACCTATCGCCACGATTATTTTGCAATGACCATGGTTCTCGATTTTGCGAAACAGAGCCAAAAAATCAAATATGAACCTACGGACGCGATTATTGATGAGGATACCGAAAAAAGCAAAAGCGCCGACGGAAAATATTCCATCCATACTTTCGGACTTTACGGAGCGGGCGATGTGCTGAATTACCATATTTCCGTACGAAACAACGAAACCGGAAATCACATCTATTTGGGAACAGGCGGCGGAATGTACGGCGGAAGCGGCGGTTACGGTTTCCTCAAAAACAACGACATTTATTTTTACAGTCTTTCCGATTTAACGATCCATAATCCTGAAACCGGCGAGGTTATATTCAGTATTGATAAAAACTTCCCGCTCGGTTTCAACAAAGCGACGGAAATTGGGCGAGGTCTTCTTACCTTCCGCCGGGATCCGAAAGATTTCAGCTTTATTGTAGTTTATTTCGAATATGAAAAAATGCTTGAATGGCACGATTACGAGGGAAATCCTTCCGGAGACGGATTTGGAAACTGCAACTATAAAATCGGTTTTCTGGATTCCGAGGGAAATCTTCTTGAAAGTTACGACACAAAATATCCGATAATCAGCGATCCTTTCGGACTTTGCAATGTTGATATGCGTTATTCCGAAGAAGAGCTTACGCTTATTGTCAGCGGAAGACGCGGCGAAACTGTTTTCAGCGGAATTTTTGATATGGAAACAAAGGAATTCCGGACCAAAAGAGTAATAGAGGAGTGACATAAATGAAAAAAATAATCTGTTTAATGCTCGTTCTTACAATGATGCTCACGGCGTGCTCAAAATGGAACGTTGAAATTGTTGACCCCACAGAACCTTCCGAAAGCATCGCGGATCTTATTTCCGGCGAGCAGGAAGAAACCGAAGAAGTAATACCGGTTTATCCTCCGACGGAGGACATGCTCAGCATCGACGCAACGGGTCTTCTCCGTTACAAAATTCTTTATTACAACCCTTTCGAAAATTCAAAACCGGATTCTTCCGAAAGGGTCGAATGGGCAAACGATTATCCGATGATTTATATTTACGAACCCTATCAGTGTAAATACGAGGTTTTTGAATACCGCGCGGAAAACGCAGAAGCAACTCTTAATCAGCTTGTTAACGAAACGATAAACCGCCTTAACAACCAGGTTGAAAAGGAAAGCTTTAAAGTTTCCGTAAGCGTTCATAAAAACATGGCTGTCGTTGATTTTTACGATACCACCGATGCTTTTTGGAACTACCTTTCCTTTGAAAAAAGCCACGATGAGTTCCTCAACTCCATCGCAATGACCCTTTTCAGAGCGGCAGGATATGACCCCGGCTTTACCCTTGAGGGCGGAAAACAGTTCAAAACCGATTTTGTCGAGCTGGAAGATGACGGCTACGGCCGCTTTGAACCCGTTGATCTCTATGCGGAAATTTCCGGCGAGGAATATGCCGAACTCCGCGCAACTTTTCCTTATGACGATTCATGGAGAACCGAGGTTCCCAGAGTTTATGGCTGGGAAAACGTTCTTTCAACCGCCTATGATGATTCCGTAACAATTCGCCCGGAAGGAATGGATATTCTTCTTTTCGTTGCGGGAAAAACCGGAGTTTTCAGCTCCCCGGATGAAGTAAGCGACAGAGTAAAAGTTGAAGCCGCAACGGGAGCTTTGGATTGCATTGAATCTTTTTATGGGGAAGAAACCGCGCCGCCCGCAAAAGCCATAAGCGAAGCGGTTATGGACGATTTTATCCCAAAGGAATGGGTGGAGGAATTTACAAAAGACCTTTTCGGCCCGGATGCAGAAGTTGAACACACTTCCACTGACGATTATAAATATCATGCCGAAGTCGGAGTTTACACTCCGCCCCACAGAGGAGGCTGGGCGGATTATTTCCCCTATGTTTTTGAAGTAAAAGAAACCGCAGAAGGATATGAAGCGGAAGTTGCTTATCTTTATGTCGCAATGAACGCCTATTCTTCCGGAATCGGCAGAAGTTATGTAGAAATTGACTATGATTATTCGAAGCTTGAAGATGACCCGGTTGCGATGGATTTTATTGAAAACAAACTTGCAAGATATAAAATCAATTTCAAAAAGACTTCCAAAGGCGAACTTTATTTTGCTTCCTGCGAAAAACTTCCGGTAAATACGGAAGCATATTATTTCGATATGATGCAAAATTACATCGCACCGATACATTATCTTGCTGTTGGCGAACTTTGGAACGATATAAACGAAGTTCCTCTGGAATATCTTCTTGCCGCCGGATTTTCGAATTCTTACAGCCATTATCCCAACGCCGGATATCTGAACGAATATTACAAAATTGAGGATTATTTTCCTGAAAATCCGGAGGGCTGGATGTTTGAAAGCTTTACAAAATATTCCACGGAAATTCCGGTTGAAAAACTCCGGGAACTTCCTTATTACGATTCCAAAAGCGGAAACTATGTTTTCCCGGAAGGCTTCTGCTTCGGCGAAGAAAGATATCCGGTTGTGACCGATATCCATGAACTGGGCGACAATATTTCGATTTTTTATGATATTATTGACGCCGAAGGAAACATAATCGGAAAAAGAGAACTTCGGATTACAAACGAAGACGAAGGCTGGAGAAGGGCATATCTCGGCTGTTGCGAAAGAGAGTGATTGTTTTGACAATAATGCTTAAATATCTGCGAAAGGGAAGAAGAATGACCCAGAAGAACCTTGCAAAAGTTTTTCATATTTCCCAAACTTCCGTAAGCAAATATGAAACCGGCGAAGCTGTTCCGGATCTTGAAACAGTTGTAAAAATGGCGGATTTTTTCGGAGTTTCGCTCGATGAATTTATAGTAAGAGAATCATAAAACAAAAAAACGCCCATCCGGGCGTTTTTTGTTTTATTCATAAGATTCACCGAGCAACCGTAATTTATATTCGTTTTCGCCAAAGCATTTTATCCAGCAAAAAAGGTTTGTTCCGCTGATCCTTCCGTTGCTGACAAAGGCAACAACCTGTGATTCGCCGACCTTAGGAACAAAAATTGTTGCGGTGCAAGTTTTTGTTTCCGGGTCAAAAAATGCTTCGCTTTTCCAAACTGTGGTGGAATCGGGAGAAAATTCGTCGTTGAATACAGAAAGAGAATAGCTGTAACCGTCTTTGTGTTTTTCGGGAGAAAAAACTATTTTTACAGCAAGAAAATCTTCGGAACATTCTTCGCGAACAAGGCTGTGGGAATAAGAAGCTATGGTAAAAGGGATGGATTTTACTCTTTGGGTGCCGATATTGTTTTCGTTGGCCCATACGAGATAAACCGCAAAGAGCATAATGATTGCCATTATGATAAGAAACTTTTTGCCGGGTTTCGGTTTTTTGTTTTCTTCGGTGGCGGAAGCTTTTTCCTCATAACAAAAAAGTTCGTTCGGAGAAACTTCGAGAATTTCGCAGAGTTTTAAAATGTTTGCGGTTTCCGGCTGGGCAATTCCGTTTTCCCATTTCGAAATTGCCTGGCGCGAAACTTCAATTTTTTCGGCAAGTTCCTCTTGCGAAAGACCCTTTGCTTTTCTTGCGGCGGAAAGTTTTTCGGAAAAATTCATCGCTGCACCACCTTCTTTCGGTTCAATTTTAGCAGAAAACAAAGGTTTTAACAATCGCTTTTGGCTTGAAAATGCGCAACTTTGGGTTGCAAAAGCAAAAATACTGCTTTTATTCGAAAGCGGAATAAAACCGCTGAAATTTCGTATCGATGTTGACAATGTAAACATGGTGTGCTATACTGTGTTTACAAAGTAAACAATTGGAGCGTGACGCCTTATGGATAATAAAAATATAAACCTTACCGAAAGCGAATGGTATGTTCTGGAATGCCTTTGGGAATCTTCCCCCAAAAGCGGAAGAGAAGCGGTTGATTATCTTAAAAACCGCGTTGGCTGGAGCAGAAGCACAACTCTTACAATGCTCCGCAGAATGACCGAAAAAGAACTTATCCGCGTTGATGAAAGCGGCGAAATGAATATGTATTATCCTCTTGTTGAAAGGGAAGCCGCCGCAAGGAAGGAAACCGAAAACTTCCTCGAAAGGATCTATAACGGAAGCCTTTCCATGATGGTGAGCGCTTTTACCGAAAAAGAAAAACTTTCGAAGGAGGAAATCGACGAACTCTATTCAATTTTGCAAAAAGCAGAGGAGGCGCAGAAATGACTCAATGGATCATAACATCGTCCGTGCTTATTTTGATAATAGCCGTGCTCAGATTTGTTCTGCGCGGCAAGATAAGCCTTAAACTCCAGTATGCTTTGTGGGGACTTGTGCTCATAAGGCTTCTTCTTCCGTTTTCGGTTTTCGAAAGCCCTGCGTCCGTGCTCAACCTTATGAAGGAGAGGGAAGAAACTTTTGAACCGCCGGTTTATTATGAACCTTATGCGCCGGGAACAATCAATCCCGGAGTTCCCGACAATGACATTTATATCCTTGATGACTATGTTGAGCAGATTGCTCCGGAAACGAACATAACCATTGATAAAGAAGGCTTTGTTACCGAACCGGAAATCAAAGTTTTTGATTGGGGCGACGTGCTCATGGGTGTTTGGCTTGTCGGAACTGCCGTTTTTGGCGCCGTTTTTGCCGTTTCCAACTTCCGTTTCCGCAAAAAACTGAAAAATACCCGCGAATATGTAAGCGGAACAAAAGCATGGCTCCCGGTTTACGAAAGCTCCGCGATAAAAACTCCCTGCCTTTTCGGTGCGGCAAAACCGGCGATTTACGTCACAAAAGGGGTTCTCGGTGACGAAAAAGTGCTTTCCCACGTTCTTGAGCACGAAACGACACACTACCGCCACGGCGACCATGTCTGGTCGGTGCTCAGATGCTTCTGCCTTGCGCTCCATTGGTACAATCCGCTTGTTTGGCTTGCGGCGTTCCTTTCCATGCGCGATTCGGAACTCGCCTGCGACGAGGATACCATCAAAAGAATCGGCGAAGAGGAACGGATCGGCTACGGCCGCACTCTTATAAACCTCACCTGCGAAAAGCCTGCGGTTGGAATCCTTTCCGCCGCAACCACCATGACCGGAAGCAAAAGCAGCATCAAAGAGCGCATTATGCTCATTGCAAAAAAGCCGAAGATGCTTAAAATCACGGCGGCTCTTGTTGCGGTTATTGCCGTCTTCGCGGTCGGCTGTACTTTTACCGGAGCGGTTGTTTATAACCCGAAAACAACCGAAAATCCGGTTTCCGAAACTTATTCCAATGTATTTTATGAAAATTATTCCGATATTGATAAAACCGTAAAAATGGGGGTCACCTCCGCTTCTTCGGAAGAAATCACAACGGAAATTATCAACGGAACTTCGGATAATATTGTTTATAGCACCGGTTATAAGCTTCATTTTGAACAGAATGGAAAATGGTATGAACTGCCGGTTCTTGGCGAAAAAACATCCGATATGATGTTTGCGGGTTCAGCGATAAAAACTGTGCCTTCAAACGGTGAAAAATATTATTTTGAAAACGAAACAAAAGAATCCTACGGAAAGCTTCCGGACGGAAAATACAGAATTCTCAGAACCTTTGAATACAGAGGTGTTTCGGAAAATCCCGAAGCGGAATCTTTTATTCTTGCGGCAGAATTCTTTCTTAAGGACGGAAAGCTTTCCCCCGAATATCCTGCAAAACTTGAAAATGGCGAATATGTTCCGGTTGAGCAGATCTTTATGAATTTCTCAAGTTCCTTCTTTGGAATTCCGGATGAAAAATACCGAATCACAGACGATGCTTTCGTAATTCTTAATTCCAAAACCGGTTTGGAAATCGAAAATTACCCGGTTTCCGAATGGAAATGGCAGGAAATTCCCTATTCCGCGGAAGAATGGAAAAACCTTTTTATAGCTACGGAAACAATTCCGTTCCCGGATATTTCGGAATATCGCAGCAGATATTACCAGCCCCTTGATGACGGAAAATTCATCGCGTCCCTCGACGGAGAACTTTGGCTTGTCGAAATAGGACCGAAAAAAATGTCCGCTCCGAATGACCTTTGGGTATGGGATATTTACAGAATTCTTCCGGGGGAAGAAAGCGAAAATTCTTCTTACCAAAAACGTTATTACCGGATCTATTCCGAAAAAGAACTTTCCGCAATGACGGAAGAGGAATACAAAAATGCGGCGAAGATAATGGGATATACCGATGAACAGCTGGATTATATCGAACCTTTCTTCGAAGAAGGTCTTACCCGCGCCCATGTGCTGATGCCTCTTGAAATGAGCAAAGAAAATTCGCTGAAAACCTCGGTTGCCGAAACCGAAAAAGTCCTGGGATTTTTCTTTTTCGATCCGGAAGTTTTTGCCGATTACGAAGGACCTCTCGGCTTTGCCTATAAAATCTACAGGGACCATTTTAGAATAGTTCCTGAAATACTGAGCAGTTCGGTCGATTATGGTATAATCGGTACTTTTGACTATGTTTTTGCCGATTCCGAAGGAGTTCGGTTCTATGATTTCACACAGCTTTACGGCCCATATCTGACATGGGAAATTCCAAAGCAGGAGGGCGAACATAATTACGGCTATTGGCAGCTCGGGGTTTCAATATGCGAAAACACCGGAAATGTTGTAATTTTCTATGCGGATATTCCGGATGATTTTGACGTCATTTATGAAGGCAGAGAGCCGGATTTAAGTTCCACCTATCAGATATGCATATTGAATTCTGCCGGATATGAAATTAATTTCGACACCGGAATAAACCTTATGGTGGAATTTGAAGGACTTCCGGATTGCGTAAGGCCGGATTATATCCGGGACGACGGAAAAACCGTTCTTTTCACCCTTGGCGGAAAAAGTTATATTTTTGATTACGAAAAGAAAAACAATCTGACTATAAAAGAAATATCTTCCAGAGGTACCGTACATGTTTCTTCCGAATTTTACGGCCTTCCCGAAAGTTTCGGAACCGAATGGAATATTCCGAAAAACATTCTCCGAAATCCGGATTATAACCCGATTTTACATGTTGAAACCGAACAGGGACGCACCTGCATTTTCTGGATAGACCGCCCGGAAGATTTTGTTGAAGGAGCAAAAGCACAGCCGAGCGACAAAACGGCAACATATAAGCTGACTGTTCTTGCGGAAAACAAAAGGGAGATCGGAACTTATGATACGGGAATTCCTCTTCAAAGAAAATACGGCGGTCTTGACGGCGACTGCGCTGTTCCGGATATAATAAGTTCCGAAGGAGCTTATGTTTCCTATAAAATTGCGCTTCTTTCCGGAGGAATGAACGTGCAAACCGGAGAACTCGGCGAAAGCAATATTCAAACCGGCGGAGTTTATGCCGCCATTGGTGAAAACGAAAAATACGGCGCCGTTGCAACCGACGGAAAAATTTTTACCGAAGCGGAATATGATTTTTACGAATATTATGAGGAAAATATAATATTCGGAAAACGCCTTTCCGACGGAACGGAAGAACGCGACGTTTTTTCTTCCGAAACATTCAAGATGCTGAACGCTTCTAAAGAATCGGAAATCCTTAAAAAATACGATTCCGAAAAGAAGGCCGGGCTTAAAAACGCAAAAATCGGAGATACGGTAACTTTCGGAAGTTATCACGGTTCTTCAAAATGGAAAGTTCTTGACAAAAACGGGGAAAAACTTTTGCTCATAAGTGAAAAATGCCTTGACGCAATGCCTTATAATACGGAAAGAACCGACATAACATGGGAAAATTCTTCAATCCGCGCCTGGCTTAACGGAGAATTTGCACAAAAGGCTTTTTCTGCAAAAGAATTTTCCGCAGTTGCAAGCACAAAACTCGATAATCCGAAAAACACAAGATTCGGCGGCGCAAAAGGTGGAAACGACACCGTTGATAAAGTTTTCCTCCTGAGCTATGACGAAGCAAACAAGTATTTCCCGGCGGAAGATGAACAGGTAGCCGGAATGACGGGATACGCAAGGAACAAGGAAATCTGGTACAATACTTTCCGGGTTGAGGAAGGCCCAAGCTGGTGGTGGTGGCTTCGTTCGCCCGGCCTTGGACAGGATATGGCTTCGATCTTTTATTGCAATGAAAAACTTCTTTCGGGCGGGCCAGCCAACGACGGACTTCCGGTTGATACAATTTGCGCAATTCGCCCTGCAATTTGGGTGGATACTTCAAAAATCTGAAGAAATTTCGAATATATAAAACGGCGGATTTTTTCGGAGTTTCGCTCGATGAATTTATAGTAAGAAAATAAAAAAATAAAGCAATCGGCCGAAAAATTTATATTTTTTTGGCCGATTGTTGCAACAAAACGGGAAATATTGTACACTATTATTATAGGAGGTGTTTTCTGTGAAAAATTTTTTGTTTTACATACTTTGCTTTGTTCTGATAATCGGAACAGCCTTTGGTTTTTCGGAATATTTTTACGGAAGCACCGGAATATTGAAATCCGGAATAGCAGATGTTGCGGGAATAAAATCTTTTGAAGATGGTGGAAAAACAAGACTTCTTGAGGATGCGGAAGGCGAAGTTGAGGAGGAAATTATAAAAATCCTTTCAAAAGCCGAAAGAAAAAACCGCGGTTCGGTTTCAACCGAACCTATTGAAGGCAACCGCACAGATTATGAAATTGAACTTTATTTTTCGGATATTTATGAACATTACTTTGTATATCTCGGCGAAAAAAGCTTTGTTTATGATATCGAAAACGGAAAAAGATGGGAAATTATAAACGCCGAAGAAATTATTCCGGAAATTGACGCAATTTTTGCAAAATAACTAATATCTGTTAAAGGGGGCGGCAGGATGCTTGTTTGGGTATTTACAGCGATTTATTTTTTGATTTTTCATTTTATTATAAATTTTGTTATTAATAATTTTATCAATATGGGTTTTGCGGGGCAAAGCTTTCTTGCAATTTTTTGCTGGATAATCGCATTTTTTGCAAGCGTCGGCCTTGCTGAATTTACCGAAAAAAAGATTGCGGAAAAATATTCAAAAAAATAATAATAAGGTTTGACCGTACGAAAAAAAGAGCCGCCCGATTTATCGGGCGGTTCTTTTTTTGCCTTGCCTTGAAAAATTCATAAATATATAGTATTATATATAATTAGCTTATTATAACCGGAGGTAAACCAATGGCTTTTTCATACGAAAATCTTAACCCGCGCCAGATCGAAGCGGTGAACCATAAGGAAGGTCCTCTTCTTGTTCTTGCCGGAGCGGGAAGCGGCAAAACGACTGTACTTATCGCAAGGGTCGCAAAGCTTATAGAAAGCGGAGTTCGCCCCTGGAACATTCTTACCATAACTTTTACCAACAAAGCCGCGGATGAACTTAAAAACCGCCTTGTAACAAAGCTTGGAACAGAAGCGGCAGATGTTTTTGCTTCAACTTTCCACAGCATGTGCGTAAGAATTTTGCGCCGGGATGCCGAAGCTATTGATCTTCCGAAAAGTTTTACCATCTATGATACAGATGACAGCCTTCGCGTTGTAAAAAAATGTCTTAAAAACCTCAACATGGAGGAAAAACAGTTTCCGCCGAAACCTTTGCTCGGCGCCATAAGCCATGCAAAAGAGCGCCTTGAGGATCCCCAGGATATGGAGGATCAGGCCGACCGCAACGGTGATTACAGAATGAAAGTCACCGCAAGGGTCTATGCGGCATATCAAAAGGAACTCCATGAAGCCGGCGCACTTGATTTTGACGATCTTCTTTGCGAAACGGTGCGTCTTTTCAAAACAAAGCCGGAAGTTCTTGAATATTACCAGAACCGCTGGCAATACATCATGGTGGACGAATACCAGGACACCAACCACGTTCAGTATATGCTTGTTGCAATGCTTGCGGCAAAGAACAAAAACCTTTGCGTGGTGGGCGATGACGACCAATCCATCTATAAATTCCGCGGCGCGACAATTGAAAATATTCTTTCCTTCGAACGCCAGTTCCCCGGAGCAAAAGTTGTCCGCCTTGAACAAAACTATCGTTCCACCCAGAACATTCTTTCCGCCGCGAACAGGGTTATTGAGCACAACACCGAGCGAAAAGGCAAAAACCTTTGGACCTCGAACGGCGACGGAAGCAAAATAATTGTTCGCCGCTGTATCGATGAGGACAGAGAAGCGGAATTTATTGCGGATAAGGTTCTTGACGGAATTTCAAAAGGCGCAAATTACAGCGATTTTGCAGTTCTTTACAGAATGCATGCCCAATCCGCAAGCCTTGAACGTACTTTTATGAGAGCGGGCGTTCCCTATAAAATCATCGGCGGACTGCGCTTTTATGAGCGCAAGGAAATCAAGGATATGCTTGCGTATATGTCCGTAATTGCTAACCCGGCGGATAATCTTCGCCTTGAGAGGATTATAAACGAACCGAAACGCGGAATCGGGGCAACAACTCTTGCCGCTGCGCAGCATATTTCCGACGTTACCGGAATGAGCCTTTTTGAAGTTTTTGAACATTCGGACGAATATATCGACCTTATGAAACGCAGCGCTGCGCTTAAAGGTTTTACCGATATGATAAAGGAACTTGCCGAAATTGCGGAAGATTTTGATGCGGAAGAATTTTTCGATGCTCTTTGCGAAAAAACCGGATATACCGAAATGCTCCGCGCACAGGGTATTGAAGGTGAAACCAGACTTGAAAATATCGGCGAACTTAAAACCAATATGATGAAATATCAGGATGCTTCCGAAAACGCCGAGCTTTCCGGATTTCTTGAGGAAGTTGCCCTTTATACCGACCTTGACCGCCTTGAAGAGAGCGATTCTGTCCTTATGATGACTCTTCATTCCGCAAAAGGCCTCGAGTTTGAAAATGTGTTTATAATCGGCGCGGAGGAAGGCGTTTTCCCCGGAATGCAGGCAATTTATGATATGAACGAAATGGAAGAAGAACGCCGCCTTGCCTATGTGGGAATCACCCGCGCAAAAAAGAATCTTTTTATTACTGCGGCCGCAAGCAGAATGATTTTTGGCCAGACGAACCACAACCGCCTTTCACGTTTTGTGGAGGAAATTCCCGAGGAATATAAAGATTTCTTCGACGAAAGCGAAAGCCGAAGAAGAAACTTAAGTTTCCATTTTGAAGAAGAACCAAACGGAAATATCCGCATTGAAAAAACTTTTACCGAAGCGCCGAAAACTTCCGGAACAAGCTATCGTCCGGGCGACACGGTTTCTCATCGGGTTTTCGGAAAGGGAACGGTTCTTTCCGCAAGCCCCATGAGCGGCGATACACTTTTGGAAATTGCCTTTGAAAAAGTCGGCACAAAAAAGCTTATGGCGAATTTTGCAAAGCTTAAAAAGGAATAATATTTTTACTCCAGAAAAGGAGGAACAAATTTGAAACGAATTTTACTCACGGCGGAAGAAGCCGCGATTGCATCTTCCGAAAGTTCCGCGGGAACGGAAAATCTTGATGCTTTTCTTGATACCCTTGAAAAAATGGAACTTTCAGAAATAATCTCTAAATACGGCGAAAAAGTGCTTTTGGCACTTATAACCGTTGTGGTCGGCGCAATTTTGGTGCGCTGGGTGCTTAAAATAATAATGCGCTACGTTGAAAAAAGCGAGCTTGCCGCAGGCGCAACAAAATTCATTCACGGAATAGTTGCTTTTCTGCTTTATTTTATCGTAATTCTTACGGCGGCAAACGTACTTGGAATTCCGGTAACTTCCGTTCTTGCAATTTTCAGCGTATTCACCCTTGCTTTTTCCCTTGCAATCAAAGATATAATCGCCCTTTTTGCAAGCGGAATCACAATTCTTTTTTCAAAACCTTTCAACGCAGGAGATTTTGTCGAAATTCCGGAAGAAAACGTTTCCGGATTTGTTTCCGAAGTTGGGCTTATCCATACCCATCTTTTCACCGCGGATAATAAGGAAATCATAATTCCGAACAGCATTGTTGCGGGCGATACTCTTATAAATTACAGCAAAATCGGTCTTCGCAGACTGGATTCGATATATTCTATAAGTTACGGCGAAGATTTTGAAAAGGCGAAGAAAATAATCCGCGAGGTTGTTGAAGCGGAACCCCTTGTCGAAAAGGAAAAAGATATTTTTGTAATGGTAACCGCGCTTGGACCGAACAGCGTCGATATAGTCTGCAAGGTTTACGTAAAATGGGACAGTTACGAAACCCTTCGCTGCCGTCTTAATGAGAATATAAAACTTGCTTTTGATAAAAACGGAATAGAAATTCCCTTCAGCCAGATAGACGTCCACATGAAATAAAGGAGATTCAAAATGCTTGGAGAACTTTTAAGAAAAAAAATAGGCGAAAGCGCCTATATGAGTTCGGTAAATGAACCAAAGTTCAAATCCGACAGAATAAGCCTTTGCCTTGTTACCCCGATAAAAAAGGAAACCGCAACGGTAAATGCCCTTGTGCCTTTTGTTTTAAGAAAAGGCTGCAAAAGCTGCCCGGATTTTACAATGCTCAACAAAAAACTTGCGGAAATGTACGGCGCAATTCTTGATGCGGACGTTGCAAAGCACGGCGGAAACCAGATTATCGAAGTTTCAATACAGTTCACAGACGACCGTTTTGCAATCGGCGGAGAAAACATGAGCGAAGAAGCCGCAAAGCTTCTTTCTGATATAGTTTTTGAACCTGATTTCGATGAAAACGGCCATTTCCCCGAAATCGACCTTGAACTTGAAAGGGAATATCTTATCGATACCATCGAAAGCGACCTTAATGATAAAAGGGTCTATGCCATTGGAAAAGCTCTTGGACTTGTTTTTGAAAACGAACCTTTCGGAATAAAACGCTACGGCTATGTTGAAGACGCAAAGGCAATAACCGCCGAAAGCCTTGCAGAAGCCTGGAGAAATCTTATAAAAACTTCGAGAATCGAAATTTTCTTTGCCGGTCCCGGAAATTCCGAAACCGCAGAAAAAGTTTTTGCTGAAAGAATTTCTTCTCTCGAGCGGGAACCGGCTGAAACCGAAAAATTCGAAATGGTGGATTATTCCCCTCTTAAAGAGGAAGAGGAAGCCATGGATATCGTCCAGGGAAAACTCGTTATGGTTTTCAGAATGGGCGCGCCGAAAACCGAAAAAGAAAAGAACGCCGCAAGGGTTCTTTCCGCTCTTTACGGCGGAACCGCTTTTTCAAAACTTTTCATGAACGTCCGCGAAAAAATGAGCCTTTGCTACTATGCGGATTCCACCTTTGAAAGAAACAGCGGAGTTCTTATCGTTGACTGCGGAATCGAATTTGAAAATCGCGAGGCTGCCCAGAATGAAATTATCCGTCAGCTCGAACTTGTTGCAAAAGGCGATTTTTCCGAAGAGGAACTTGAAGATACAAAAGGCGCAATCCTCAACAGCCTCGGTTCCGTCGGAGATACTCTTTATTCTGTCGAAGGATGGTATATGAGCGGAATTATCGAAGACAAAATTACAACCCCGGAAGAGGATAAAAAAGCCATTGAAACCGTTACAAGGGAAGAGGTTATGAAAGCTGCCAAAAAGGCAAAGCTGGCGGCTGTTTTCTTTCTTAAAGGAGGCGAAAACGAATGAGCCTTGAAATGACAAAAATCGAAAGCAAGCGCCTCGGCGATTGCTATTATAAAGTCGAGCACCCCAGCGGCCTTACAATCCTCATGGCGCCTATGAAAGGATTTTCCACCGCTTATGCAATGTTTGGAACAGCCTATGGTTCAATCGATACCTGCATAAAAACTGCCGAAAACGGCGAATTTAAAAAGCTTCCGGAAGGAATTGCCCATTATCTTGAGCACAAGCTTTTTGAAAGCGAAGAATGTTCCGCTTTTGAACGCTATGCAAAAACCGGCGCAAACGCAAACGCTTTTACCGCTTTTGACAGAACAGCATATCTTTTTGCCTGTTCCGATAAATTTGAAGAAAGCATCGAAATTCTTCTGGATTTTGTCACACACCCATATTTCACTCCGGAAACCGTTGCAAAAGAACAGGGAATAATCGGCCAGGAAATCAGAATGTATGACGATTCTGCCGACTGGAGAGTTCTTTTCAACCTTCTTGGTGCTCTTTATCATAAAAATCCTGTAAAAATCGATATTGCCGGAACGGTCGAATCCATTGCGGAAATAACTTCCGACCTTCTTTATGACTGCTACAACACCTTCTACAATCTTCATAATATGGTTCTTACCGTTGCGGGAAACTTCGATATGGATGCCGTGCTCAACGCGGCAGACAAGGTGCTCAAACCTGCGGAAGATTTTTATCTCGAGCGCGCAGTTTGCGATGAACCCGACGAAGTTGTCCAAAATTATGTTGAACAGCATCTTCCGGTTTCCGTTCCGATGTTCAACATCGGCTTTAAAGGCAAAACCGGAACCGAAGCGGAAAACTTCCGGGGAAGTATTCTTGACGAAATTTTTGTGGAAGCCCTTTGCGACGATTACACAAAAGTTTACCGCGAACTTTATGACGAGGGAATTATAAACGCAACCTTCGGAAGCGAGGTTTTCTGCGGAAGAGATTATATTTCAATTTTCCTTTCCGGCGAAAGCCGCGACCCGGAAAAGGTTTATAACCGCCTTAAGGAAGAATTTGAGCATCTTCTTGAGCACGGAATTCCGGAAGATATTTTCACCTGTGCTCAAAGGTCCGTTTACGGACATTATATGCGCTCTTCCGAAAGAGTAACCGGCGTTGCAACCGCGCTTTTCAACTGCCATTTCCCGGGGGTTGATATGTATGAAATGCTCGATATCGCCGCAAACGCAACCCCGGAAAGCGTTATCGAAAGAGTTAAAGCAACCTACAGCGCGGAAAATTCCGCCCTTTCGGTCATAAAACCCTGACACAAAGGAGGCAAAAAATTTATGACAGATGTTATCAGCTTTCCCGGCCTTGGAATTGAAATTGAAGTAAGCCGCGTTGCTTTTTCCCTCGGTTCCATCGATATTTACTGGTATGCGGTAATTATTGCAACCGGATTTATGCTTGCGCTTGTTTTTGCTTTCAAAAACTTCAAGCGTTTCGGAATCGACCCGGACAGAGCCATCGACGTTATTTTCTTCGCGATGATTTTCGGAATAATCGGCGCAAGGCTTTATTATGTCGCTTTCCAGTGGGATATGTATAAAGACAACCTTATGGAAATCCTAAATATCCGCGGCGGCGGTCTTGGATTTTACGGCGGAATAATCGGCGGAATAATCGGGCTTGCAATCGGATGCAAGGTTCGGGAACAGAACGTTCTTGCGTTTCTCGATGTTGCCGGCGGCGCCGTACTTATCGGACAGGGAATCGGGCGTTGGGGAAACTTTGTGAACAGCGAAGCTTTCGGTTCCAACACAACCCTTCCCTGGGGAATGACAAGCCCGAAAATCGTTTCTTATATCGAAAGGCATTCGGAAGAAGTTATGGGCGCGGTTATGGATCCGAACGTTCCGGTCCACCCCACCTTCTTCTACGAATCCCTTTGGTGCGCTATCGGTCTTTTCGTTTTTTGTTACGTTATGAAAAAACGAAAATTTGACGGACAAATGGTTCTTTTCTATCTCGGCTGGAACGGTTTCGGAAGAATGCTTATCGAAGGGCTCCGCACCGACAGCCTTATGATAGGTCCGTTCAGAATTTCCCAGCTTATCGGCGCTTTGATGTTTATTTTTGCGGTCTGCGCTTTCAGAGTAGCAATGAAATTCCTTAAATCTGAATTAAGACCGGAATGGCTTGGAATTTTTGCCGTAACCGAAAAAGGAAAACTTGTTGCGGAAGGCAAATGGGATTATAAAAACAACTGCGAAAAAACAGAAATTTCCGAAACAAAGACGGAATCATAACAATAATTACAGTAGGGCGGGGGCTTGCTCCCGCCGAAAATAAAACATACCTTTCATAAAAGGAAGGAGATTTTTATATGGCAATAATAATTGACGGAAAGAAAATCGCCGCGGAAGTACGGGCGGAACTTAAAGAGAAAATTGAAAAAATGGTTGCGGAAAAGAAAAAAAGACCTTCCCTCGCGGTAATTCTCGTAGGGGAAGACCCTGCTTCGCAGGTTTATGTCCGCAACAAAGCAAAAGCCTGTGAGGAAATCGGTGTTGCAAGCGAAGTTGTAACTCTTGCGGCGGATATCACTCAGGAGATGCTTGAATTCATTCTCAATTCCTATGCCGCAAGGGTCGATATTGACGGAATGCTTCTCCAAATGCCCCTTCCGAAGGGACTTGACGGTGAAAAAGCCCTTGCCTGCATTCCTGCGGAAAAGGACGTTGACGCTTTCCATCCGGAAAACGTGGGACATATTATGCGCGGCGATTACAGATTTTTGCCCTGCACTCCCGCGGGAGTTATGGAACTTTTGCACCGCTACGGAATTTCTCCTGCAGGCAAAAAATGCGTTGTAATCGGAAGAAGCGATATTGTCGGAAAACCCATGGCTATGATGCTTCTCCATGAAAACGGAACGGTAGAAATCTGCCACAGCAAAACCCCTAACCTTGCGGAAGAAACAAAAACCGCGGATATTCTTGTTGCGGCTGTGGGAAGACCCAAATTCGTCACCGCTGACATGGTTAAAGAGGGCGCGGTCGTTATCGACGTCGGCATCAACCGGGATGAAAACGGAAAACTTTGCGGCGACGTTGATTTCATGAACGTTGAGCCGAAGGCAAGCTATATTACTCCCGTTCCCGGCGGAGTCGGTCCTATGACCGTTGCAATGCTTATGCAGAACACCTTTACCGCGGCGGAAAAAAAGATTGAATAAAATAAAAAAACGCACCGCCGGGTGCGTTTTTTTATTTTATCAGCCTTCTTCCGGAGGATAATCAAGGTTATAAGTTCCGTCCGGCCAGAGGTGATAAATGTTCTGAATGAATCCATGAAGATCATATTCAGCCTTTGTGTTGGGTTCAATTTCCATTCCGCTTCCCTCGATGCCGACGGATGTGAAAGGAACGCCGGGTTCAAATTCCGGTCTTCCCAAAAGGTCATCGGGAACAAGCTCGCCGCCTTCGGTTATGGTTGG
The DNA here is from genome assembly GCA_017435745.1 of Oscillospiraceae bacterium. Lineage (GTDB taxonomy): Bacteria > Bacillota > Clostridia > Oscillospirales > Ruminococcaceae > UMGS1668. Next base: position 31,299 of record JAFSEN010000066.1, read on the forward strand.
AACACCGTTTTCATCATAAATAATAACGGTGTGCGGCTGCATCCAATCCGGATAATATCCGGCGGCGGTTATTTCTTCGAAAGTCATATAGCCGCAATCTTTTGCAATTTCCTCCGGAGTTCTTTCCGGTTCGGAAGGTTCTTCCGAAATATTTTCCGGTTCGGAAGGTCCTTCCAAAATCGGTTCATCTTCCGGAATTCCGGGTTCCGCCGGTTCGTTTGAACATCCGGCAAAAGCTGTGATGAGCAAAATTGCGGAAATTAAAAATGCAAAAAGTTTTTTTATAAAAAACACTTCCTTTTTCAGCAAATATTTATTCTTATTTTTGGTTCTTCGGATTCCGGGTCATATTCAACAAAATATTTTCCGTCCGGACTTTTCATGATATAGCCGTTATATCCGGGGGTAATGGAATGTATATCAAATTCCGTGTTTCCGATGTCCCCGGTAAATTCTCCGGTTTTATAATCGTAGGAATAAAGAATCATCGGTTCATAGGAAAAACCGCGGAAACGAATCTGTCCGTCATCGCCGAAAGGAGGGGCGGCATCTCCCCGGAAAATTTCTTTGAGTTCGAAGTTTTTCGGGTCGATTGCGTAAACAATGCTTCCGTTTTCATAATAGCTTTCGTCTATTCCTTCAACGGCAATTAGGATTTCTTTTCCAACAAAGAAATGCCAAAATTCCTTTCCGCCAAAAAGTTCTTCCGCTCCGTTTCCGTTTGCTTTCCAAACTGTTCCGACACCGTTTCCTTTTTCGTCGTTTTTATGCGCAAGATAATAGAAGCTTCCGTCAAGAACGCCGCATTGATTACTTTCAACGCCGTAATAAACGCTGAATTTTCCGTATTTATCACCGAACTCGCTCATATCGTCAAGAACTTTGCCTTCGTCCTTTGAAAAATTGTAATAGATTATCCAAAGATGACATTCAAAAATAACTTCGTCTTCGCTTATCCAATAGGTTCTTTCTCCGTCAGCAAGATAAGTGTAGTTAGGATATTCGTAAGTTCTTGAATCGGGAAGAACCATTTTGTAGTTTCCGTTTTCATCATATCCGCCGGAAGTGCCTTTGTTATATTCTTTTAAAAGATTTCCTTCGTTGTCAAAAAGAACAACGTTTGCAAGATATACTTTTCCGTCACCATCGAAACAGGCAACTCCGTAATTTTCCCAACTGGATTCCTGCTGTCTGTCGATGGCGAGAATATATTTATCGTTCCAGAAAAGGTCATATCCGCCGTCTTCGGGAAGATGTTCTTTCGGAAGAACAACGGTTTTTAAAAGTTCGTTTTCAACAGAAATTGTGTTAAGGGTGTTTTCGTGCTGAAAAGTAAGAGTTCTGTCTTCATTCCAAACAATTTTTCCGTTAATATAGCTTTCTCCGTAATGGGTATATGCCGCAGAAGCGGGAAAGAATATTTCTTCCGGTTCAGCAGATTCTTCCGGAATTTCTTCCTTAATATTTTCCGGTTCGGAAGGTTCTTCGGGAATTACTTCGGGTTCTTCCGTAACTTCCGGTTCGGAAGGCATTTCAGCAGGGTTCTCCGGCTCCGGAGATTCTTCAATTTCGTTTCCGCAGGCGTAGAGCACAAACGCAAGAACAAGCACAAGCAGAATCACTAAAAATTTTTTCATAGCTTTAGCTCCTTTTTCTGTCATCTTTAATTATATAGTGTCGGAAAAGGAGGATTTTGTTGCAGTTATTTTGAAAAAAATAAAAAAACCTCCCGAAAATTCGGGAGGTTTTCTGCATTCTGTGAAAAATGCAAAATCATCTCATATAATCGAACTCGATATCGAGAATGCTTACTGTGTCGCCTTCGTTGATGCCCATTCTTTCAAGCTCATCGATGATTCCGGAAAGGCGGAGAACCCTTTGGAAATACTGAAGGGATTCATAGTCGTCAAGATCGACAAAACCAAGAGCATGCATAAGCCAGGGAGCTTCAACAACATAAATTCCGTCTTCGATGTGAATTTTGAATTCCTGTTTGGAAGTGATTTCTTCGCGAACAGGAGCTTCTGCTTCATATCTTGTAATAGGCGGAAGTTTCGCAAGTTCGGCCGCAACGGCGTTGATAAGTTCCTTAACGCCTTCGCCGGTCGCCGCGGAGATGAGATAGGTTTTAAAACCGTTTTCTTCGGCAAATTCGTTGAATTCATCGATCATTTCCTCGATGGAAGAATCGGCTTTGTTGAGGGCAACTATCTGGGGGCGTTTTGCAAGTTCCGGGTTGAATTTTTCAAGCTCGTAGTTTATCTGCTTGTAATCGTCGATGGGGTCGCGGCCGTCCGCTGCGGAAATATCCACAACATGAAGAATAAGGCGGCAGCGTTCAACATGGCGGAGAAAATCGTGGCCGAGGCCGATTCCTTCGGAAGCGCCTTCGATAAGACCGGGAATATCCGCCATTACAAAAGAGCTTCCTGCGTCCATTTTTACAACGCCGAGAACAGGGGTAAGGGTTGTGAAGGGATAGTTTGCAATTTCCGGTTTCGCGGCGGAAACAACGGAAATAAGGGTGGATTTTCCAACGTTGGGGAAGCCCACAAGACCGACGTCCGCAAGAAGCTTGAGTTCAAGAGTTACCTCAAATTCTTCGCCGGGGAAGCCGGGTTTTGCAAATTTCGGAATCTGGCGGGTTGCGGAAGCAAAATGCTGGTTGCCCCAGCCGCCTTTGCCGCCTTTTGCAACAATGTGGGGTTCTTTGTCAGAAATATCGGCAAGGATTCTTCCGGTTTCTGCTTCGCGGATAAGGGTTCCCACCGGAACTTTTATAACAAGGTCCGGTGCGGATTTTCCGGTCATGTTGCTGCCGGAACCGTTTTTGCCGTTTTCTGCAATATAACGTTTTCTGTATTTAAAATCAATAAGGCTGGAAATGTTGGTGTCGCCGACAAAAACAACGTTGCCGCCTCTGCCGCCGTCACCGCCGTCGGGACCGCCGGCGTTTACATACTTTTCACGGTGAAAAGTGCAAGCACCGTTGCCGCCGTTTCCGGCCTTGATTCTGATTTTTGCGGTATCGACAAACATCTTTTTATACCTCCGATTGATCTTTGAGTGTAAGCTCCATATAGCTTTCCTGCTGTATGAAGCCAAGTTTTTCATAAACCGGTCTTCCGTCTTTTGATGCGCCAAGCCAGATTTTTTTGATTCCTCTGGATTTTGCGTCTTCAAGAATTTTTTCGAGAAGCATTTTTGAAAGACCTTTTCTGCGGTGCTGCGGCGCGGTATATACGTTAGTAACATAACCGCGTACACCGATTTTATTCGTGAAAGACGGCGGCAGATCGTAATAAACTATTGCCGCTGTCGAAAGAAGTTTTCCGTTTTCTTCCGCAATAAGCTGAAGAAAATCTTTTGAAGCAAGCCATTTTTTGAAAAATACAAAAAGTTCTTCGTCAATATCGCAGCTTGGTTCTATACCTTCGTCGATAAGCTGAAGCTTTCGGATTTCGGAAAGAAGAACGGCGTCTTCGGGGGTTGCTTTTCGGATTATCATAAGGGGAAAACCTCCTTTTGCAAAAGGGCAATTTAAAAAGGGACGGAATACCGTCCCTTTTTTCAACGCGGGCAGATTACTGCTCGACAGGATATACGCTTACCTTTTTGCGGTCTGCACCGAAGCGTTCAAATCTTACAACGCCGTCAGTGAGAGCGAAGAGGGTA
>JAFSEN010000067.1 GCA_017435745.1 Oscillospiraceae bacterium
CGGTTACGCCCTGGAAGGTTTTGAACATAAGGTTGAAGGAACGGATATCGGTGAAATCATGTGCGCCGCAGTTGGGGCAGACGATGTTCTTTTCATCAACAAATTCACGCATTTTTCCGAATTCCCAGCCTTCGGGAGAAATTCCGGTCTGGTCTTCGATAAGTTTATCAGCTCTGTGGCGGGTTTTGCAGGCTTTGCAGTCCATAAGAGGATCGGAGAAGCCGCCTACATGGCCGGAAGCTACCCAAACCTGGGGGTTCATAAGGATTGCAGCGTCAAGACCTACGTTATAGGGACTTTCCTGTACGAATGCTTTCCACCAAGCGCGTTTTACGTTGTTTTTGAATTCAACACCGAGAGGGCCGTAGTCCCAGGTGTTGGAAAGACCGCCGTAAATTTCAGAACCTGCGTAAACAAAGCCGCGGCCTTTGCAAAGTGCGACGATTTTTTCCATTGTTTTTTCGGTTGCCAGCATATTTTAACACTCCTCAAAAAGTAATGATTTGACATTTTGCCTTATTATATAAATATATTCTTTTAAAACGATAAAGTCAAGAGAAAACGTTTTTTTAGTAACGGAAGAAGCGGAAATTCTCCGCTTTTTCTTGACAAGCCCGCTTTTAAAGTATAATATTATATATTAGAAAATTATAGGCATAAAGCCTCCCATACTGAAATTTTAAAATAGGGCGGGGGCTTGCTCCCGCCGTGTTTTCATAAATCTTTTTAAAAGATGAGGGAATAAAAAATGATTAAAAGCATGACCGGTTACGGCGCAGCGGAAGAAATCCTCAATGGAAGAAACATCCGTGTTGAGATAAAATCCGTTAACCACCGCTATTTTGAATATTCCGCAAGGGTTCCCCGTTCCTGCGGTTTTCTTGAAGAAAAATTAAAACGTCTTCTTTCCGGGGTTATAAGCCGCGGAAAAGTTGATGTGGGCGTTATGATCCAAACCGTTGAAGGAACCAACGAGGAAATCACCATTAACAAAGAGGTTGCAAAAAGCTATATCGAAGCTCTCCGCAGCGTTAAAGATGAGTTTGATCTTGTTGATGATCTTTCCCTTTCCGTTGTTGCAAAATTCCCGGATGTTTTCACCGTTGTAAAAGCACAGACCGATGAAGATGCTCTTTGGGCGGATGTTGAATCCGTTGCAAAAAAAGCCGTTGCCGCTTTTGTTGAAATGCGCGAGGTCGAAGGCGAAAAAATGAAAGCGGATGTTCTTAACCGCGCCGCATACATTGAAGAAAAAGTCGGCTTTATCGAAAAACGCAGCCCCGAAACAGTTAAGGAATACCGCGAGCGCCTTTATAATAAGATGCTCGAAGTTCTTGAGGGAAAACAGATCGACGAAGCAAGAATCATCCAGGAGGCCGCTATCTACAGCGACAAAGTAGCCGTTGATGAAGAAACTGTCCGCCTTCGCAGCCATATTGCCCAGCTTCGCGAAATTGTTGAAATGAACGAACCCGTCGGCAGAAAGCTTGATTTCCTTATTCAGGAAGTTAACCGCGAAATCAACACCACCGGAAGCAAATGTTCCGACGTTGAAATTGCCCAGGTTGTTGTGGACGTAAAATCCGAAATCGAAAAAATCCGCGAACAGATCCAGAACATCGAATAAAACGGAGGCTTTTTTTATGAAGCTCGTTAATATAGGTTTCGGAAACCTCATCAACGCAAACCGCGTTATTGCAATGGTTTCTCCGGAATCTGCACCGATTAAAAGAATTATTACCGAAGCACGCGAAAAGGGAACACTTATAGATGCTTCCTTCGGAAGAAAGACAAAAACCGTTCTTGTAATGGATTCCGGCCACGTTATCCTTTCGGGAATCCAGCCGGAAACAGTTGGCTCAAGAATGTCTGCGGAGGGTGAAGATGAATAAAAGAGGAGTTCTTACAGTAATTTCCGGTCCTTCCGGAGTTGGAAAAGGAACGGTTATAAACCGCCTTTTTGAAATTGAGGATAATCTTTATTTTTCCGTTTCCGCAACAACAAGAAAACCGAGACCCGGCGAAATCGACGGAGTTCATTACAGTTTCAAAACCCGCGAGGAATTTGAGCACGATATTGAAACCGGAGAAATGCTTGAATATGCGGTCTTTAACGGAAACTATTACGGAACGCCGAAAAGCGCCGTTGAACAAAGGCTTTCCGAAGGAAAAGATGTTGTTCTCGATATCGAGATCCAGGGCGCGAGAAACGTAAAAAAAATGATGCCGGAAGCAGCTCTTATCTATCTTCTTCCGCCGAGCATCGAAGAACTTAAACGCAGACTTATCGGCAGAAACACCGAAGACGCGGAAACCGTTGCCGGAAGACTTCATACCGCGCGGATCGAACTTAACGAAGCGCCGGAACTTTATGATTATTTTATAGTCAATGATTTGGTGGAAAACGCCGCCATAAAAATAAAAGATATTATCGAGGGCGAACGCTGCAGCAAAAGCGCAATGCAGGAAGTCCTTAAACAAATTTTAGAGGAGGCAGAAAACCTTGCTTAACCCGAACGACACCTACAATCTTAACCAGCTCAACAGCCCCTATGCAAACGTAATTGCTATCGCAAAACGCGCGCGCAAAATCAGCGAAGACGCTGAAGAAAACCACGAAATTATCTCCGAAAAACCCCTTAAACTCGCAATTGCTGAATTTACCGCAGACAAATATCGCGTTAACAAAGTCAACGTGGAGGAAGACTGATATGCCCGAAAAGAAGAATCTTCTTCTCGGTGTTTCCGGCGGAATCGCGGCATATAAAGTTTGCGAGATCGCTTCATACTTCACTAAAAAAGGCATTAACGTAAACGTTGTAATGACGGAACACGCTGCCGAATTTGTTGCGCCCCTTACATTTGAAGCGCTTACAAAAAACGAGGTTTATACTTCGCTTTTTGACGGAAAAGGCAGCGACCCTGTTGCCCACGTAAATCTCGGAAGAACTGCCGATGCGGTTCTTGTTGCTCCGGCAACTGCAAACGTGATTGCAAAAATCGCAAACGGAATTGCCGACGATATGCTGACTTCAACCGTGCTCGCCGCTTCCTGCAAAAAGATAATTGCGCCCGCAATGTTCACCGGAATGCTCGAAAATCCGGCAACACAGCGCAATCTTGAACAGCTGAGAGCGGACGGTTGGGAAATCATCGAATCCGAAAGCGGAAGACTTGCCTGCGGAGCTGTCGGAAGCGGACGCCTTGCTGAAATTCCGGAACTTATTTCCGCAGCGGAAGAAGCTCTTTTTGCAAACGAGCAGCTTTTGGGAAAACGCGTGCTCGTAACTGCGGGAGCCACCCGCGAAAGCCTTGATCCGGTGCGCTACATCACCAACCATTCAAGTGGAAAAATGGGTTACGCAATCGCAAAAATGGCGAAAACCATGGGCGCGGAAGTTACCCTCATCAGCGGAAAAACCGAAATCCGCCCGCCCCACGGAGTGAACACCGTTTCTGTAGAATCTGCGGAGGATATGTATAATGCGGTAACCGAAAGAGCAGCCTGCGCCGATATTATAGTGATGGCTGCGGCTGTTGCGGATTACACTCCCGCGGAATATTGCGGTCAGAAAATCAAAAAATCCGAAGGTGACAACACCCTTATGCTCAAACGCACGAAGGATATTCTTGCGAGCATCGGAAGAACAAAACCTTCCGGCCAGGTTGTTGTCGGTTTTTCAATGGAAACCGAAAACCTTATCGAAAACAGCCGAAAAAAGCTTCTTATGAAGAACGCGGATATGATCGTTGCAAACTCAATCGCTTCTGAAAACACCGGTTTCGGCGTTGATACCAACGCCGCGGTGCTCATTGCAAAAAACTTTGAGCACGAAACCGGGCTTATGAGCAAGGAAGAACTTGCAAAAGTTATTCTTGAAAAAGCAGCAGAAATGCTTTAATAAAAAAAGACGGTGAAGGCCGTCTTTTTTTATTGTAAAATTCATAAAAATTTTATAAAAAATTCGAATTTTTAAAAAATTTTTCCAATATAATTATAATCGGTGCAAATTTTGAATATGAAAGAAGGTGTTACGCTTGGTAACATATGAAACGGTCAGAAACGACCCGGCCGTAAGAATCTATATTGAAAAAGCGGGCGAGGCCCTTAAGGCAATGGGTTTTTCCGAACACAGCTTTGCCCATGTGGGCATTGTTGCCGAAAAAGCCGCATATATAATGGAAACCCTTGGCTATTCGGAAAGAGAAGTTGAACTTGTAAAAATCGCCGGATATCTCCACGATATCGGAAACGTTGTTAACAGAAGCGACCATTCCCAAAGCGGCGCCATTATGGCTTTCCGAATCCTTGACAGAATGGGTATGGACCCGGCGGAAATTTCCGATATCGTGATGGCTATAGGAAACCACGACGAAGGCACCGGAAAACCAATAAGCCCCATGGCTGCGGCTCTTATTATTGCGGATAAATCCGACGTTCGCAGAAGCCGCGTTCAGAACGACAACGAGGAAGCTTTTGACGCCCACGACAAAGTCAACTATTCTGTAAAAAAGGCGGAACTTAAAATCAACGAAAGCAAAACCCTTATAAAACTCAAGCTTTCGGTAGATACACGCTACGGTTCGGTGATGGATTATTTCCGGATTTTCATGGACAGAATGGTCCTTTGCAAAACCGCGGCCGAAAAACTTGGGCTTGAATTCAAACTTATGATAAACGAACAGCAGCTTGTATAAATGAACAAAACTCCCTCCGAAAACCGGAGGGAGTTTTGTTTTTTTTAATTACATATTCCAGATGTTGTCGCAATATTCCTGAACGGTTCTGTCAACAAAGAAAGCGGGGGATTTTGCAATGTTCATAAGAGCCATGCGGTTCCAGGTTTCTTTGTCGCGGAAAAGTTCCTGTGCTTTTCTCTGGATATCCATATAGCTTTCGTAATCTGCGGCAGCCATATAAAAATCCTTGCCTTCGATAAGATCCGCAAGGTCGGAAAAATCTTCGCCGAAGATTCCGTGGCGCATGCGGTCAAGAGCGGCCTTGAGTTCGTCGTTCTTTTCAATATATTCCATGGGGTTATAGCCTTTTTCGCGAAGAGCATCGACCTCGTCGGAATTCATTCCGAAGCGGAGGAAGTTTTCTTCTCCGACTTCACGGAGAATTTCGACGTTTGCGCCGTCAAGAGTTCCGAGAGTTACAGCGCCGGAAAGCATGAGTTTCATGTTGCCTGTACCGGAAGCTTCGGTTCCGGCGAGGGAGATCTGTTCGGAAATATCCGCTGCGGGCATGAGCATTTCGGAAGTTGTTACGCTGTAGTTTTCAAGGAAGCAGAGTTTAAGTCTGTCTTTAAGGCTGCTCTGGGCAAGTTCGTTGCCAAGGCACCAGATAAGCCGGATTATGCGTTTTGCAACGTAGTATCCGGGTGCGGCTTTTGCGCCGAAAATAAAGGTTTTCGGGTCGATATCTGCGTTGGGGTTAGCTTCAATTTCGTTAAGAAGAGAAATTATGCGAAGAGCATTGAGGTGCTGGCGTTTGTATTCATGAAGGCGTTTTGCCTGAACATCGAAAAGAGAGGAAGGATCAAGATGATTTCCCGCAACGTCAAGGTTGTGTTTTGCAAAAATCTCTTTTCTTTTAAGTTTTACTTTTCCAAGTTCCTCAAGACATTCCGGTTCATCCGCATGTTTTACAAGGTTTTGCATTTTGGAATATTTTTTTTCAAAATCCCTTGCAGAATATTTTTTTACAAAGCGGGTGAGTTCCGGGTTTGCGCTGCAAAGCCATCTTCTTGCGGCAATGCCGTTTGTAACGCTTGAAAAACGTTCCGGGAAAGCATGATAAAGATCGCCGAAAACGCTGTTTTCCATAACGGTAAGGTGGTGTTCGGAAACGCCGTTTGTGCTGTGGGTTGCAAATACACAAAGGTTTGCCATGCGGATCTCGCCGTTTTCAACAATTGCCATGCGGCTGATTTCAGAATTGCTGAAGCCTTTTTCGCGAAGAGTTATGCGAAGGCGGCGGTCAAATTCACAGATGATTCCAAAAACTCGGGGAAGAAGCCAGCGGAACATTCCAACATCCCAGCGCTCAAGAGCTTCCGGAAGAACGGTGTGGTTTGTATAGCTGAAAAGATTGAAACAGATATCTGCGGATTTTTCCCAGGAATAGCCGCATTCATCAAGAAGAATACGCATAAGTTCCGGAATTGCCATTGTGGGGTGGGTGTCGTTGATATGGATCGCCGCTTTTTCAGCAAGATTTTCAAGAGTTCCGTATGCGGCAAGATGTCTGCGGACAATGTCTGCAATTGAAGAACCAACAAGGAAATATTGCTGTTTAAGACGAAGAACTTTTCCGTCCGGGTGGTTGTCGTTGGGGTAAAGAATGGAACTGATGGCTTTTGCTTCGGAGCTTTTTCTCATCGCTTCGGCATAAAGGCCGCGGTTGAAAAGTTCCATGTCAATTCCGGAAGATTCTGCCTGCCAAAGGCGAAGACGGGAAACATCTTCGGAATCGAAGCCCGGAACATACATATCATAGGGAACAGCAAGAACGCTGTCATAATTTTTATGAAGAATCTGGTGATATCCGTCGTGCCAGGATTCTTCGATTTCCCCGCCAAAACGGATTTCGACAGCATGTTCGCGTTTTTCTGCAAGCCATGCTTTTCCGCCGGGAAGCCAATCATCCGGTTTTTCGGTTTGCCAACCTTCGGTAAGCTTCTGACGGAAAATTCCGTATTCATAGCAAATGGAATAGCCCATTGCGTGTTTTCCGATGGTTGCAAGACCGTCGAGGAAACATGCGGCAAGTCTTCCAAGGCCGCCGTTGCCAAGACCTGCGTCAGGTTCCTGGGAATAAACAAGTTCCGGGTCGGCGCCGAAGGATTTTACTGCTTTCTCAAAATCCTTGGTCATTCCGAGGTTGTGGAGATTGTTGCGGAGCGAACGGCCCATAAGAAATTCCATGGACATATAATAAACGCGTTTTTCTCCGCGGGAAGCATGTTTTGCGGAAGAATTTGCGCATTTTTCTGCAAGAATATTGCGGAGAGTTTCCGCAGCGGCATCATATATATGAGAATAATCTGCATCTTCGGGTTTTTCGCCGTAAGCGTTATAAAGAGATTCGGTAATTTTGGATTTCCAAAAATCTACACCTTGCATGTGGTTAATCCTCCTTATCGGGGTGCATTTTACAACCATTATATTTTATATTAAAAGACTTAGTTAGTCAATAGAATTATATTATTAACAGAAGGGTTGGAAACGATTCCAATTTGGATAAAAATTATGATAAAAGACAATTTTTCTATTTCCTTTTGGTGTGTTTTGACGGTAAAGCAAAAAAACAAATTGAAACAAAAATGCGTAATAAAGTAAAAAATGCACAAAAAACAAAACCAAAGTTTGGCAATAAAAACAAAAGCCTTCCCTTGGGGAAAGGCGGATTTTTCGGTTCTGCCGAAAAAGGCGGATGGGGGCAAAACAAAAAAGGGCGGAAAATTCCGCCCTTTTTTTCGGAACGGTCAAGACCGTTCCCTACATTTTTTAAAATTATTTGCAGACCTTGTTGTCAACTTCGTCGTGGAGTTTTGCGATGAATTCATCAAGAGCAACTGCGCCGAGGTCGCCTTCTTTTCTGGAACGGACGGCAACTTTGCCTTCTTCCATTTCTTTTGCGCCGACTACGAGCATATAGGGAACTTTTTCAAGCTGTGCTTCGCGGATTTTGAAGCCGATTTTTTCATAGCGGGAATCAACTTCCGGTCTGAAGCCGCAGCGGAGAAGTTTCTTTTTGATTTCTTCCGCATATTCGTTCTGATCCTCGGTGATGGGAAGGATTCTGACCTGTTCCGGAGAAAGCCAGGTGGGAAGCGCGCCGCCGTATTTCTCGATAAGGAGAGCGATGGTTCTTTCGTAGCATCCAAGAGAGGTTCTGTGGATGATGTAAGGATATACAGCCTGGTTGTTCTGGTCGATATAGGTCATTCCGAAACGCTGCGCAAGCATCATATCGATCTGGATGGTAACAAGGGTATCTTCCTTGCCGTAAACGTTTTTGCCCTGGATATCGAGTTTCGGGCCATAGAAAGCTGCTTCGCCGGCAGCTTCGGTATATTCAAGACCGATGTTGTCGAGGATCTTTCTCATAGCGCCTTCTGCTTCTTCCCACATTTCGGGAGTACCTTCATATTTATCCTTGTTTTCAGGATCCCATTTGGAGAAGCGGAAGGTAAGGTCTTCATAAAGACCGATGTCGGTCATAACCTCTTTAACGAGTTTGAGGCAGCTTCTGAATTCTTCCTCAAGCTGGTCCGGGCGGATAATAAGGTGTCCTTCGGAAATGGTGAACTGGCGTACGCGGATAAGTCCGTGCATTTCGCCGGAAGCTTCGTTACGGAAAAGGGTAGAGGTTTCGCCGTAACGGAAGGGGAGTTCGCGGTAGGAATGTTTATCATTGAGATAAACCTGATACTGGAAGGGGCAGGTCATGGGGCGGAGAGCAAAAACTTCTTTGTCTTTTTCTTCGTCGCCGAGAACGAACATTCCGTCTTTATAATGATCCCAATGTCCGGAAACTTTGTAAAGGTCGGATTTTGCCATAAGGGGAGTTCTGGTCATTACGTAACCGTACTCATATTCTTCCTTATCCTGAACATAGCGGTTGAGGATCTGGAAAAGTTTTGCGCCTTTCGGCATGAGAAGCGGAAGACCCTGGCCTACATAATCGCTGTTGCAGAAATATTTGAGCTGGCGGCCGAGAATGTTGTGGTCGCGGCGTTTTGCGTCTTCAACTGCTTCAAGATAAGCTTCAAGCTCTGCTTTTTTCGGGAAGGAAATTCCGTAGATACGGGAAAGCATTTTATTTTTTTCGCTGCCTCTCCAATATGCGCCGGTGGTGGAAGTGAGTTTGAATGCTTTGATGGGAGAGATGTTCATAAGATGGGGTCCTGCGCAAAGTTCGCAGAAATCTCCCTGTTTGTAGAAGCTGAGAGCTTCGCCTTTTCCTGCGTGCTCATCAATGAGCTCGAGTTTATAAGGCTGGTCTTTCATAATCTCTTTTGCTTCTTCTGCGCTCATGGTGCATTTGTTGAGTTCAAGACCGGTTTTAATGATTTTTGCCATCTCTTCTTCGATTTTTTTAAGATCATCAACGGTGAAGGGTTTTTCAACGTCGAAATCGTAATAAAATCCGTTGTCAATGGCGGGGCCGATGGAAAATTTTGCATTGGGGAAAAGATGGAGAACAGCCTGGGCCATAACGTGGGAAGTGGTATGCCAAAATGCTTTTTTTCCATAAGGATCATCGAAGGTGAGAATCTCAACTTCGCAATCTTCTTCAATAGGGGTGCGAAGGTCACAGCCTTCGCCGTTGATTTTTGCCGCACAGGCAACTCTTGCAAGGCCGGAGCTTATGCTCTGGGCAATCTGATAAGGGGTGACGCCGTTTTCAAATTCATGAACGTCGCCACGAAGGGATACTTTAACCATAAATTTACCTCCTGTTTTTTTGCGGGGCAATAAAAAAGCTTCGCCCCAAAAATTAAGGGGCGAAGCAACAAGCTCCACGGTTCCACCCTTGTTTACGGAAAAAATTCCGCACTCAAAGTTCCGCCTTAACGCGGCGGCCACGGTGTGTTCGCAAAAAAATCGCTTGCACACGCTCCGGGGATGGTCTTTCACGGTTTTTAACGGACAGGCTTTCAGAATAATGCTGCCCTCTCTGGGATAAAAAATCCGTTTCGGTTTCCCCATCAACGCATTTAAAAATATCAAATAAATATTATCACCGCCGTGAACGTTTGTCAACGGTTGACGGACAAAAAACAGAAAAATTATTTATAAGTATTATAATTATAAATATATAATTTATCAAAAAATGTATAAAAGAACTTTTTTTGAATGAAAACCCACATAAATTATTCATTTTTAAGCAATATTTCTTGACAGTCCCTTTAAATAGGTTTATTATATTATTAACATGTGTAAGTCTGTGTGTATTTCTGTAACAGACCTCTGGCATTTTAATATATACAGAAAGGAATATTCAAAGCACCATGGAAATCATGACCTTTATCAAAAGCATGAATATCTTTGCGGAGCTTACTTCCGGAGATATTCTTGTTTGCGTGATCGTTGGCATCATTGCGTTGGTCGTAGGTTTGATAATCGCTTTCCCGGTGGGTGTTGCATATAGACGCAGAGTTGCGGAAGCCGAAATCGGTTCCGCCGAAGAAGAAGCAAGACGCATTGTAAACGAATCAATCAAAACTGCTGAAAGCCGCAAAAAAGAAGCTCTTGTTGAAGCTAAAGATGAGATCCACCGCCTCAGAAGTGAAGCGGACAAAGAGATTAAGGATCGCCGAGCAGAAGTTCAGCGCAGCGAGCACAGACTCCAGCAAAAAGAAGAATCCCTTGAAAAGAAAGCTGACAACCTCGATAAAAAAGAGGAAATCATGCAGGAAAAAATCCAGGCCGCAGACGCAAGACTTGCGGAAGCGGAACAGATCAAAAAAAGCCAGTTTGAAATGCTTGAACGCATTTCCGGTTATTCCGAAGAACAGGCAAAAATCCAGCTTCTTGAAGAAGTTGAAGCAAAACTTTCCCACGAAAAAGCTCTTCGCATAATGCAGTTTGAGCAGCAGCTCAAGGATGAATCCGAAGAAAAAGCACGCGAAATTATCGGAACCGCAGTTTCCCGCTGCGCACCGGATTATGTTGCCGAAGCAACCGTTTCCGTTGTTCCGCTTCCCAGCGACGAAATGAAAGGCCGCATCATCGGACGCGAAGGCCGCAACATCCGCGCCCTTGAAACTCTTACCGGTGTTGATCTTATTATCGACGATACCCCCGAAGCAATCACCCTTTCTTCTTTCGATCCGGTTCGCCGCGAAATTGCAAGACTTTCTCTTGAAAAACTTATCCAGGATGGACGAATTCATCCCGCAAGAATTGAAGAAACCGTTGACAAAGCCCGCAAGGAAGTTGATGCAAAAATCAAACAGGACGGCGAGCACGCTGTTCTTGAATGCGGAGTTCGCGGCGTTGCGCCGGAACTTATCCGTCTTCTCGGCCGCATGAGATACCGTACCAGCTATGGCCAGAACGTGCTCATGCACTCCATCGAGGTTTCTCAGATTGCAGGACTTCTTGCTAACGAAATGGGCGGCGTTGACCCCAACATGGCAAGAAGAGCAGGCCTTCTTCACGATATCGGTAAAGCTCTTACCCACGAAATTGAAGGAAGCCACGTTACCATCGGCGTTGACGTTGCGAAAAAATATAAAGAGCCCGAAGCTGTTATTCATGCAATCGAAGCTCATCACGGCGACGTTGAACCCAGAACAACCATTGCATGGCTTGTTCAGGCTGCGGACGCAATTTCTGCAGCAAGACCCGGCGCAAGACGCGAAAACCTTGAAAATTATATCAAACGTCTTGAAAAACTTGAAGAAATCGCAAATTCCTTTGAAGGTGTTGACAACTGCTTTGCAATCCAGGCCGGACGCGAAGTTAGAATCGTTGTCAAACCCGAAATTGTTGACGATGAAAAAATGGTGCTTCTTGCACACGATATCGCCGAAAAAATTGAAGGCGAGCTTGAATATCCCGGCCAGATCAAAGTTCATCTTGTCCGCGAAAGCAGAGCAGTCGATTACGCAAAATAATCCTTTAATACAAATTAAGCCCCCCTTGTCAAAGGGGGGTATTTTTTTGTCTTCGGCAAAAAAATGGGGGAATTCAATAAAAGGGGCGCTCTTTTTCTGTCAACAAGTATTTAGAAAATTTTCTAAATACTTGTTGACAATGTGGAGCCGGATATGTTATAGTCTATTTAGAAAAAAATCTAAATAGTTTGGAGGCGAAAACATGATTGAAGAAAAAATCATAGTCGGTGCGGGAACGGAATTTCCTCTTAACGGAAAGCTGACCTTGCCGGAAAACCTTGAAAAACCGGTTCCGGCGGTGGTTTTTGTCCATGGTTCCGGTTCAAGCAATATGGACGAAAAAGTTATGAAGCTTACTCCGTTCAAAGATCTTGCAAATGGCCTTGCAGCGCATGGAATTGCTTCGGTAAGATATGACAAAAGAAGTTTTGCCCATGGAAGAAAAATGCTTAAAAAGGGCAGCCTTACCGTTCGGGAAGAGGTTATCGAAGACGCTGTGCTCGCTTCGGAAATGCTGAAAAACGACCCGAGGATCGACCCGGAAAAAGTTTTTATAATCGGTCACAGCATGGGAGCAATGCTTGCGCCGAGAATCGATGCGGAAGGCGGAAACTTCAGGGGACTTATTCTTCTTGCGGGAACTCTTGATACACTTGAAGAGGTTCTGTTTCGCCAGCTTGAGGAAATGAAAAACGGAAAAAGCAAAATTATGAGCTGGATTGCTTCCGCCCAGGATAAAAAATTCCGAAAATCTTTTGCGAACCTTTATGAACTTTCAGACGAAGAAGCTAAAAAAATTCCGTATGCAGGCGGGGTCGATCTTTATTATTTCAAGGAAATGGGTCTGCATCCCGCAAAGGAATATCTTGAAAAAACCGAAAAACCGGTGCTTGTAATGCAGGGCAGCCGGGATTTGCAGGTCAGCACAGAAAAGGATTTTATGGAATATAAAAAACTTTTCGGCGAGCGGGAAAATTTCAGTTTCCGGCTTTATGAAGGGCTTAACCATTGCTTTGTTCCGGCGATTTATGATGATATTTCAAAGGCAACGAAGGAATTTTCAAAAGAGCGCCATATCGGCGAAAATGTTATAGCCGATATCGCCGGCTGGATTTTGAAAAACTGCTGAAGGAAGAGGGCCAAAAATGAAAAAATATTTTGCCCCGATTCTGGTATCGGTTTTGATGATAATTTATTTTATAGTTTATTTCAGCGTTTTAATAATGCTGGTTGAAAACCTTGTTTTCAAGGTTTTGCTTGGAATAATTCCCGCAATTTTCAGCGGAATTATGATATATGTACTTATTGAAAGAATTACAGAAATAAGGAGCGGAGAAGAAGATGATCTTGGTAAATACTGATTACATCACCGGAAAAGAATTTGAAATGCTCGGACTTGTTTGCGGAAGCACTATCCAGACCAAAAATATCGGAAAAGATATTACCCAAAGCTTTAAAACCCTTGTTGGCGGCGAGCTTAAATCTTATAACGATATGATGAACAAAGCACGCGCCCTTGCGACAAAGCGCATGGTCGAAGAAGCGGAAGCAAAAGGTGCGGATGCAGTTATCAATATCCGCTATTCTTCTTCGGCAATCATGCAGGGAGCGGCGGAAGTTGTTGCATACGGAACCGCAGTAAAATTCATTTGAGGTGAATTAAAATGAGCTTTGCCGAAACTTTCAAAGCGCTTTCCGATCCGGCAAGAAGAGAAATTTTGATGATGCTTAAAAACGGAAGAATGTCCGCGGGAGATATAGCCTCCCATTTCGATATGACAGGCGCTACGGTTTCGTACCATCTTTCTGTGCTTAAAAAAGCGGATCTTGTTTATGAAACAAAGCAAAAAAACTTTGTTTTTTATGAACTCAACACCTCTGTTTTTGAGGAAATCATGCTCTGGTTTGCCCAGTTCAAAGGAGGAAACGGCGATGAAAATCAATAAAAAACTTCTTGTTATAACAACAATAATCATTCTTTTGCCGATTGCAATCGGGCTTGTTTTCTGGGAACAGCTTCCGGAAACTATGGCAACCCATTGGGGAACAGAAAATGAACCCAACGGTTGGAACAGCAAACCAATGGCGGTTTTCGGAATTCCGGGAATTATGGCGGCGCTTCATGTTTTTTGTCTTATCGTAACCTATGCTGACCCGAAAAAGAGCAACATAGGCGCCAAAGCCATGGGAATTGTTTATTGGATCCTTCCTGCGGTTTCCGTTGCGGTAATGAGCGCAACCTATGCTTATGCTCTTGGAATTGGGGTAAACATCGGAATGATTTGCTGTTTGCTTATGGGAATAATTTTTATCGCTCTCGGAAATTATCTGCCGAAGGCAAGACTTAACTATACCTTCGGATACAAGATTCCCTGGACACTCAACAGCGAGGAAAACTGGAACAGAACCCACCGCCTTGCGGGCTGGCTTATGGTCATCTGCGGATTTGCGTTCATCGTCAACGCGTTCATTCTTTCGGAATGGGTTTTCGGGTTCTGCATTGTTGCCGCAATTGCTCCGATAATTTATTCCTACGTTCTTTATAAAAAAGGAATATGAAAAAAAGAAAAACGCCGGCTTTGCCGGCGTTTTTTTTATTCTTCTTCAACCCTGTATCCTTCAATATGCACGAACCTTATGGATTTTATTGCATAGCTCGAAAGGGGCCTGCAGGCGCAGTCATAGGAATGGGCGGCAATTTTTACAGAATCAAAAGTGGGTCTGTCGCCGTCAACGGAGGTTATAACCGGGGTGTGCTGCCAATCCTGGGTGTCGATTATAAGCTGGGCGATGTCGCCGGGTTCAATTTCGTCGATTCCAACCTCCCTTCCGAAAGGACCGACACCTTTGTTGTTGACAAGAAAATTGAAAAGAAATTTTACACCGGTCCAGGCGGGTGCGCGGTCATTAAGGCTTCTGTAGTACCAGCCGAAATCCGGGGTGTAGTTCATGGGCGCTCCGCCGGCAAGGATACATTGGCTTGCAAAGGAAGTGCAGTCGCCGCCGATGGGGCTGAAATCATAATATTCCGGGTTGCGGAAATATGCCCATCGGTTTGCATATTCAACTGCGGAAAAACGGTCATAAGTTTTTTCAATAAGAGCCATGGTTCCTCCCAAAAAAGTTTTGTTTAAATATATGAAACCGTCTTTCCAAAAAAGAATAAATTTTTCAAAAACCGATGCTCAAAATCGTTGAAGAACTCCGTTCGCCATGTTATAATATATATGTCGTATTATGACGAATGGGAGGAAATTTTGAATGGATAATCTTAATAAAGTTAAAATAGAAGTTGCGGGCGCAAGCTATACAATTGCCACTTATGAACAGGAAGGTTACGTGCGTGACCTTGCTAAGGAAATGAGCGACGATATCGATTCCCTTATGGTAAGAAATCCAAGCCTTTCCATGAACGATGCGCTTGTTCTTTGCTCCATCGCATATCTCAGCGAATATAAAAAAGCGGAAGCAAACTGCGACCATATCCGTTCCCAGCTCAAAGAATATCTCGGCGATACCGCAAGAGCAAGAATGGAAGCTGACGACGCAAACCGCCGCGCAGATAAACTTGCAAGAGAACTTGAGGAGCTTCGCAAACGCAATGGCTTTTGAGATAAAAGTTAAAAAAATCCGCGAAAATGCGGTTGTTCCGAAAATCGCAACTTCCGGTTCAGCGGCGGCAGATCTTTATGCCTGCGTTGATGAACCGGTGGTCGTTCCCGCAAGGGGAAGCGCGGTTGTTCCCATAGGAATTGCCATTGCAGTTCCGGAAGGTTACGGCGCTTTTATCTTCGCAAGAAGCGGACTTGGTATAAAGCATGGGGTCGCGCCGCGAAACTGTGTAGGAGTTATCGATTCCGACTATCGCGGTGAAATCTGCGTCGGGCTTATGAACAATTCCGATGAAGATTACACCGTTTTGCCGGGCGACAGAGTCGCACAGATGGCGATAATGCCGGTTATGCCCGCGGAATATGTTCTTTGCGATGAACTTTCGGACACCGAAAGAGGAACCGGCGGGTTCGGTTCAACAGGAAAATAATTTGCGCCCCTTGTTAAAGGTGAGAGGGGATTCATAAAAAAAGAGCCGTCACAATTGTGACGGCTTTTATTTTTTATCAGTTAAACGATTCCAAGGAACCTTGCGGTTTCCGCAACCGGAAGACCCATTACGTTGAAATAATCGCCGAGGATACCTTTAACGAGCACGCTGCCTTTTCCCTGAATTCCGTAAGCGCCTGCCTTGTCCATGGGTTCGCCGGTGGCGATATATTTTTCGATAGTTTCGTCGGAAAGTTCGTAAAATTCAACCTCCGTTTTCTGAACAAAGGAACGGACTTTGCCTTTTTCCGCAACAGCAACGCCGGTATAAACAAAATGTTTTTTGCCGGAAAGAGCTTTGAGCATGGCGTGAGCATGGTTTTTATCTTTCGGTTTGCCGAAAATTTCTCCGCCGAGCACGACCACGGTATCAGAGCCGATTACAGTATCGTCAGGGCGAAGTTTTGCAACAGCAAGAGCCTTTTGCTCTGCAAGAATTGCCGGAACTTTTTCGGCGGGTGTTCCTTCCGGAACAAATTCCTCACATCCGGAAACAAGCACTTCATATTCCGGAATAATAAGGCTTAAAAGTTCTTTTCTTCGGGGAGAACCGGAAGCTAAAACATACATTTAAAATACCTCTTTTTTGGCTTATCCAAGCAGTTTTTCAATTGCCGCAAGCTTTGCGGAAAGACAGAAAATTTCCATTGCGTCCGGAAGTTCAGAAACCGGGGCAAAGGTCGGCGCAATGCGCAGAATGCTGTCCGCAGGGTCGATTCCGTAAGGATAAACAGCGCCGGCGCCGGTTATAACAAGTCCGGCTTCCTTGCAAAGAGCAGCGGTGCGTTTTGCGGTGCCTTCCATAAGCTCTGCGGAAACAAAATATCCGCCTTTAGGGCTGTTCCAATCCGCAATTCCTGTTTCCAAAAGTTCGGTTTTGAGCACGCCGAGCACCGTTTCAAATTTCGGGCGGATGATATCCGCTTGTTTTCTCATGTGCTTGAGCACCCCTTCAAGGTTTTTGAAGAAAAGGACGTGGCGCATCTGGTTTATTTTGTCCGGGCCGATGTTTTGGAAAGAAAGAGTGCGTTTAAAATCCGCGGTGTTGCGGTCGGAAGAAGCCACCGCCGCAAGTCCGGCGGTGGGGAAAGTAACTTTGCTGGTGGAACCGAGCATATAGACCATATCTTCGTTTCCGTTTTCTTTTGCAAGGCAGAGAAGGGAAGGAACTTCGTCCTTTTCGCCGTCAAAATCAAGATGATGAACAACGTAGGCGTTGTCCCAGAAAATGCGGAAATCGGAAGCAGCCGGAGAAAGTTTTGCAAAACGTTCAACAACTTCGGCGGAATAGGAAATTCCCTGGGGGTTGGAATATTTCGGGACGCAGATTATTCCTTTTACGTTTTCGTCTTTGATGAGTTCTTCAACAATATCCATATCCGGACCGTCGGATTTCATCGGAACGGTGATAAGTTCAAATCCAAAAAGTTCGCCAACGGCAAAATGGCGGTCGTAACCGGGAGCGGGGCAAAGGAGCTTGCGCTCTTTGCATTCGCACCAGGGGGATTTTCCGCCGGGAAGACCGTGGCACATGGCATGAGCGATGAGATCATAGAAAAGGTTGAGGGAACTGTTGCCGGTTACGATGACGTTTTCCATAGGAGCATCAAGAATTTCGCCGAAAAGGCGGCGGCATTCCGGAATTCCGTCAACAACGCCGTAATTTCGGATATCAAAACCGTTTTCGCATTTAAAGCTTTCGGTTTCGCTGCTGATAAGGTCGAGCATCGGAAGGGAAAGGGCAAGCTGTTCCGGCGAAGGTTTGCCCCTTGAAATATCGAGTTTAAGTCCGAGAGCTTTTTTTTCGGAATATCGTTTAAGAACGGTTTCTTTTTCGAGAAGAAGTTCTTCGCGGGTCATTTCTGAATATTTTTTCATTGCGGTCACCTCTTTATTTCATATATGATGTGTCGCTCATTCTTTTGATAAAGCGTTTGCCTTCGGCGTTCTCAAAAAGGAAGGAAACTCCGCCGGAAATGCCGAAAAGTTCGGATTTTTCAAGACTTTTGACCGGAAGACCAAGCCACATCGCGTTGAAAACGCTGAGCAAATCGCCGTGGGAAACAATAATTATATATTCTTCGCCGTTCGATGTTATTTCGTCGAAAAACGGCTTCAGCCTGTTCCATTCATCTCTTCTGCTTTCTGCGGAAGGAAAAAGCCGGTCGTCAACGGTTCGTTCCGGTTTTTCCATGTTTTGGCGAAGCCACTCGACGGATTTTCCAACCGCTTCGCCGAGATTTCTTTCGCGAAGTTCGGTTTTTAAAATCGGTTTAACACCAAGATGTCTGCCGATTATTTCGGCGGTCTGTTTTGCCCGCAAAAGGTCGGAAGAATATATAACGTATTTTGCGGAAAGTTCTTCGGAAAGATTTTTGCCTATGTTTTCCGCCTGTTCTTTGCCAAGTTCGGAAAGTTCCCAATCCGTCCAGGAACCGACCATTCCGTTGGTGTGGTGGACCGATTGGGTGTGCTGGATAGTGATTATGGTTTTCATAATGACCTCTCTGAAAAATGCCGAAGCCGCAGAAGGAATCCCTCCACCGTGCCTACGGCAACGGTCCCCCTCCCTTTAGGCAAGGGAGGCAATATGCAAAAAGCCGGAAGGATTTTCCTTCCGGCTTTGGTTTTCTATTAGAATTCTGCGGAACCGGTGGTTCTCGGGAAGGGGAGAACGTCGCGGATATTCTGAATTCCGGTGAGATACATAATAATGCGCTCGAAACCAAGACCATAACCGGCGTGTTTGCAGCCGCCGTAACGGCGAAGGTCAAGATACCAGCTGTAATCTTCTTCTTTAAGTCCAAGTTCGTTGATTCTGTCGATAAGAACGTCAAGACGCTCTTCTCTCTGGCTTCCGCCGACAATTTCGCCGACTCCGGGAACAAGAAGGTCCGCCGCAGCAACGGTTTTTCCGTCGTCGTTCTGGCGCATATAGAATGCTTTGATTTCTTTCGGATAGTTGGTTACGAAAATAGGAGCTTTATAAACTTCTTCGGTAAGATAACGTTCGTGCTCGGTCTGAAGGTCGCATCCCCAATATACGGGATAATCAAAACGGTCTTTAACTTCGGAAAGAATTTCAATCGCTTTTGTGTAATCAAGGCGAACAAATTCCTGCTGGCAGATTGTTTCAAGACGTTCGATAAGGCCTTTGTCATAAAAATCGTTGAAGAATTTCATTTCTCTCGGGCAATTATCAAGAACATAGCGGAAGATATATTTGATCATATCTTCGGAAAGCTGCATTTCGTCATAAAGGTCTGCAAAAGCAATTTCCGGTTCGATCATCCAGAACTCGGCGGCATGACGCTGGGTATAGGATTTTTCCGCGCGGAAAGTAGGTCCGAAAGTATAGATGTTGCTGAAAGCCATTGCCATCGCTTCGCCTTCAAGCTGGCCGGAAACGGTAAGTCCGGTTGCTTTTCCGAAGAAATCCTGGCTGAAATCAACGGTGCCGTCTTCGTTTCTCGGGGGATTCGAAGGATCGAGAGTGGTTACTCTGAACATTTCGCCTGCGCCTTCACAGTCGGAACCGGTGATGAGAGGAGTATGAACATAAACAAATCCTCTGCTCTGGAAGAACTGGTGGATTGCAAAAGCAGCCGCGCTTCTTACACGGAAAGCCGCAGAAAAGGTGTTGGTTCTGGGGCGGAGATGTGCAATTGTGCGGAGAAATTCAAGGCTGTGGCGCTTTTTCTGAAGCGGGTAATCCGGGGTGGATTCGCCTTCAATAATAATTTCGGTTGCGTGGATTTCAAAAGGCTGTTTTGCGTCCGGGGTAAGAATTATATTGCCGATTACGGAAACGGCGGAGCCAACGTTGAGTTTATTGATCTCCTTGAAATTATTAACTTTATCTTCTTCATAAACGACCTGGATATTGGTAAAGCAGGTTCCGTCATTAAGTTCAATAAAGCCTATGGATTTGGAGTTACGGGAAGTGCGAAGCCAGCCGCAGATTTTTATGGGCTCTTCGGTAAAAGCTTCCGGAGAGGCAAAAACAAGCCTCAGCTCCGTTCTTTTCATTGGTGATCACCTCATGTTATTTAATAATATTACACTTTAATATAGCATATTTTCCAAAAGGTTTCAAGAGATTGGAAAGATTAAGTTTGAAGGTTAAAAAAACAGCATAAACAAGCCATTTGTTAGGTGTGAATATTTGCATCTTTTTGAAAAAACATTTAAAAAATCGTGGAACCAGGCATAGCTCGGCATAAGTCGGCATAACTTTGCAGAAAATTGGTGTAAGATTTGGTGTAAACTGAAAAGAATAAAATTTGGATTAATTAAGCCGATTTTACGCAGAAAGGAAGGAATCTATTGCTTCAACATCTCGCTTTTTTATAGAAATGGAAACATCGGTATAAATATCCATGGTTATCGATAATGAAGAATGCCCCATGATTTCCTGGATGATTTTTGGATCAACCCCGGATTCGAACATTCTCGTTGCAAAACTGTGTCTGAATGTGTGGCAGGAAATGGGCGGTAATTTTAAAGATTCCGGAGAAGATGTTCGGTTATAGCTGTTTACGATATTTTCAAGAGGATCATTAATTCCTGTAGTAAAAAATGGTTTTCCATGGCAACTGAGAAAGCAAAAATCACTTTTTCCATCTACAGAAAGAGTTCCGCTGATATTTTTTTCTTTCTGTTTTTCTTTTTCCGAAATGAAGGCGTCCCGGACTGTTTTGGACATTGGTATAATGCGATTTCCGGAAGATGTTTTTGTGTTATGAAAATGAAAATTATAATTTTTTTCTTTAGGGGCTTTATAGTAAGTCAAAGTTTTTGAAACATTTATGGTGGAATTTTCAAAATCAATATCGCTCCATAAAAGAGCGGTTAGCTCGCCGACGCGAAGGCCTGTGCCAAGAAAAATGATTATGATGTTGCGCCAACGTTTATATCTGTTGCTTTTGGAAACAAATTCAATCAAGGCTTGCTGTTCTTCAGCGGTAAGGGCTTTTTTGCTGCTGCAATTTTTATCAGTAACAGATTTGAATTCTTTAAATGCGCGTTTGGCAGGATTATCACGGATAATATGTTCTGCAACGGCGCTGTCAAGGACTTGGTTGATTAAGACATGGATAAGCTGAATCGTTTTAATTCCCAGAAACTTCTCTTCATTTAAATAAATATAAAATCGTTTTAAATCGGTAAGACCAAGGCGGGAAAGCGGGTTGTTTCCAATTCTGGGGTTTATATGGTTTTTAAACGAATTTAAATATAAATTTGCGGTGCTTGGACGGATTCCTCTTTTAACGGCAAACCATTTTTTGAAATAATCTTCAAGAGTAAGACTCTCAGGGGAAAAGAAAATACCATCAAGGCGGTCTTTTGTTATTGCATCTTCTTTCTGACGAAGTTCCTTCAGCGTTTGGGCATAAACGTCGCGGCGTATTCCGAACTCGTCAGTCCAACGGAAGCTGTATGTTCCGTTTTTTCTTTGTGATTCACCGGTTTTTAGGACTGCCCGGCTGCTGTCTTTTCTTTTTTGAATTGGATTTTTGATGAAATCATCTGCTTTCTTAAAAAAATTAAAGTAAAAAATCCTCTTTGAATGTAAATTCATAATTATTATAAAAAATTCAGATCAGCTGAATCTATATAATTTTTGTTAACAATTTTTTATGCCGCCGAAAGCGCCATAAAACATGTTTGGGGAGAATTGCCGGTACATGGATTTTGAGTTTTTCACATCTAATTCCAACCGCAAAGGCAAGGACGGAGCTCCGCTCACAGTAAGGTCTATTGAAAGATTATTAAAGTCCATCGTCAACGATGAGCTCCACATCCCCGTTCACGCTTCCACCCATATGCTCCGCAAAACCTTTGCATATCACTTCCTAATGGCAGCACCCGACCGCAACCGCGCTCTGGAACTGCTTTCGATGCAGTTAAACCACAGAGCACCGCCTATACCCTCAGATATATCGGTATCACCCAGGATGAAATTCTTGATACCTGCTTTAGATTAGATTTGGGATTTGAAAGTAAGAAGAGCATTTCGAACCGAAGGGCGGATAATATTCTTCATTTTAGGAAGCCAATGTCGAGGGAGGGATAACTTCAAAAGTGTCTGTTTCCCACGGAATAATTTCTGGCTTAAACGGGATGTAATCTCCGAAATCAGCAACAAAACCAGCATCGATGTCAATTGTTTCGTCTTCGTAAATATTGGATTCATCGTCGATTTCAATAGAACTTAAATTTAGGGCAGCATCTATTCCCACGATTTTATCTGTTTTTCCACAAACGTAATCAATAAAAGCCACGACCAGATTGCGCGTGCGTGAACTTGGTATATATAAATCTATCTCTTTACCGTTGCGAATCGCGCTGCGCCAAATCCATTGCACTGTTTCCGAAAGAGTGAAGCCGTTTTGGCTAACATTGATACCAAAACTATTGAAATACATGACAATCGAAGGGCTCATAAATAAATTAACAAGATAGGCTAGTGTGGTTCTCCCGGAAAAATCGTTTGTGGCCTTGGCGTTGCAAGAAACATAATTTCTTCGGTGTCTCTTGCCGCAAAGTTTTGTTTTAAACTCTTTGTAGGTTGTCCACATTACCTTGCGAGCGGGTGTTTTGACAATGTTTGTTAAATAATTATCGAGATCTTTCTGAAGTTTCATCAAATCCCCGCGGGTTTTATACCAATTTTTGCTTAATGCAAATGGATTATCTCCGATGGAATTGATTTTTCCGTTTGGAAAGGCTTTGGTGACCTTACCCATATGGATATGTATTAATTTATCTATATTTATTGGTTTTTGTTCGGGCTCGATGTCCGTGAAATAATAATTTCCGGAATCTTCCATAACGTATAACGGCTTAGTTTCTATATTTTCTGATTTCAGATAATAGAAAAAATATTGGTATTCGAAAAGAAAGGTAAGAACAAAGACGTTTTTGAATGCGAGCAATATTTCGGAAGGAAAAACTTCAAAAATTCCGTAATTGTTTCCGGTGTGAAAACCTTTCAGCCGGCCTTGATCGCTAAGATTTTTTAGTTTTTTTAAAAGATCTCCATTATAGTTTTTGTTCTGTTTCCAAACCAAAGTACCATCTTCTTCAAGGTTAAAGCAGTTTTCGAAAATCATCTTTTTTTCGAAAGGCCAAAGTTTGTCAATTTCCTTGATGGCACAGTTAAACGCTTCATCAATTATTAAATTATAATTACGAATCTTTTCTACAATAGTGGCGTTTTGAACAAATAACAACTGATGTGTTGCAACAATATTCTTACCGTGCTCTAAATAATAGTTAAACGAAACAGATTTGCAGTTTACATTTTCGCAAGCAGGTACCTGAAAATTATGTTTCGGACACGCAGATACAAAACGATCTATTTCGGAAAGGAAAGGCGTCAATACGATAAATTTTTCTTCGGGATGAGAATTAATAAAATTTATGGCGGCGGAGGTTTTTCCGCTGCCCATAATTGAGTTGATATGGAAAATATTCCCTATACAAATCGCTCCTTTTTAGTGTTTTTTGCAAATGCTTTGCACCGTAAAAATATGTAAAAAATTGAGGTAACGGTAAGCTTTTTTGCATATTTTTTGATATTTATATCGAGTTTTTGGCTTAAATAAGCCATTTTTTAAAATACTCCTTTAAATAATATTAATATGCTATAAAGGGCCGTTATAAAACGGAAATACCATAAAAAATCTCCTTTCCATAGAATTGATATACTTAAAGTTGATAAAACGTTATAAAAAGTAAATTTGAATTAAAATATTTTACGAATTGTATTTATTTTTTAGAGTGGAACTCATTATAGCAGGTATTTAAATAAAGCGAAAGGGGTTACAAATGTATTTACAAAATATTTACATTTGGTAAAGATAAAAATATCAAAATCTTTTGCTACCGGAAAAAAGGGGATAAGCGCACACGTTTTTCGCTACCTCCACCGGCCGTCAGGCCGACAAAACAAAATAAAACCGCAGCGGCAGCGAGGACTTTTCGGGAGCATGGTGTGCCGGGCGGTGAATGTCGAATTATTCGGAAAAGCTAATCTTTATATTTTCCCCATGTACTGGCTTACAATCAAATAACCGTTTTATAAACAAAAAAAGCTCCCTTTCGGGAGCTTAATTTTTAATTGTTTTTGGAAAGGTAGCGGAGAACATCTCTCGCTCGATCAAGACTTATTTTGTTACCTCCACCGTGCTTGAGCCAGGAATTCAGATTTCCGGGGTTTATCTTCAGATCGGTGTACAGGCGGTAGTTAGTTATACCTTTTTCTTCCTGTAAACGGAGAATTCTGTTCCGCATCATTTCCTTGGTCATATCATCACTGTAGTGGCTGTTCTTCTTTGCAAGATAACTCCTCCATACTTTCTGGTAACCTTCCGGGAGCAAGCCTTTACCCATAATATCTTCAAGGGTATTACCCTCAAGAACGGAAAGGGGGTGTGCATAGAATTCGTCTAGTCCGAAACGTTTTGCGGCGCGAAGAAGAATATCTTTTTTGCCGGAAGCCAATGCATAAAGCAAAAGCGGTTCACGAAGACGAGGGTTATCGGATGCAGCTTCCTTTGCAAGAGTGAAAACTGAGGTTGTACCGGCTTTTGATAAAGAACGCACATATTCAGTTAAAAATCCCAGAAATGTGAGCTCTCTCAAGGGCGGTACCTCCTTACATATTCTTCATAATTATAAATGAATTCGCTGTATCCTCTGTCGGATATATTGGCTTTAAGTTCGTCTTCATCGGTTGCGAGTTTTTCAAGAAGCTCCCAATCGAGCGATTTTATAACTTCGGGACTGATTACATCCTGCCGGTCTGTGTCGCGGTAAGAACAAAGCTTTGCAATTACGATGTCTTCAAGAGAAGCGGTGTAAAAATCAATTTTTTTGCTTTCAATATCAAGTTTGTGCAAGCGGTCTTCATAATTGTACGGGAAATTATTGATATATGCGGCAACCTGTGCGTTGATATCATATCTCTCAAGAAGCGGCATGAGCTCCCGCGAAACGCTCAGAGCATCAATATCCAAAGTAGCCCGGTCGATGGTTTCCAAAAGGATAAGAGCGCCTCCGCCGACGATTACGAGGCGGAAACGACTGTTGTCTTCGTAAAGAAGAGAAGCATCTTCATCAAGCCTTTTAAGGCGTTCCACAAGCTCTTTATATTCCATAAAAACACTTCTTTCATAAAATAAATAATACTATTATTCAAAAATAATTTTATATTATATATTCTGATTTGTCAAGAGTACGGATAGTGGCTTGAACCACCATGGCTGTAATGGTGCGGTGCAAAAGCCTTGCGGTGATAGGGACGGCGGTAGGTTTTGTAAAGTGCGTTTTTGTTTTTCATAGAAAATTCCTCCGTTATAAATAAATTTTTGCAACAAAAAAGCTCCCTTTTCGGGAGCGGGTTTAATCGGGTGGGGGTGGTTTTACATTATAGGAAACAGTGCGGGCAATCCACCATTACGCAGCCATAGGCGCCGTGAGTTATATCGGCTTTGGAAAAGGTGATATCTTTTCTGCATTCCTCACACTCGGCGCGATAAGGCTGTTTCGGTTCGTCGCTGTGGTTGCTGATTTTTGCTGTTATTTTCTTCATTTGGATACCTCCGTTGACATGGGTTTACTGGCGAACAATTATGTCATTTCCTTGGAGTGGAATTATATTTTACCACAGATTTTGGGATAGTTTTGCCGACGGCAAACACATTTTTTGTGTCCCTGTAAGGGCTTTTTGCGTAGCAAGAAAATTGGCGACGGCAAAATTACAATATTATGCTTCCCGCATAGTTTGTAAAAGCTGATATTAATATAATAATATTGTGTTGTAGAGGGTGTCCGTGGATCGCCTCCGCCGCTCGGTTTTACATAAAGCGAAAAATAATCAAAACATGTCTTTTCTTGCTGACTTTACCGTAAGCAATGGAAAAATCGGTTTGATGAGTATATAATACAGATAAAGTCTTACATACAAAAAGGTATTAAAATCAAAAACGAATATGCTGCATCAAGTTCCGCGTCAAGACCGGCGGTTTTTGCCGGGCGTTGGAATAAGGAAATCCGGTTGGAGTCCGGAGCCCACCCAGGGGCTGTAAGTGCAGGAGTTTTTTATCCGCGGCGCAAGCCGGCCATTGGCCAGAAGCTGAGAAGGTAGGATAAAGAACGCAGGAAAAAATTGTTTTCCCCAATGCATGAGCCAGAAAGCCAGTGATGATCGAGCCCGAAGAACGCAAAAACCGCAATTTTGCGCGGACGGGAAAGTTTTGGGAACAGAAATTCGGCTGCAATAACCAAGGTGTTATTGCAGCTTTTTTTATTGCCAAAAAAGGAGAAAAAGTTGATTTCGGAAGAAAACATAATTTTAAGGGAAGAAAAACGCGGACTTAACGAGGAACGAAGGATCCTTGAAGATAAGTTTGCGGAAGAACATAAAAACAGTACCGACAAGGAACTTCTTGATGTAGTCCGGAAAAAAGCAGAGGAACTTGAAAGGCTCCCCAAAAAACACGAAGTGGTTGGATTTGTCTGCATTAAAGCAAGGTTCGGCCCCTGGCCGAGAGTTCTTGAAAAAGCCGGACTGAAAGAAAAGAAGGCAAAAAAATAACGGAAACCGGGAAAAACAAAATCCCATTAGTTTTAATAAGGTAAAGAAAGAAGTGAACTTAAAAAAGCATAAATTATTTTCATTAAGAGAGGAGAAACGATAATGAAAAAGAAAATTTTAAGCGTTTTTCTGGCGGCGGTGATGGTTGTTCTTATGCTGCCGGTAAATGCGATTGCAACGGAAGACGTTGTTTATTTCACTTTGAGCGGCGACGCTCTTTTCCTGAAATCAGAAATTACCGGAGAACCCATGACATATGTTCCGGTAAAATTTTCCGAACTGGAAAAAATAAATCTTGAAAATTACGGATTGGGAGAATATCTCTATGATAAGGACGGTGACGGAAATTATGAAATAACCGCGCTCCATCTTCTTGTTTATGCCTATAAAACCCATTATGATCCAAATTTTTCACAGAATGGTGATGGGGATTTTGTTCTTCAAAACGGCCCTGCCCACAGCTTTTTTGTAAGATTCTGGGGACATGACTGCAACCTTAACTATTATCTGAACGGCGAATATCCAATTGATGAGGAACTCAGCGCGGGAAGCACAACTCCCCAGGGCGCAACTTCCGACAGAATCGTTCTGGAACCCGGAGATACCCTCAACATGATGATGTTCGAAAGCTGGTCTTTTTATGGAGATCCCCTTGCGGGTTTCCATTTCTTCACCGATTCAGTTTCGGAAAACCACAGCATTATACATAATCTTTCCGCCAAAAAAGGCGAAGAAGTAACTCTTGGTTATATGCGAGCTTACGGAAACGTTGATGCAGGCGAAAATGCAAATCACAATTTTGAAGCGGGAGTCAAAGTTTATTACAGCAAAAAAGCTTTTGAAAACGAAAACATTCTCGGTTATTCCCCTGAATATGCAAAATATGACTGCGATTACGTTGTAACCGATGAAAACGGCGAATTTTCCATTACTTTTGAAGAAAGCGGAACCTGGTACCTCTGGACCGTCGGCGGTTATTCCGACAGCACCTGGAACAATGACAGCACCGACTATGCAATAGTTTCTGCGCCGGCTTATGCGGTTGTAAAGGTTGAAAGTGAGGAAGAACCGGTAGTTTACGGTGACGTTGACGGAAACGGAAAAGTTGAAGCTTTTGATGCAAGCCTTGTGCTCCAGTATGTTGTAGGAAAAATTTCCGAAAATGATATTGCGGTTTTGGCGGCAGACGCTGACGGAAACGGAAAAGTTGAAGCCTATGACGCAAGCCTTGTTCTTCAATATGTTGTAGGAAAAATCGCTTCTTTCCCGGCGGAAACAAAATAAGGAGATAATGAAAATGAAAAAATTGATTTCCATGCTTCTTGCGGTGCTTATGGTTGCGGGAATGTTCCCGATAACCGCACTTGCGGAAGAAAACCCGACAATTACATTGACATCGAATATTTCCGAAGCAAAAATCGGAGATACCGTTGAGGTTACAGCCGCGGTTGCAAACAACCCCGGATTTTCCTCGATGGCTCTTACTCTTCAGTATGATGAAAAAGTTCTTGAATTCAAAGGAATTAAAAAAGAACAGAACCTTTACGGCCAGGAAGTTACCGCCGGACTTTTCGGTGCAGGAACCTGTGAATATAACGGAAACAAAGTTGCATTTGCTGCCTCTTCCGATATTGCCGTAAACAATACCCTTTTTATTGCTGTTTTTGAAGTTGTCGGTTATGGCGGAACCGCCGTTTCCGCTTCTGTTGAAGAATTCAAAAAAGCGGACGGAACAAGTTTTGCCGAATCCGCAGTTGTTGTTCCTTCCGGTTCTGTTAAAGTTGAACAGGAAGTTGTTGAAGCAACTGGAATAACCATTAACAAGGAAAAACTTTATCTTGGAATCGGTGAAGTCGACATTCTTAAAGCAACCGTTCTTCCGGAAGACGCAACCGACAAAACCGTTGTATGGTCTTCTTCCGCAGAAGGCGTTGCAACAGTTGATCAGAACGGAAGCGTAACTGCGGTTGCGGCAGGAACCGCAACAATCACCGCAAAAACCGGTGATTTTGAAGCAAGCTGCGAAGTTACCGTCATGGGCAATAAAATCAATGTTAATGATGACGTGGTCGACATTACCGATTATACAATCGGATCCATAGCTTCTTATTATGGAAAAGCAACCGGAATAAAAGTTGAAGGTGTGACTGTCAATACTGCTTATGAAAACGGAAAAACAGTTTATATAGTTGTTTCTGCAGATATTGCCGACGGTACAAACATCAATACAACATTCCAGACTTCCACCAATAGCTTTACTGTTGAAGGAGTAAGCGGAGCCATCGCCTTTACTGACGGATGCAACCTCAGTCAGAAACTGGTTGCAAAATATAGTGGCAGACTTGAGCGAGGAAACATAACATATAATCTTGTTTTCATTAAGGAAGAACTTCCAACCGAGGTTCCTTCCGTAATCGTGGAAACAGGTTCCGAAGAGGTTTATCAGTACAACAAATTCGAAATCGATCTCAGCAAATATTTCAGCGAAGCTTTTACCTATTATCTTATTGAAGGCGAAACCGAAACCGCAATTGAAGGAAACAAATATTCCGTAAACACCCAGATTGTCGGTGAACAGACTTTTGTTTTTGCCGCTGAAAACAACATCGGCAGATCCGAAAAAAACGTTAGCGTAACCGTTAACGTAAAAGAAATTCCGGGCGGAATTTACATCGGGAAAACCACAAACAACGGTTCTCTTGATATAATCACCTTTAAGGACGGCAGCGGAAATTATATTGAAGGCGCAGCCATTGTTTATGATGAAGCAGGCAGAAAAATCGAAGTGACCCTTCCCCAGACTTTTGAGCTCAGCGGAAAAATCACCGCGGAATTCAGCCTTACACAGAATGCTTCGAATCTTCCTTTTGTTTCGAACAGCACCGCTTTCAATCAGGGAGTAAAAGGCAGCCCTTACAGCATTACCACAACCCTTTCTTCCGGAAAAGCAAACCAGGCGTTCTATTTTTACAACGCGGTTCCCAAGGCAACAAGCAATGTTTATGAAACATATACGATAGTTTATAAGATTTTTAACAATATCCCCGTTCTTGCGGAAAATGTTCCCGAATCTGTTTCCGCAACCGCAACAGCAGGAACCGATTATAAAGTAAATCTTGAAGGCCTTTTTACCGATAAAGATAACGACGCGCTCACTTATGAGGTCAAGGTTGACGACGGAAACTGGACAGCAGTTTCCGGAAGCGAATATGTCTATAGTAATGACGTTCCCGGAACCTATGCCCTTGTTTTCCGCGCAAGCGACGGAAAAGATTATTCCGAAGAAACCCATACCGTAAACCTTACCCTTGAAAACAGCACCGAAACCTATACAACCAACGTTGTTGTTCCGGAAGGCGTTGATGCAAAATTCTATATTACAGACGGTTTTGAAAACGGAACCGACGTTCCCGGTGCGGAACTTTCTGCAGAAAAAACAGGAAATATTTATGCCGTAACCGTTCCCGCAAACATCAGCAAAATCTCTTTCCGCAGCGGGAATATGGGAATGGCTTTTGATGCGGCCGAAAACGGCAGCATCGATCTCAGAAAAGTTTCTATTTCCGCAAAAGATCTTTCCGGAAAAGAAGCCGAAATCACTTCCACCGTAAAATACGGCGAAAACAATGCCGCCGGCGAAAACAACATCTATCTTCTTGTTGAAGGAATTGAATATGTTTTCACCGCAAATCCCGTTTCTTCCGATTATGCGGCAAAATCCGTTACCGAAACCCTTCCTTCCGGAGAAGAAGAATATAAAGTTGAAGCGGTTCTCGATTATAAAAACGCTTTCACCTTTACTGTTCCCGAAGGCGCAACCGCAAAACTTTTTAAATATAATAAATATTACGATTTCACCAATCTTTCTGCCCTTGCATCCAAAGATAATGAAGACGGAACCGTAACTTATTATTTTAACGCAGATACCAAAAACGGAAACTATGTTTATTACGCTTTCATGGAAGGCAAAATTACCAAAGCGGGATATCTTGCCTGGGGCACCGCTTCTTTGAATATTACTTTTACTGAAAGCGATTACAGCGCAGACGCAAGATTCGATTATTCGGATCCTTCCTATACCAATGAGAACAAAACCGTTGCGGAAGACAATGTTCTTCTCAACGTAAATGCACAGAATGCGCTATGCCTTTCCGTCGGAGAAACAAAAACCCTTAAAGGCTACCGCGCCTGGGAAATCATTCCCGTATCCTATAACAACTGGATCATCACCCCCAATTTCCATTTTAACGTTGTATGGGAATCCGAAGAGGGAGTTGTAAGCCTTGAGGACAAAGTTTCTCCTTCCGCAGGAAACGGAAACGATTGGCAAACTCTTAAAGCGGAAAAAGAAGGCGTTGCAATCATAGAAGTTACCTATGATGCGATCCAGGTTGACGGCGGAACCTATGACGGTCTTTTCGGCGCAACCGACCCCGCAAGATCCGGAATTGTTATAGTTCAGGTCGACAAAGCCGAAGCAAACGTTGATTTCGGAATTGACGGAAGAGCCGGACAGGGAAGCCTTGTTTATGAAAACAGCATCAAAAAGAATTGGGACGCCGAATTCGATACCCTTTATTTCACCGAAGATTCCGGCGAACTTAAACTTTCGCCTTCTTCCGAAGAAACCATCACCGAAGTTGCTGTAAGCGGCGATAAAGGAGCAAGCTGGACCGTTCTTAATGCAGGAGACGGAGTTTACACCGCACCTATCGTTCACGGAAACAACATAATCCGTGTTACCACCGATAAGGGCACCGCATATCAGGTTGTCCGCGGATACAAAATAACTGTATCCGTTATAGAATTCAGAGGTGACCTTGACGGAATCGTTGAACCCGGCGAAACCGCAAGAGTAACCTTTAAAGGACTTCACCAGCCCATCCCGAAAATGGCGGGTAACTATAACCCCGGTTACAGAGGCAACACCGAAGGCGACGGCGGCACCCATGTTTCCTTTATGTTTAACGGAAGCAGAGTTTCCGGAGCAAAAGCTCAGTATAACTTTGCATCCGCCGCAAACTATATTGATGTCGTAATTCCCGAAGAGGGAGCACAGAGCGAATATGTTCTTTCCGGCGGCTGCATCGGAACCGGAATAATCGGCCTTACCGCATTTGCAGACGGCGGTGACAGCCACAGAAATATTCCCGACGGCGGATGCACCACCCGCGGTTCTGAATCCACCTACCATACCAGAGCCGTTCTTCCGGATGTGACCATCAAAGTTACTGCTGAAGGCGGAGAACCCGAAGCTCCGAAGGTAATTGAAATCGAAACAGGTTCCGCAGAACCGGACAAAAACTCCGGAACCGCGCTGAAAAAGATTGTTATCAATGGCTACAGCGGAACTGTTCTTGAGGAATCCACCGAACAGAATTATGTTATTGAGCTTGAAGAAGATACAAATAAAGAAAGCCCAATAATCATTGAAATGACTGCGCTTCTGAAAGCCAACAAATATGATAAAGTGGCAAAAACCCGTTATTTCTGGGCAAACACCCCCAACAGCAAAAACAGAAGCGAAGTAACCATTCTTGAAGAGGATCCGGGAACGGTTACGGTTCTTCCGGAATGGATCAACGGCGAAGCCGTTGTGATAGTCGGTATCGGCGAAGACGACGGAATTGTTAACGACGGCACAAGAAACAAAGCATATACCCTTAATTTCAAAATTGCCGGTTCTGTGGAAGAACATGAACACAGCTTTGTAAAAGAAGTTGCGGAAGAAAAATATTTCGTTTCTGCCGCGGATTGCGAAAACCCTGCAGTTTATAAACTCTCCTGCGAATGCGGCGAAGCCGGAACCGAAACCTTTAAATACGGAGAAGCTCTGGGCCATACCGAAGTTATAGACGCGGCGGTAGCGGCTGAGTGTGAAAAAACCGGTCTTACAGAAGGCAAACACTGCTCCGTATGTAACAAAGTTCTTGTGGCACAGGAAGAAATTCCCGCACTCGGACATAAAGACGAAGACAAAAACCATGTTTGCGACAACGGATGCGATGTTGCCCAGGGCACCTGCGAAGACGCTGATAAAGACCACAAATGTGATTACGGCTGTGACAAAGTTTTCTTCGCACACGAAGATACCAATAAAGACCATGTCTGTGACGAATACGGTGCGTTCTGCGCATACGGCGACATAGGCGAATGTGAAGATAACAACTTCGACCATCTCTGCGATTTCTATGGTGTTGAATGTCCTTACCGCAAACTTGAAGAACATGTTGATAACGACAAAGACCACCTTTGCGACGATTACCGCCTTGAATGCAAAGTAGGCAGAATCGGCGAA
This sequence comes from Oscillospiraceae bacterium, assembly GCA_017435745.1. Taxonomy (GTDB): domain Bacteria; phylum Bacillota; class Clostridia; order Oscillospirales; family Ruminococcaceae; genus UMGS1668. The sequence goes on from JAFSEN010000067.1 coordinate 32,636, forward strand.
CACGCTGACAGCGCGGACGACAAAGACCATATCTGCGATTATTGCAAAGATGAAACGGATATTCTTGAAGAACACACCGAAATTATCGACGCAGCTGTAGCAGCCACCTGCACCGAAAACGGACTTACCGAAGGTAAACACTGCTCCGTATGTAATGAAGTTCTTGTTGCGCAGGAAGTTGTTGAAGCATCCGGCCATACAGAGGAAATCATTTCCGGAAAAGAACCTACCTGTACCGAAACCGGACTTACCGAAGGCAAAAAATGCTCCGCCTGCGAAACTGTAATTATATCCCAGTCTGTAATCGAAGCGCTTGGACACAACGAAGTTACCGATGAAGCAGTTGAACCTGACTGCGAAAGCACCGGTCTTACCGAAGGTAAACATTGCGACCGTTGCGGAGAAGTTCTTGTTGCACAGGAAGTTGTTCCTGCACTCGGACATGATTACAAATATGAAACCACCAAAGAACCCACCTGCACCGAAAAAGGCGAATTCAGAAAATACTGCGCAAACGGCTGCGGCTTTGAAGAATTTGGTGAGATCGATGCTTTCGGTCACGAATGGGGAGATTGGGAAACCATAAAAGAACCCACCTATGAAGAAGAAGGAACCGAAGAACGCGTTTGCGAAGCTTGCGGCGAAAAAGAAACCAAAGCAATCGCAAAACTTGTTCCTTCCTCCACAGAGGAAATCGTAACCGAAGACGGAAAAACCTATGTTGTTGCATATCAGGAAGACACCGTAATAGTTCCCGAACAGCTTAAGGAAGAATATCCCGACGAAGAAGCTGTAAAAGAAGCGCTTGTTGAAAACATTGAACTTGAAGGCGAAGAAATCGACGTGACCTTCAGGGAAGTAACCGTAGGTTATTTCGACGAAGAAGGAAACTTTGTTCCCGCAAGCGAAGAATACTTTGAAAAATACGGAAAACTTGATATCGTTCTTGAATATCCCGAAGGCGCGGACAAAGACGACAATTTTGAGGTACATCACCTTAAAGACGACGGAACCATTGAAAACTGCGAGATCAAGGAAAGAACCGATAAAGGCCTTGTAGTTGAGGTAGAAAGCCTTTCTCCTTTCGCAATCGCATATACCGAAAAAGTTGAGGAAGAAGATGAAAAGTTCACCTGGTCCGATCTTTTCGAGTGGCTTGAAGACCACAAAAATCCTTCCGATGATGAAGATAAGGAACCTTCCTTCATCTATGAAGGAAACAATTCCGAAGAGGACGAAACTAACCCCAACACCGGAGCACCGGTATATTCAGGTTCCGCTTTTGCGGCAATCGCCGTTCTTGGTGCTGCTGTATATGTTCTCGGAAAAGGGAGATAATTTCCTTACTTTTTAAAATTTCCACAAAACGGAAAAAGAGCCCTGCCGATCCGGCAGGGCTCTTTTTCCAATCATAATGAAAAAAACAAATTATTTTACGGGAACGCAGATATATGCTTTTTCGCCTTTGTAAAATTCAAAACACATTTTTTCTTCGTCAAATTTCTTTTCGGAAAGGGCAAACCATTCGTCAAAAATATATTTCCAGAGCTTGTTGAGCTTTTCGGAAAGTTTTTCATCAAAAACGGAACAATCCGCTTCAAAAACGGCATATTCCGCTTTCGGAACGTTTATTACGGTGAATCCTTCCGGAATTTTTTCGCAGTTTGTTTTAAAACCGAAGAAATAGCTGAGCCCGCCGTTCTTTTCGTCAGGATGTATCCAGGCGGCAACTTCACCGCAATCTTCAAGGTCTTCGGGATAGGCGGGATATTTTGTGAAATCGATTTTTTTCCAGTAAGCTCCGTATTCCTCACTTCTGATTTCTTCCCGGGGGATTATGCAATAGCCTACTGCGGAAAAAGATTCTTTTTCGGTAAAAACAGGATTTATTTTTTTCTCTTTCATAAAGTTTTTTCTGTATTCGGAAGCGTTTGTTCCATATTCTTTGCGGAAAGCTTTTGCAAAACCGGAGGGGGTGTCGTATCCCGCTCTTATGGCGGATTCGGTTATGCTCATTCCGGAAGCAATGTTTTCCGCCGCTTTTTCAAGCTTTTTGTGGGAAATATATTCCGCAACAGGAACACCGAAATGCGCCCGGAAAAGATGGCAGAAATGATAGAGCGAATATCCGGAATATTCTGCAAGTTCCATAGCCGTTGGCGGATATTCAAGATGTTCGCCGATATATTTTTCGCATTTTTCCATAACTTCAATATAATTCATTTTTATATAAAACCTCCGGGGTATTTTGCAGGATTTCAATAATGATATTATACATTTTCCGAATGGAAAGGACATGTCCTTTCTTGCTGACTTTTGTCTATCCGATAGAAAACGGAGCGCTATAGTGTTATTATATATAAGTAAATTAAATAATCTGCATTGTGTTCCGGCGTTATGGCTGCAATTTTTTGCAGGCGCCGGAATTAGGAAATCCGGTGAGAGTCCGGAGCAGTAACCGTTGCTGTATGTGCAGGAGTTTTTTGTTCGCGGTGCGAACCGGCCATTGGGAAACCGAGAAGGTAGAGCAAAAAACGCAGGGATCTTTCCCTAAATGCATGAGCCAGAATGTCGACAATGCGTGGAAAGCTTTTTTAAAGGTGCGTTTACACCCAAAAGCCAGATAAAGCGGAAAAATTCGGCCGCCATAGGTTTTTATACCTGTGGCGGTTTGTTTTTTTGTAAAGCAGGGAGGAAAAAAGAAACATGAAAAACGGAAAGTTCAGAAGGATAATCTCGTTTTTGCTTGGGGCAATAATGGTTTTGGGGGCGTTTCCGGTTACCGTATTTGCAAACGAAGAACCGGCAATAACCCTTGCTTCGGATGTTTTTGAAGCGAAAAAAGGCGACGAAGTCGAGGTTACTGCGGCGATTGCAAATAACCCCGGTTTTGTTTCAATGGCTGTTTTGCTTCAATATGATGAAAAGGTTCTTGAATTCAAGGGCCTTAAAAAAGTGCTTAACAATTACGGCCAGGAAGTTACCGCAGGCCTTTTCGGAGCGGGAACCTGCGAATATAATGGGAACAAAATCGCCTATGCGGGAACTTCGGAAATTGCTGTTGATAATGACCTTTTCACTGCGGTTTTTGAAGTTGTGGGTTCCGGGGAAACTGAAGTTTCCGTTTCGGTCGAGGAATTCAAAAACGCATCCGGAAAAAGCTTTGCGGAAGCTGTAACGGTTTTTCCTTCCGGTGCGGTAAAAGTTGAAACGGAGGAAGTTCCCGTTTCGCTCGATATAACAAAACTCACCATTACGGAAGGAAAAACAGCGGTTATTACCGCAACCGTTGTTCCGGAAGAAAAAGCGGAGGAACTTGTCTGGTCCTCTTCGGATGAAAATGTTGCGTCCGTTGAAAACGGAATTGTAACCGCAGTTTCCGCCGGAGAAGCGGTTATCAAAGCTTCGATTGGAGAAAATTTTGCGGAATGCAAAGTTACCGTAACTGAATTTGAATCATATTTTGATTATGTATATCTTTCCGAAAGCGCATATATCCTTAACAGCGGAAGCACCAACGAATATCCCATGGAACCGAATTTCAGCGGAAAGATTTTTGAATATTCTGCCTTTGCGCCGGACGTTTATTCAAGAACTTTCGCCTGGGCAAAACTTTCGGAAGCTGCGCCTTCCGGTTCAAAAATTACTGCAAAATGGACAAACACCGAGGGAAGCATCTGCCTTGCAGACGTTGAATCCGGAAAAGAAACCGGAAAAAACCTTGCAAACGTTTTAAAACAGGGTAACGAAGGCGGCGCGGTTGTTTTTGAAGCCGGAACCGAAGACGATATCCAGACCTATGTTATAAATATAAAACGCAGCCCGACCCTTTCCGCAATTTCCGTTAAAGATGAAAACGGAAAAGAGATCCGTCTTTCGGAAAACTTTTTGCACAGTGTAACAGAATACAAAGCCTCTTCCGGAGCGGAAAAAATTGAAATTGACGCTGTTCCTTTTGATGAAAGCTATACCGTAACTTATAACGGAGGCGAAGAGAGTATTTTTTACCTTTCGGAAGGGGAAAACAAAATTGAGATCAAAGTTGAAAACGAAGAGGGAATTTCAAAAACATATAACCTCAGCGTGACAAAAAAAGCCGTTCCGAAAATCAAATTTGAAGTTTCCCCGGAGGAAGCGCTTGTGTTTGTGGAAGATGAATTCCACAAAAGGATCCTTCCTAACGAAAAGGGGGAATTTGAACTTCTCAGCGGCGAAACTTATACCTATAACGTGACAGCAGAAGGTTACATCGGAAAAACCGCGGAATATGTTCCGGAAGAAGACGCCGTTATCGCAATAAACATTGAAAAAGCGCCGGAAACTTACTTTAAAGAATATGATTCAAGCTGGCCCTTCTTCGGGCTTAATGATCAGAACAACATGGTCATTGACCGCCCGACCCCCCTTACAAAGGACGAAACCGCGCTTTATTGGGCGAACAGAATAGGCGACGGATTTGATTACGGCGCAACCGGTGTTCCGATTCTTGTTGACGATTATCTTTATTGCTACGCCGGAAAAACCATTATGAAAATTGAAAAGGAAAGCGGAGAAATTGTTCTCACCGGGGAAATGACCGGCGGTTCATCAACCTATGCGATCTGTTCCCTTACCTATGCGGAAGGGCTTGTTTTTGTAGGACTTAATAACGGAACCGTTCAGGCTTTCAATGCGGAAACCCTTGAATCCGTATGGCTTTACCGCGATCCGCTTAACGGCCAGCCAAACGCCCAGATCACTTACAG
>JAFSEN010000068.1 GCA_017435745.1 Oscillospiraceae bacterium
GGACTGAAAATCCTCGTGTCGTTGGTTCGATTCCGACCGAAGGCACCATTTGCGGGTTTAGCTCATCTGGTAGAGCGCGACCTTGCCAAGGTCGAGGTAGCGAGTTCGAGCCTCGTAACCCGCTCCAGATTTTGAGCCCCATAGTTTTGTGGGGCTTAAAATATATGGCGACATAGCCAAGTGGTAAGGCAGAGGTCTGCAAAACCTCGATTCACCAGTCCGAATCTGGTTGTCGCCTCCAGAAAACAAGCACTGTTTCTTCATGAAGCAGTGCTTGTTTTTTTATAAAATCGAAAGGAGAGTTTTTTATAATCATTAAAGTTTCAAATCAGAATTTAAACGATGCGGCATTTGTATATATGTGTTCCTGGAAAGAATCGCATAAAGATATCTGTTCTGCGGATTTTATCGAAAAACACAATATTGAATATATGACTGCTTTTCTTTCGGATAAACTTAAAAACGGATATAAACTTTATATAAAATGCAACGATAATACCCCTGTCGGTATAATCGGAATAAATCCCGAAGATGAAGAAATTTGTCTTCTTTATGTTTTGCCTGAAGAACAGGGAAAAGGTTTTGGAAACGAACTTCTTAAATTCGCTCTCGCAAAATGTAAAAATCCATATATAACTGTTCTTGATTCAAACAAAAAAGCGATTGAATTTTATACTAAACGCGGATTCGTTCCTGCAGAAAATCAATCAAAAAATACCGTAGAAAAAAAGATTTTTGAACGCAAATATGTTTACCAAAATAAAAATATGTGATAATATAAAAATATAAAAACAAGCGGAGGATAAGATGAAACGCATTTGTATTATCTATACCGGCGGAACCATCGGAATGGAACGGGGCGAAAACGGTTATGAACCCGGAAAAGAACCTTTTGCCAACATAATGGCAAGAATAAGCGATTTTTCGTCGCCGGAGCTTCCGGAATATGACGTTATCGAATTTTCTCCTCTTTTGGATTCTTCCGACATCACCGTAAGCGAATGGAACCTTATCGGAAGAACCATCCGAGATAATATGGATAAATACGACGGCTTTGTCGTTCTTCACGGAACCGACACAATGGCATATACTGCCTCCGCGCTTTCATTTATTTTACAGAATCTTTCAAAACCGGTTATTGTAACCGGTTCCCAGATTCCTCTTTGCGAAATCAGAAGCGACGGAAAAGATAATATTCTCGCTTCAATGATGATTGCGGCTTCTGAAAAGGTTTTTGAAGTCTGCATTTTCTTTGCCGGAAAGCTTCTTCGCGGAAACAGAGCAATAAAAATGTCTGCGGACAGCCTTATTGCTTTTGATTCTCCTAACTATCCGAAACTTGCTGATGCCGGAATCGGAATTCGTTACCGCGATAATGTTCTGATGAAAAAAAGCGAAGCGCCTTTTAAAATGCAGGAATTTCTTGAAGAACCTATCGGCGTTATTAAAATTTTCCCCGGAATTCGAATCGATCTTTTTGAACCTATCATTACTCAGAAACTTCGGGGAGTTGTTCTTGAAACTTTTGGTGCAGGAAACGTTCCGAATTACTGCACAGAGCTCAGCGGAATTATCAAAAAAGCCTATGAGCACGGAAACATAGTTGTCGTGTGCTCACAATGCCCCACAGGAACAGTAAGCCTTGGCCACTATGCGGCAAGCAGTCCGCTTAAAAAAGCCGGCGCTGTAAGCGGAAAAAATATGACCACCGAAGCCGCCGTTGCAAAGCTTTATTATCTTTTAAGCTGCGGTTATCCCAAGGATAAAATCGAAGAACTTATGGAAAAAGATCTTTGCGGCGAACTTGATGAATAAGATTTTATATAATAGGAGAATTATTATGAAAAAACTTCTTGTTGTTGTTGATTATCAGAACGATTTTGTTTCCGGAAGCCTTGGTTTTGAAGGCGCAGAACTTCTTGACGAACGCATTGCTGCAAAAGTCGAAGCTTACAGAGCCGAAGGCGCAGATATTATGTACACAATGGATACCCACGGCTCCGGTTATCTTGAAATGCAGGAGGGAAGAAAACTTCCGGTAGTTCATTGCCAGAACGGTACCGAAGGCTGGAAACTTTATGGAGAAACCGGTAAAGCCTGCAAAGGCGCAATGACCATCAGCAAGCACACTTTCGGAAGCCTTGACCTTGCAATGCTTGTTCTTCATAAAGACTATAACTATGATGAAATCGAAATCTGCGGCGTTGTAACCAATATCTGCGTTATGGCAAACGCAGTTCTTCTTAAAACCGCGCAGCCGGAAGCAGAAATCATCATTGATGCTCTCTGCGTCGGAAGCAACGACAAATCCCTTAACGATAAGGCTCTTGACGTTCTTGAGAGCATGCAGTTCACTGTAGTAAACAGATAATCTGTAATCTTAAGGCATAGTACTAAGGGGATACATCATGGAATACAACTATAGTGGAATATTATATAAATTAATTGCACCCTGTGGTATGATTTTTTTGGGTGGTATAGTAATTTTACTTTTGAATAATTTTTGGAAAAAAAAGCATGATGATTTTGAAAAAAAGAAAATTCGTAATGCTTGCATTGTTTTAGGAGTAAGTGTAATTTTTTCATTACTTTTTTTGGTCGATATAATTAGCCCAAAAGTTGAATCTTATACAGGTTATTTTGTGGAAGAATATCGAGATTCACGAGTATCCCCTCCTTTACCTTATACATTCGCATATGTTTTCTGTGATGGATCATCAAATCCAAAGCCAATCTACCATATGGATGTATTTTCGAAAAGAGAAATATATCCTGAAGATTTTATTGAAGGTCAGTGGTACACAATTTACTATGTCGATTTAATTGATAGTAATGCTATTGTTGCTGTTGACGAATACACACCGGATTCTTAAAACAAAGCCCCTCTTTCGAGAGGCTTTTTGTTTTGCAATCTATTTATTTACTCAAAAAAAAGTGATATAATATTTTCAGAAATTTTTGTTTTCCGGAGGATTTTTATGGAAAGAACTGCCGCCGAAAAAAGAATTGCGGAACTCCGCGACCTTGTTCGCTATCACAGCAGACTTTATTATGAACTTGACACTCCCGAACTCGATGACTACGAATACGACCTTCTTTATCATGAACTGCTCGACCTTGAAACAGAGTTTCCGGAACTTGTAACAGCGGATTCCCCGACACAAAAAGTCGGCGGAGCCGCTTCGATGAAGTTTGAACCGGTTCAACATGCCGTTCAGATGGGAAGTTTGCAGGACGTTTTCAGCTATGAGGAACTTTACGAATTCGACAGCCGAGTACGTTCTGTCATAGATAATCCGGAATATGTTGTTGAAACAAAAATCGATGGACTTTCTGTTTCTCTTGAATACCGAAACGGAATGTTTGTCCGCGGTTCTACCCGCGGCGACGGTTTTGTGGGTGAAGACGTTACCCATAACCTTATGACAATAGCTTCTATCCCGAAAAAAATTGACTGTTCGGAAGTTTCATATCTTGAACTTCGCGGTGAGGTTTATATTTCAAAAGAAACTTTCAGGAAACTTGTTGATGCGCAGGAGCTTGCCGGTGAAAAGCCTTTTAAAAATCCGCGAAACGCCGCGGCGGGTTCTCTCCGCCAGAAAGACCCCAAAATCAGCGCAAAACGCGGGCTTGATATTTTTATATTCAATATCCAGCAATGCGAAGGAAAGACTTTCAGCAGCCACAGCGAAAGCCTTGATTTTGTAAAAAGCCTTGGTTTTCCGGTTTCTGTTCTTTATAACCGCTATACCGATATTCACGATGCAGTTGAAAATATAAAATATATAGGCGAAAACCGAGATAATTTTACTTTTGATATCGACGGCGCGGTAATAAAGGTGAATAATCTTTCAGACCGCGAGCAGCTTGGTTCCACCGCAAAATATCCAAAATGGGCTGTTGCGTTTAAATATCCTCCGGAGGAAAAAGTCACTACTCTCCTTGATATCGAAGTACAGGTCGGAAGAACAGGCGCCCTTACTCCGACTGCGGTTTTTGAACCGATTCAGCTTGCCGGAACAAGCGTTTCAAGAGCGGTTCTCCATAACCAGGATTTCATTGATTCAAAAAACATTAATATCGGCGACAGCATAATCGTCCGCAAAGCGGGGGAGATTATTCCGGAAGTTGTTGCTTTGGCCGCAAAAGGCCCCAAAGAAGGAACTTTTAAATTGCCGGAATTCTGTCCGGCCTGCGGCACAAAAGCTGTAAGAGAGGCCGATGAGGCCGTTCTGCGCTGTCCTAATCCGGATTGTCCTGCGCAGCTTCTTCGCAATCTTATTCATTTTGCAAGCCGCGACGCAATGGATATTGACGGAATGGGTCCCGCGGTTCTCACTGCTCTTGTTGAAAACGGAATTGTAAAATCCCAACCGGATATTTACCAGATTATTGCAACCGATATTTCTTCTATTGAGCGAATGGGTGAAAAATCTGCGGCAAACCTTATTGCAGCCATCGAAAAATCAAAAAAAGCCGGTCTTTCAAGAGTTATCTATGCTCTTGGAATCCGCAATATCGGCCAAAAAACCGCCGATATACTTGCAGAAAAATTCGGCGATATAGATTCTCTTATGTCTGCGGATTTTGATGAGCTTTGTTCGATCGAAGGCTTCGGCGAAATAATGGCAAAATCTGTCGTTGATTATTTTTCCCTTGAACAATCCCGAAATCTTATTGAAAGACTTCGCGGATACGGTGTTGATATGACAGCGGAAAAGAAAGAAAAATCAAATCTTTTTGAAGGGCTTACCTTTGTTCTTACCGGAACTCTTCCGACTATGACAAGAAACGAAGCTTCCGACATAATCGTTGCAAACGGCGGAAAAGTTTCTTCTTCCGTTTCCAAAAAGACAAGCTATGTTCTTGCCGGAGAAGAAGCCGGAAGCAAGCTTACAAAAGCGCAGAGCCTTGGAATAAAAATCATTGACGAAAACGAATTTCTTGCTATGATAAAATAAAATATATTGTTGCGATGCCGCGGATTTTTCCGCGGCTTTTTTTATTGGAATAAATCCGGACTTGCCTTCATAGAATTGAGCAAAAGAAGGTGAAATGTTTTGAAAAAAAATATTGAAAAAATAATTTTTAAACTCGGACAAAAAATATCGGACGAAATAAAATCATTCAATGTTTCTCCGGCGGAAATCAGAGAGATAAGGATTATAGTAAACCGACCCGTTACAATCTTTTGCATGAACAATAAAGTTGTTTTTGGAAAAAACATCTTCTCTTCTTCTGACATAAAAGAAATTTTTGCATCTTTGTGTGAATATTCGGTTCATACATATCAAAACGAAATTTGCGAAGGATTCATAACTTTCGAAGGGGGAATCCGGGCGGGAATTTGCGGAACCGCAATATATTCCGAAGGAAAAATAACCGGAATAAAAGATATTTCAGCAATAAATATTAGAATTCCGCATGAAATATCATGTGCAGATAAAGTTATGCCTTTTATAGAAAAAGGAGCTACTCTAATCATCGGTCCTCCTTGCTGCGGAAAAACAACGCTTTTAAGGGATATTGCGGCAAAAATCAATAAATCAAAACGAACGGTTATAGTCGATGAACGAATGGAAATCGCGGGAGTTTACCGCGGGATTCCTTCGTTTGATATATCAAACTCGGCGGTGCTCAACGGATTTTACAAGCACGAAGGAATATCAATCGCCGTAAGAACAATGTCACCTGAAATTATTATCTGTGATGAATTCGGAAGCGAAAACGATATTGTTTCGGCTCTTGATGCTATGAAAAGCGGAACAAATATTATTGCAAGTTTACATGCACAGAATAGATCTGATTTTTTAAAGAAACCGATTTCAAAAAAGATTTTTGAACACAAAATTTTTGAATATTTCGTTTTTATGAACAGTTCCTGCGAAATATGCGAAATATTTGATTACGAAGGAATGATCGGATGAAAACCGCAGGACTTTTTTTGTTATTTTTATCTGTTTGCTCCGCTGGTTTTTTGATTTCAAATGACTATATTTTAATACTTAAAGAAGCAAGAAGAACCGAGGAATTGCTTAAAAATATTCTAATTGGAATCAGATCCGAAAACATATCGCTATCGGAAATATTTGAAAAAATTTCCGATAGCTGTGATTCCAAAACAAAGGAATTTATTAAAAATCTGAATTACAAAGATTTTCAAAAAATTGATAGTTATATTCTAAAAAGCGGATTTTGCAAAAACAGAACAATCATAAATATTCTTTCAAAAGCATTTTCCGTCCTTGGAAGATATTCTGCTTCGGAACAGATTTCTGAAATAGAGAGCTGCATTGCATTGGTACAAGCTTTTTATGAAAAAAACGAGGACGAAATTCTTTCAAAATCAAAACTTTTTAAAAGTTTTGGAATTCTTATGGGGCTGCTTGCCGTAATTTTGTCAATTTAACGGATCGGAGGAGAAAATTTTGGACGTTGATATGATTTTTAAAATTGCCGCAATCGGAATAATCGTAGCGGTGCTCAACCAGGTGCTCATAAGATCGGGAAGGGAAGAACAGGCAATGATGACAACCCTTGCGGGATTAATTGCCGTGCTCATGATGCTCATCGGTGAAATTAGTAATCTTTTTGATACAGTAAAATCTGTTTTTGGATTATGAACGAAATTATAACAGTTGCCGGAATCGGCATTATTTCAACCGGCCTTATTATTATTTTAAAACAATACCGTCCCGAATTTGCTTTCGGCACTCTGCTTGCTTCCGGAATAATAATTTTGTTATATATTGTTTCCTGTCTTGACCGTACTGTTGATTACATTGTTGATATTATTTCCGTTTCCGGAATTGACCATAAAAAGTTTATGATTCTTTTTCAAAGTATTGGAATCATAATTCTTTCCGAAATATCTGCGGAAATATGTTCAGACTGCGGACAAGGTTCGGTTTCGTCAAAAATAATTCTTGCAGGAAAAGCAATAGTGCTAATGAACGCGATGCCGCTATATTCCGAAATAATTGATATCATAAAAAATCTTTTAAATGTATGAAAAAAATCATTATAATCCCTCTTCTTATCCTGTGTGTTTTTCTTTCGGGATCATATTATGATGAACAAATAGATGTTCAGCTTTCCGAAGCTGAAAAAAGCGGTTTTTCAGATACTCTTCCTGAATATGCCAATGAACTTCTTGAAAAGATCGGAATAGAAAAACTTGATGCAAACAATCTTTCGAACATAAATTTCAACGACATTATTACACTTATTTTTGAAAGTATTTCCGCAAAAATAAACGAACCGCTTAAAGCTGTTGTTTCAGTAACTGCAGCGGGAATTGTCTGTTCTGTGGTTTCGATTCTTTTGGGAGAATCCGGAAAAAATTCAAGCATAATTTCCGCTGTCGCTTCGCTTTCTGCCGCTTCTGTTTTCTTGATTCCCATAAAAGAACTTGTTGCATCAACTTCTGAAACAATAGGCGAATGTTCTGATTTTATGCTGGCTTTTATTCCGGTATATTCGTCTTCTCTTGCAGCAACCGGATACCTGTCTTCTGCAACCGGTTACAGAACAATGATGTTCGGAACAGTTACGGCAATTTCACAAATAGCTTCGGAAATAATAAGCCCGCTTATGCTTGTGTATCTCGCAATCTGTATTTCCGGTTCGGTTTCCGGAATTGATACAGAAGAACTTTCAAAATCCGTAAAAAACTTTGCAGTATGGATAATAGGAACAATAATGGCCGTTTTTTCGGGAGTTATGGGCATAAACACGCTTATTTCTTCCGGTACTGACGGAGCATTGTCAAAAACCGCAAAATTCATTGTCGGGAGCGTTGTTCCAATAGTAGGAAGCACTGTTTCAGATGCAATATCAACGGTAAAAAGCTGCCTTATAATAACAAAAAATTTTCTTGGAATATATGCAATTCTTGCCATAGCGGCTATTTTTCTTCCCATACTTATGGGGCTTTTTATATGGAAAATATGTATTAATATTTCATCATTCATAACAAAAATAATTGGAAACAAGGAACTTTCATCACTTCTTACGTCCGTTTCCGCTGTACTTGGAATAATGCTTTCGCTTGTTATTATTATCGGAATTATGTTCATATTTTCAGTTGCTATAATTTTGATGACCGGAGGAGGACTATAGTTTGGAAGAAATAAAAAAATGGGCCTTTTCTGTTTGCTGTGCGGCAATTTCCGGAGGAATTTTAAATTTTATAATTCCTAAAGAAAATAATTCAAAGCTTTTCAAATCGGTTTTTTACGTGTTTTTTCTAAGCGTAATAATCTCTCCGGTTTCGGATATAGATTTACCTGATTTTAAAAATATCGGTTTTTCTTCCGAATATGCTGCGGATTCAGATGAACTCAATGCGTTTTCTGAAAATTCGGAAAAATTTATAGAAAATAAAATTTATACAGATACAGAAAAAATATTAGAAGAATCCGGTTGTTCCGCAAAAGATATTTTGGTTTCTGTTAATATTTCAGAAAACAAAAGCATAGATATTACTAAGTTTGTCATAACCTTTGATGATATCGTAAACACCAATGAAATCCAAAAAATTGTTTTTGAAAAAATCGGCATTGAGCCGGAAATAATTCTGTCCGGAGAAGAATAAAATGGAAAACAAAATAAAAGATTATTTTTCAAAAATAAAAGAACTGTTCGGAGATAAAAACAAAAAAGCTGCTTATATAATTTTTATCGGCAGTCTTGGTATCCTATTGATTTTACTGTCAGATTTTATTTCGGATACACCATCTGATAAAAAAGACAGCAGCTATATTTATCCTTTTGATTTTAATCAAGAGGAAGAAGAACTTGAAAAAAAGCTTTCCGATATAATATCAAAAATCAAAGGAGCCGGAAATACGGTTGTTATGATCACTTTTGACAGTTCGAAAGAATTGTTTTTTGAAAAAAATCTTGATGAATCAAAAAACGATTCTGAAAATTCAAATGAAACAGAACTTGTTATTCTTGAAAACGAAAACGGAGAAACCCCGGTATTGTTGAAAGCAAAAGAAGAAAAAATACGCGGCGTTCTTATTATTTGCGAAGGCGGAGGAAATCCTGTTGTAAAAGAAAAAATAATGGAATCCGTCTGCGCGCTTCTTGATATCCCATCAACCAAAGTCAGCGTTGCCGAAATGGCATAAATAGATAAGGAGGAAATCCAATGACAAGTATAACAAATTATGAAAGCGTAGTGCTTCCGATAAAAAATGAAGAAATAAAAAAGAAAAAGAACATTTTAAATTTTTTCAAAGACTTTAAAAATAAAAAGTTTCAGCTGTCTATAAAAAAGAAACATATCGCCGTAACCGCAATGGTATTTATGCTTTCCGGAGCCGTTTACGTAAATTATCTTTACGCGGCAGGTGAAATAGGCAAAACAAACGAAACCGGAAAAAATTACGGCGATTCAATTCTTGTCGAAGGAGAAGCTTCGGAAGAAATAAACAAAACAGCGGCATATTTCAGCGAAGCAAGAATTGCAAAGCAGCAATCAAGAGATGAGGCTGTTGCAACCTTGCGTAATCTGTATGGAGATGCGGAATACGATTCCGAAGAAGTTTCAGTTCTTGCGGAAAAAGCCGACACAATTGCGGCAAATATGGAACTTGAAAATAAAATTGAATCCATGATAAAAGCAAAAGGTTTCAGGGACTGTATTGTTTATATCAGCGGAGATTATGCAGACGTTATGGTAAGTACCGATGAACTGCTTCCAACAGAAGCGGCACTTATAAAAGAAACAATAATTCAGGAAACATCGGTTCCGGTTGAAAACATTTCAATTATAGAAGTTAACAGTTAAAAAAAGGCCGCTATGCGGTCTTTTTTTAAAATGTATATTCATAAAAATTTTGCATAAAATTTATATTTTTCTATTGTAAATATAATAAAAGGTGGTATAATTATTTTGAATAAATTATGTTGTTTGAAAATTAAAAGCGAGTTTTCCCTCCTCGGTAAAATCGGGGAGGTTTTTTATTGGAGGATTATTAAAATGACAAGAAAAGAAGCCAGAGAAATCGCATTTGCAATTGTTTTTGAAAGCAGCTTCCACAGCGAAGGACTTGATTACATCCTTGAAAATGCTGCAGAAGGTAGAGATCTTTCTCTTCCGGACGGTTCTTTTGCAAAAGAACTTGCAAGAACCACCATTGAAAAGCGTGATGAAATCGATGAAATCATCGCTTCCTGCTCCAGCCATTGGAAACCCGGAAGAATGGCGAAAGCAACCCTTGCAATTCTCAGAATTTCCGTTTGCGAAATGTATAATTTCAGCGAAGAAGTTCCCGCAAGCGTTTCTATCAACGAAGCGGTTGAACTTGCAAAAGTTTATTGCGGCGACGATGACCCCGGTTTTGTAAACGGAGTGCTCGGTGCTGTTTATAAAAAGAAAAACGAAGGAACCGAAGAATAATGTTCCTTGGAATCGATACAAGCAACTATACAACCTCTGCGGCAGTTTATGATTTTGAAAATAACACTATTTTCCAGCGCAAAAAACTTCTTCCTGTCAAGAAAGGGGAGATTGGTCTTCGCCAGTCTGACGCTGTTTTTTCCCACGTAAAACAGCTTGGTGATATAGTTGAGGATCTTTTCAACGAAAAAAAATATCCTATCGACGCAATCGGCGTTTCCACAAGACCGCGAGATATCGAAGGTTCCTATATGCCTTGCTTCCTGGTAGGGGATATGGTAACAAAAACACTTTCGTCCACTCACAGCGTTAAAAGA
This sequence comes from Oscillospiraceae bacterium, assembly GCA_017435745.1. Lineage (GTDB taxonomy): Bacteria > Bacillota > Clostridia > Oscillospirales > Ruminococcaceae > UMGS1668. The sequence continues at coordinate 10,729 of JAFSEN010000068.1, forward strand.
TATGAGTTTTCTCATCAGCAGGGACATATTGCTGCTGCGCTTTTTTCCGCAAAAAGACTTGATCTTCTTAACGAAAAATTCATTGCGTTCCATCTTTCCGGCGGAACGACCGAAGCTCTTCTTGTAACTCCGGACGAAGACAGAATCATCAGATGCGAAAAGGTTGCAGGTTCTGCCGATTTAAAGGCCGGACAAGCTGTTGACAGAGTCGGGGTCATGCTCGGGCTTTCTTTCCCCGCAGGAAAATATCTTGAGGAACTCGCTCTTTCAAGCACCGCTGAATTTAGAATCAAACCTACTATGAAAGGCGCAGATTGTTGCCTTTCCGGAATTGAAAACAAATGCAGAAAGATGCTTGATTCCGGCGAAAAACACGAAGATATTGCGCTTTTCTGCTTAAAATCAGTCGAAGCTGCACTTTGCGGAATGACCGATGCGCTTATTTCCGAATACGGAAAACTTCCTCTTGTTTATGCCGGAGGAGTTATGTCAAATAAAATAATCCGAAAAACTATCGAAGAAAAATATTCCGGAATTTTTGCAATGCCGGAATTTTCTTCCGATAACGCCGCAGGAATTGCTGTTCTTACGGCAATAGCGGCAAAAAAATGATTTTGATTTGAAAGGATGATATCTGTGGCGGGTTTCAATATTCTTACGGTTACGCAGATAACAACCTATCTCAAATCATATATCGATGAAAACAAAAAGCTTTCCGGAATATATATCAAAGGCGAAATAACTGATTTTAAACCGAATTTTTATTCAGGACATTTTTATTTTTCCCTTAAAGATTCCGGTGCGGAAATAAACTGCGTTATGTTCCGCAATTATGCCGAAAGAATAAGATTCATGCCGGAAAACGGAATGTCTGTAATAGTCCGCTGTGATCTTTCTGTTTATCAAAAAGCGTGCTCATGTCAGCTTTATGTCTATGATATACAGCCGGACGGTATCGGCGCAAAACATCTTGCTTTTGAACAGCTTAAGGCAAAGCTTGAATCCGAAGGTCTTTTTGATGAAAAATATAAAAAAAATATTCCCGCATATCCGGAAAAAATCGGTGTTATAACTTCTGCAAACGGAGCTGCACTTCAAGACATAATCAATGTGCTCACAAGAAGGTGGCCTGTTGCTAAAATCATGCTCACTCCGGTTTCGGTTCAGGGAGAGGATGCTCCTGCGCAGCTTCTTTCCGCATTGAACAAACAGGATTCATTTATCAGACCGGATGTTATAATAATAGGCAGGGGAGGCGGAAGTTCGGAAGATCTTTCCGCATTCAACGATGAAAAACTCGCCAGAGCGATTTTTTCATGTAAAACCCCCGTAATTTCCGCTGTCGGACACGAAACAGACTTTTCAATTTGTGATTTTGTATCCGATCTTCGCGCTCCAACTCCTTCGGCGGCTGCAGAACTTTCAAGCCCGGATATAAATTCTCTCCGCCAGGCTTTTGACGACAATATTGAATGGATGCGCGATGTAATTGAAAGAAAATGCGATAAATATGCGGATTTTCTTAATAAACAAACATCTGTTAAGTTAAAAAACTTTACAGATAAGTTTATTGTAAAACATCAAAACAAACTCGATATTCTTACCGAAAGAATGCAGATTCTTTTTAATAACCAAATTTTAAAGAAAGAATATCTGTTTTCTTCCGCATTATCCAAACTCGATTCAAACAACCCCGCAAAAATCCTTGCAAAAACAATTTGCCGCGTTGAAAAGAAAGGCAGAAAAATTGTTTCGGTCTCAGAAGCAGATATCGGTGATTCGATAGAAATCTATTTTGGCGACGGAATGCTCAAAGCAGAAATCACCGAAAAGAAAGAAGGAGGAACTTCGTTTTGAAAAAAGAAATTAAATTTGAGGAAGCTCTTGAAAAGCTTGCCGAAATCAACGCAAAACTTGAATCTGACGAAATTTCTCTTGAAGATTCCATAAATCTTTTTAAGGAAGGGCTTGAACTTAGCAAGCTCTGCCAGAAAAAACTTGACCAAGCAAAACTTGAAATTGAAAAAATCGAAATAGATTGATCCGGAGGAAAAAATGTCTTTTCTTGTTGATAATAAAAATCTTATCGATTTTGCGATGAGCACGGAAATTTCTTCCGATTCTCCGGAATTCGTTAAAATCGTTGAAGCTATGCGTTATTCTGCGCTTGGAGGAAAACGTCTTCGTGGAATTTTAACCCTTGAATTTGCAAAAATGTTCGGATGCAGTATTGAAGAAGCCATGCCCTATGCAGTTTCGGTTGAATGTATTCAGGCATATTCGCTTATTCATGACGATCTGCCCTGCATGGACGACGATGATATGAGAAGGGGAAAACCTTCTTGCCATATCGCTTTTGGCGAAGCGAACGCCCTTCTTGCAGGAGATGCGCTTCTTACTCATGCTTTCAGCGCAATTTCCGAAAGCGATTCCGCAAAAAAATATCCCGAAAGAGCTATCAAAGCCGTGCGTATTCTTTCGGGATTCGCCGGGTTCCACGGAATGGTGGGCGGGCAAGTGCTCGACCTTGAAGCGGCTGAACAAATTGTGGATGAAAAAACTCTTAGTTTAATCCACAAACTCAAAACCGGCGCACTTATAAAAGCTTCGGTACTTATTGGCTGCGCTGCAGCCGGAGCCGATAATGAACTTTGCGTTCTTTCTGAAAAATATGCCGAAGAATTTGGTTTTGCGTTCCAGATAATCGATGATATCCTCGATTTCGACGGAAATTATAATACCTGCGAACTGAATTCCTATGTAAAAATACATGGACTTGAAAAGGCAAAGGAAGATGCGCTCTGCCACATAAAATCCGCTTTTGATATACTCGAAACCATTGAAAAAAATGGATTTTATAATCCAAATCTCAAAGAACTTCTTGAATACCTTGTTAAAAGAATGAACTGAACGGAGAAATAATGGAACACGAACTTCTTGGAACAATAAAGCTTGCAAGCGATATCAAAAAACTTAATAACGACCAGCTTCGCAGACTTTGTGCCGAACTTCGTGATGAAATTATCGACAAAGTTTCTGAAACAGGCGGACATCTTGCATCCAATCTTGGTGCAGTTGAACTTACAGTTGCTTTGCATTATGTCTTTGATTCTCCCAATGAACCTATAATTTGGGACGTTGGACATCAATGCTATGCACACAAAATCCTTACCGGACGCAATATCGCCGGAATCCGCACCGAAAACGGACTTTCCGGTTTTCCGAAATCCGCAGAAAGTGAGCACGACCTTTTTGTTGCGGGTCATGCAAGCACGTCCATTTCTGCCGCTCTCGGAATTGCGGAAGCAAAAAAGATAAACGGTGATGAAAATTCCGTAATTGCTGTTGTGGGCGACGGAGCCTGTTCCGGCGGAATGATTTATGAAGCACTCAACAATGCCGGCCGAAGCGGAACAAATCTTGTTGTCGTGCTCAACGATAACGAAATGAGCATTTCTCCAAACGTCGGCGCAATGGCTAAATATCTTGCAAAGATCCGTTCAAAAGAGGGATATTTCCGCTTTAAGGATAATATTGAACACACTCTTCTTAAAATTCCTGCAATCGGAAAAGGAATTTTTGCTGTTTTACGTTCTATAAAAACATTCTTTAAAGACATGTTCTATTCGAGCAACACCTTTGAGCATTTCGGATTCACTTATCTCGGTCCCGCTGACGGCCACGACATTGAAATGCTTATAAGAACTCTCCGCCGTGCCCAAAGCATCAAACGCCCGGTTCTTGTTCACATAAACACAATAAAGGGAAAAGGTTATGCTCCGGCAGAAGAAAAACCTTCCAAATTCCACGGAGTTGCGCCTTTTTATAAAGAAAACGGCCAGCTAAAAAAAGAATCCGAATATTCTTTTTCTTCCGCATTTGGAAAAACTCTCTGCAAACTTGCTGAAAAAGACGATAAAATCTGTGCGATAACTGCCGCTATGACTGACGGAACAGGTCTTCGCGAATTTTCCGAAAAATATCCAAGCCGTTTCTTTGACGTTGGAATTGCCGAAGAACATGCAATGACTTTTGCCGCAGGACTTGCCGCGGGCGGAATGAAGCCGGTTTTTGCTGTTTATTCAACATTCCTCCAGCGTGCTTACGACCAGGTTCTTCATGATGCTTCCATTGAACCAAAGCACGTAGTTATCGGAATCGACCGCGCAGGAATTGTCGGCGGTGACGGAGAAACACATCAAGGAACATTCGATGTTCCGATTCTTACGAGTATTCCGGGAATCACCGTTTACAGCCCTTCGGACTATAATGAACTTGAAAAAGATTTTGAAAAAGCTTTTTCTGCTGAGGGAGTTCAGGCAATAAGATATCCGAGGGGAAAAGAAAAAATTGTTCCTGAAAATTTTGTTAAAAATTACGGCGATTTTGATTATTTTGAAAACAAAATCGATTGTCTTATCGTAACTTATGGAAGACTTTTTTCCGAAGCTGTTTTTGCTTCGGAAGAAACCGGTGCTTCCGTGCTCAAAATCGGAAAGATTTTTCCCGTTGAGCATGAGCTTATTGAAATTGCAAAAAAATACAATTTTGTTTTTTTCTTCGAAGAATCTGTTGAATTCGGAAGCATTGCCGAACATTTCGGAAGTATGCTTTTTGAATCCGGTTTTGAAGGTAAATATATAAAACGTTGTGTAAGTGGATTTGTTTCCCACATGGACGCAGAAAAAGCGCTTAAACTCCACGGTCTTGACCGTGAATCGATGATAAATGCTGTTAAGGAGGCTTTGAAATGAGCGAAAAACAACGTCTTGACGCAGAACTTGTTGCAAGAGGAATCATCCAAAGCCGCGAACAGGCAAAAGCGGCTATTATGGCCGGACAGGTTTATGTCAACAATCAGAAAGCTGATAAAGCAGGGGAATCCGTGACCCCGGAAGATAAAATTGAATTTCGCGGAGAAACTCTTAAATATGTAAGCCGCGGCGGACTTAAACTTGAAAAAGCAATGGAACTTTACGGTTTCAAACTTGACAGCAAAATCTGTATGGACGTCGGTGCTTCCACCGGCGGTTTTACTGATTGCATGCTTCAGAAAGGCGCAACAAAAGTTTATTCCATAGATGTTGGCTATGGCCAGCTTGCATGGAAGCTTCGCCAGGACGAAAGAGTTGTAAACCTTGAAAGAACCAATGTCCGTTATATAACAAACGAACAGATTCCGGATATTGTCGATTTTGTAAGCATCGACGTATCTTTTATCTCTCTCGGGCTTGTTATTCCAGTTCTTGTTCCTTTCCTTTCCGAAGAAGCAATGATGGTTTGCCTTGTTAAACCTCAATTTGAGGCCGGAAAAGACAAAGTTGGCAAACACGGAGTAGTCCGCGACCCGGCAACACATATTGAAGTTCTTGAAAGAGCCGTAGGATTTGCAAAAAACGCCGGATTCGGAATTGTCGGTCTTGAATTTTCTCCTATTAAGGGACCCCAGGGAAATATCGAATATCTTATGGTGCTCACGAGAAAAGAACCAGAACTTTCTGTTTCTTCCGAAGAAATAAAAGCTCTTGTTGAATCTTCTCATAATGAACTTGATTAATTAATTAATTTTTTTGAAAGGGGGCTTTCGGATTGAAAAAAGCTGAAAAAATAAAGCTTCACCGAGGAAAATCAAAAGCTTTTATTTTTGCAAATCTTACAAGAGAAAATGTTTTCCCTTGCGCTGAAAAGCTTATTGAAATACTTCTCAAAAATAAAATAGAAACCTATATGGTTCCAAAAGCAGAAAAACTTATAAATCATTCCGGAGTGCTCTTTTCCGAACCTGATGATTCTCTTCCGAACGTTGATATTGTTTTTATTGTCGGCGGCGACGGTACCATTCTTCGTGCCGCAAAACACGCAATTAAATTTGATAAGCCGATAATCGGTATAAACGCAGGAAGACTTGGTTTTCTTTCGGATATTGAATCCGAAAGCATTCTAGCAATTGAAAAACTTATTAAAGAAGGCTGCACGATTGAAAAAAGAACCGTTCTTGAAATCGAATGCGGCGAAAGCAAAACTCTTGCCATAAACGATGTATTCGTAAGCAAATCCGTTCCCGGAAAAATTGCCGAACTTTTTGTTGAATGCAACGGTCACGAAGTTTGCCGCTACAGAGCGGACGGAATCGTTCTTTCAACTCCTGACGGATCCACCGCATATTCTATGTCCGCCGGAGGCCCCGTTCTCGACACAAACCTTAACGCAATAATTATGACGCCTGTTTGTCCGCATTCTCTCATATCCTGTTCGGTAGTTTTCTCTCCGGAAAAAATAATAACCGTAGGTTCTTCTTTGGTTTGCGGAGAAAAAGAACTTGACGTTGTTGTTGACGGAGAAAAAGCATTCAATCTTAAAAAAGATGAAAAAATTACAGTAAAATGCTCCGACAAGTCTGTAAAGTTTATTAACTTGTCAGGACGCGGATTTTACGAAATCCTTAACCAGAAAATTATAGAAAGAAGATAAAAAGGGGACAGAATCATGAAAACAAAACGCCATTCCAAAATTCTTGAACTGATTTCAGAAAAAGACATTGCAACTCAGGAAGATCTCCTTGTTTATCTTCGTGAAAGCGGTTTTGATGTAACCCAGGCGACTGTTTCGCGCGATATAAAAGAACTTCGTCTTGTAAAAACAATGATCAGCGACGGAAAATACCGTTATTCTCCTGCTGCAAATGACAGCAGCTCAGACGTTGGTACAAAGTACGCTGTTTTCAGCCAGTCCGCAAAAAGCGTTGATTATGCAAACAATATTGTCGTAATCAAATGCTATACCGGAATGGCAAATGCAGCCTGTGCCGTTCTTGACGCCATGAATCATGAAGGCGTTGTGGGAACTCTTGCCGGCGACGATACAATTTTTGTACTTATGCGCGAGGAAAGACTTGCAGTTTCTCTTGTTGAAAATATAAAGAAACTTATCGGATAAAATTATTTTCAGTGAAAGGAGGGGAATTTACCGGATGCTTTCCCAGCTTTTTATTAAAAACGTTGCGGTTATTGAAAGCGCTTCCATAGATTTTGAAAACGGATTCAATGTTTTTACAGGTGAAACCGGTGCCGGTAAATCCATCCTTATCGACTCCATAAACGCTGTGCTCGGCGGAAGAACCAGCAGAGATTTAGTCCGTACCGGCGAAGGAAAAGCGGTTGTTTCAGCTGTATTTACCAATATTTCAAAAAAAGCCGAAAAACTTCTTGAAGAACTTGGCTATGATGTTGAAGATGAACTTTTGGTTTCAAGAGAAATTTCAGCAGAAGGCAAAAGTATATGCAAGGTAAATATGCGCCCTGCCACTGCCGGAGTACTCAAACAGCTTTCTTCCGTGCTCATTGATGTTCACGGCCAGCACGACAGCGCAGTTTTGCAGAACCCCGAGCTCCATATTGGATATATTGATTCTTTTGGAAACACCGAAAAAGAAATTTCCGAATACTCAGAATCTTATAAACATCTTAAATCGATCGACCGCGATATCAAAAAAATTTCCGCTGACGATTCGGACAAGGCCGCAAGAATAGACATGCTCAAATTCCAAATCGGAGAAATCGAAGCTGCTGCAGTCGAGGAAGGCGAAGAAGATGAGCTTCTTGCATTAAGCAAACGCATAAAAAGTGCAGAAAATATTATGGAGCTTATTTCCGAAACTGTTGCAGCTCTTGACGGAAGCGGCGAAAACAACGGTGCTCTTGAAGACCTTTCCATCGCTATCGAAAACTGCGCAAGGCTTGCGGAATATTTTCCGCAATACGAAGGTCTTTCCGAAAAATTCAAGGAAATGTATTACGAGTTTGAGGAATTTGCAAACGATGTCAAGGAAAACGCCGACGAACTTGATTTTGATCCGGCTTTGCAGAACAGAACCGAGCGAAGACTTGACCAGATTTTCCGTTTAAAACGCAAATACGGCGGAAGTGTTGAGGAAATGTTAAGATACTATAATAAGGCCGTCGAGGAACTTGAAAATATCGAATTTTCCGAAGAACGCCTTGAAAAGCTGCAGAAAGAGCGTGAACGCGTTTTTTCCGAAACCGAAAAACTTGCCGATATTCTCAGTAAAAAGCGTCAAAGAGCCGCAGAAGCCTTTGAAAAAGCAGTTGGCGAAGAACTTACATATCTCAACATGCCAAATGTCCGCTTCAGCGTTAATTTTGAGGAAACCGATTTTTCCGAATCCGGAAAAGACAACCTTGAATTTTATATTGCAACAAACGCAGGCGAACCTCTTAAGCCTCTTACAAAAATTGCTTCCGGCGGTGAACTTTCCCGTATCATGCTCAGCATAAAAAATGTTCTTGCTGATAACGATAATGTTGATACACTTATTTTTGACGAAGTCGATACCGGAATTTCCGGTTCAGCCGCGCAAAAAGTTGGACAGAAACTTAAACAGGTTTCAAAAGGCCGCCAAATAATCTGTGTAACACACCTTGCCCAGGTTGCCGCATATGCGGACAACCACCTTCTTATTTCAAAGAGCACCGAAGGCGGAAAAACATTCACCTCCGTCGAAAGCCTTGAAAAAGAGGGCAGGGTAAACGAACTTGCAAGAATCATGGGCGGAAACCTTACCGATGCGCTTAAAAAGAGCGCCGAGGAGCTCCTTGAGCTTTCAAAATAATGTTGACAAAGCCGTTTTTATGCGGTATAATCCAAACATATTGCAAAAAGCCATGAAGGAAAAAAGTAGCCTTGTTCCATGCGGCAAAGAGAGCTTTCGGTCGGTGTAAGAAAGCGGGCAGAACAAATGCGAATACATTCCCGAGCCATAATTCCGAAACAACAGTAGGTTTTATCCGGTGCGCCGGTTACAGCGTTTTCAAAGGTCAGTTTTATACTGACGAACCAGAGGTGGTACCGCGCTAATTCGCCCTCTGTCGGTTTTTGCCGACGGAGGGA